>NZ_MDGL01000133.1 GCF_002742265.1 Maribacter sp. 4G9
GCAAGCGATTCGAAATGTCAAGGTAAAACAAAAAATATCGGGCCAGTTCAAAAACCCCAGAAATGCTCAGAATTTTGCCAAAATCCGATCCGTAATCGATACCACCATCAAAAACGGAATGAACGTGATTCAAGCATTGAACCTAATCGCTAAATTTGAATTTCAAGTAGACTGATTAGTTACTTAAAGGATTAAAAACAATTGGTTTAGCCCAATTTTTATCACCCAACTTAGAATGAAATATTTTACCGCTAAAATCGTCCTTGTTCAGCACTCCAAATACCAATTCTTGATTGTCTGGAGTGAACGAAATTCCATGCTCCAACCTACCTTTTACCGAAATTATATCTGGTGCAAAGATTGTAGGAATGGAATCGGGATATGTAGGTTCAAAAACATCGGTTGATTTAGGTGGTTGCTTACAACTTATCAGTATGAGAATTAGGACTAATGGGAGAAATATTTTAATCATTAAAGTGCAAATTGATTATACGTATTTAGATTTTTGAAAACATTGGGCGTAAGACTAATTGCTATTGAATTTTTAAATTCCTAAAACTGCCTTTTGAGTAGTTCCCTACCCAAAATGCAATTTTACTTGAAGAAATAGTTGAGAGTCTTTTGACCTGCATTAATAATCTTCCAGAACTATCCTTAACAATAACCCTATTCTTTTCGATGGTTAGTGAAATCGAAAACCAATCATCCGGCGGAGGCGGGTTGATGAATTCTGCTTCAAACTCACCTGTATTTTCGTTCCGTAACCTATACCAAGGATAGTTCGGCTCAAAAATATACTGAATGCCATGTTCAAGTCTATTCTGCTCGGGAGATTTAAAATTAAAAGGTCGGAAATAAACAGCTTCATAAGTAGAATCATTCTGGATGTTGAATGCAATCCCAACAAAGCTACTACCGGGATTATTCTCCCCTTTAATATCTAATTGTATAGTGCCGATTTGAAAGGATACATCAGTCAAAATAGCCATCCCATTTCCTTCGGCTGCATTCAGCTCTAGTACACCTTCTGTGAAGTGGATTTCTCGGTTAACGCTTCGAACATTTTCCTTGGTTGGTATTATCGATTTTTGCGCACTACATCCCATTAAGAAAAGAGAGAATACGCTACTCATTAAATAGTGTTTTAATTTAATTTGCGATTTCATAATTTCATAATTTTCAACTATTTAAATTTAGATTTTGAGATGATTACGTCTAGATATTCTTAAAATCATTATTGTACAAGTTCGTCCAATTCGGTAATCAGCATTAAATGAGTCAATTAAAAAAAATAGAAAAAAATCAAGACCTTCAAGTTTGTCTTGCAATAATCGAGAAAAAGCTTGGTTGGGGGAAAAGTAGCGAATGGTCTTCCTATGATTTTGAAAAGTTAAGCGAAAAAATTCATCAAGGAACTGGTATGAAATTAAGCGCGAACACTTTGAAAAGGGTTTGGGGAAGACTCAATTATTCATCCGACCCCAGCACTACTACTTTAAATATTTTGGCGCAATATATTGAATATGACGATTGGCGCGATTTCATAACAAGAAAAGAAAACAAGAAAAAAGAGGCAACTCCAATAATCAGTTTAAAAAAAACCTTCTTGTTTGTGGTTGCGATTTTAACATTTCTACCACTATTGTATGTTCTTCTTAACGGGAGCTTCTTTTCCGAAAAAAAGTTTAACTCGTCGGACTTCAGCTTTTCTAGCAAAAAAATTTCCAGTGGTATTCCTAACTCTATTGTTTTTGAATATGGAATTCCTTCATATATTGAAGAAGGAGATAAATTAGAAATACAACAGAGCTGGGATGAGACAAAACGGCATGCCGTATCAAATACTGATAGTATTGCGACATCCATATATTATAGCCCTGGATATTTCATGGCCAAACTTGTGGTCAATGACGTTATAGTAAAAGAGCACGGTCTTCTAATTCCTTCAAACGGATGGCTGGGTATTTTGGGGAAAGGGAAGTCCGCAACCTATCTAAATGAAAACGACATTGTTTTCAATGACAGGATAGCATTATCTGATAGTAGTGTTGAAGATGGGATATTTGACGACAAAGTTAATCGAGAGTCAAAACGGATATATTTTATAGAAAACTTTCAAGACCTTTATATTGATGATTTCACTATCGATATGGTGGTCAGAAACGTAGGACAGAAGCCTTGTCAGACTGCTAGCTTAACGGTTTACTGCGAAGGTCAGGTAATTCTTGTTCCTCTAACCACTAAAGGTTGTATATCAGAAATCAATTTACTTGTCCCTGATAAATTAATTTCTGGAAAGACTAACGATTTGTCATATTTTGGTGTTAACATGAATGAGGATATATCCATAAAATTGGCATCATCCAATGGACAACTTTTAATACATATAAATGATGTGCTAGCTTATTCCATAAAACTTGAAAAAAATAATCTGCGCAGTATTTCCGGAATTCGATACGAGTTCGAGGGCTCAGGTAGTATAAATAAGATTATTATAAGAAATCAAGAGCAAGTCTTTCTCTCCAAATCCTCTTTAGAGCCAAATGCTAAACGCTGAGAAAGAGACATACATTGAGCATTATAAAACGGCGAATCAATGGGAAATAAGGGGGTGGGATTCACTAGAAACGTTCCTAATACGGAACTTAAGGAAAGATGCACAATAGTTTTGTGCATGCTTAATTAGGGATATTCGGAACTAAGGATAGGATTGCCTAACAAAACGGTTTTTTGAAGATTTCAGGTCTGCTTTAAGCTGTTTTTAGGTCTAGGTGTTGGATTCGTTCACCAGTTTTTTGGCACTCGTGGTGTGGATTCCAAAAAATATCCATAGAATCTCTGTCTCCTTGTTGTGTGCCTTTATTTTTTCAGGACAAAGTGCTCCTGGTCAGTGCCAAAGTTTCCCTCCAGCCTTGTCACGCTCTTCTTGGTTATCATCCGGGCCAACAGTTCGTAATGGTCGTGGTAGGATAGATGGTATCTGCCCCCGGCATTTTGGTCTTGACCTTGAACAGTGACTGTGCCAGCCCTATGTTCTGTTTTAGTCGCGTGCCCTGGTTAAATTGTCAAAGTAGAGGTGCTCGATGAAGCTGATGCCATCCACTTAAGGTTTGTTGACCTTTGCCCCGAAATCGACGGACTTGACCTCTTTACTCCTTTTTATGGGGCATATTTATATTCTGTAAAGGTTGACGATGCGCCCCTTGGGCTTGGTGCCCTTGTAGAATAGCTGGGCCTTTTCCCATAGTATGGTGGGCGTTGCCTTTCTTCTTATAAGCTTATCGGAGTTATGGCTTATCTTATGCTCCCTGAAGCGTTTTTAACTCTGTTAAAGTCTTTTCTAACTTAGTTGATAATTCTTTTTCCAAACCTAGTAAATCCGATGTCATTAATTTGATTGTGCCTATAAGGTCAGCTATTTTCATAGATGTATTTATTCCGATAGCTTTGTTTAATATAGATGTTCCAAAATCAACATAAACATCTTGAAAGTAATAAACATCAGATAATTTTTGGACTAACTCTATGTCGAACTCCTTTATTAATCCACTAGTCTTAGCGGTCTCAAATGCTGTTTTCTGAAGTCTTGCAAAATTGAAACCTGTCCAGCCCTTAATTTCTATATGTTTAAATTCAGCTTCCGTAAAATTTGAATACATTTCCTTTTCACTTAAAGTAGGAACTATACTGTCCAATTCGGTTCTTATATTTTCGTGATACGATATATGGTCTTCAAGTAATTTTTTATTTAGTTCTAACTCTTTAAGAATAAGATTCAGAGATTTTTGCTTTTCTATTTTTGTTTTATTGTCTGCATTAATATTGCTGTAATAAACGCCCAGAAAGACTCCAAAAGCCACAATAATAATTTCGACAAAATATTTTAAAGTGCTTTTTAATGTTTTGTTCATTTCTATTTTAGAGTATTACGGTCAAAAACTACATAACAGTAGCCGCTATGAGTGGTTGAGTAGATTTGCCTGTAATTTAGTAATTACATCCCAAAATAAAATTCTGTTAGGATTTTTACAAGTAGGTGATAGCAAACAATTACTTATGGCCGTCTTAGGTTTGATTCTGATTAGATTAAACTCATAAATCAAATACTTCCAAGATTGTTTTCTGAAATCAAATCTTACCGAATTTTCCGAAAGATTTTTACCATAGATTATGGTCATAATGAAGCACAAAAACGAAATATAGTTATTTTCTAAAATAGGGATATGTTCCAATTGTTTATATCCAACAAATATGAATTATTGATGATAAACTATAAGGTGTTTAAAGAGGTTTTCAATCCGTCAACGTAAATTGATTTACATTTTTTAAGAAGCCAACATCCATTTTAAGATTTTCCTTCTGAAAAGCATTGAAGTCCTCTTTGGTTTCCCATTGTGTAATCGCCATGTAATCTGGATTGTAGACATAGCCTTCAGGTGATTTTCCATTGACCAACTCCATTTTTAGGGTACCATTGGTATTCTTTACAGCTTTCTTCCATCGGGTTAAAAATTCAGTAAAATCAGCTTTTGTCCTTTCCTTTTTAAAACATGCAGTAGCTACGATTACTTTTTCCCTATCCAATTGAATTGCGTAATCTTCCGGAAGTTCATAAAAGGTTAAGTTAAAAATCGACCAGATTTTTTTCCGCATGTCATGAAAATTTGGAACGCGCGCCTCAATTTCATCAAGAAATTTTTCACGTGAAGCCAAGTTTTTCCATTTGGCCAAAATCAAGCTTGTGGGTTCATAATTACCTTGGATGGTTTCCCTAATTTTAAATCCCGGCAAGGGAGAAAAGCCCATTTCCGAAGCTACTGGGAATGCAGTTTGTCGGTACTCCTTAAAGGTTTCCTGACTCCCATCTATCGTTGCAAGGAATAGAATATCAAAAACCTCTCCTTTCTTGAGGTTAAGATGAACTAGATTGTCTTGTCCAAAGGAAAAAAAGGAAACACTAAGGATACATATGAGCAATAATTTCATTTGATTTGAATTCATAGTTTTGGATTATAATAATGATTGAATGTTTATAAAAAGCGATCAGCTTTAATGTTGTTTTTGCGTTTTTGACGAGCTCGTGACGATAATTTACCACCCATTCGATAGGAGAGCCCTACGAATATTTGTTGAGTGTCTCTTAAGAATTCACCTTCTTGAAACACTGTTCTAAAGGTTCTGAAAGCAAAACGCCGTGTACCAAAAATATCGTTGGCATTCAGGTTGATACTCCCATTGCCATTGGCAAAACTGTATCGTAAACCTGCATTCAGGTAATAGTTGGCTTTTAGCCTATACTGTAAAATTTCTTGTGGGCCACTATAAAATCCAAAGAGGGAAGCACTGAATTTACTGCTCAACCTATAATTCTGTGTCCATTTGATGTTGGTCAACGTGTTTTGTACCGCTACCTCTTCGTCTTCAATGAATCCGCGTTGTTGCCTATGATATAATTCTAGGTTAATATTGGAACGCCACCAATCCGTAAGCCTTATGTTCCCACCTACTTCTATACCATATGCATTGTTACTATCAAAATTGTCATAGCTTAACCTCAATAGGTTGGGGTCATCTTGATCAAATATTCCAATCCGGTTGATTTCATCTTGAACATTGCGATAGAAGATTCCTGAATTGATTGAACCCTTCTGAAATCTATACAAGTAGTTTGCTTCTAACGTATTACTAAATTGAGGAAGTAATCGGATGTTTCCTGATGCTACTAGTTGGGGTGTTGTGGTTTGCCGAATAGGATTCACCTGATTGAAAGAAGGTCTTTCAATTCGTCTGCCATAACTTAGTTGATACTGATGGGGGCTTTCTTCGGAGGCTTGATAACTTAAGAAGAAGGATGGGAAAATATTAAACAATTTAAGGTCAAAATCATCCAAACCCGATAATTCTTGATCGAACCTCGCATTGACAAGATACTGCTCAAATCTCCCACCTAAATTAAGTTTAAATTTCCCTAATGAACGATTGTACATAAAATAGGAGGAATAAATATCCCGATCATATTCAAAGGTGGAATTCTCAAGTTGAGTGTTCGTAGAAGTATACTCATTGTCAATACGGTTAATTCGGGCTTCACCACCAATTTCCAGTTTTGAATTGGTGTCTAGAGGCAAACTGTAATCCAAGTTAAAAGTTAGTACAGATCGAGTATCATCGATACTTTCGACATAAGATGGTACCGAGGTGTTACCGGAAAAATCAAAATCATTGATTAAATCACTATTGAAAAGATCATAGTTGGTCTCTATTTCCAGATAGTGGGATTCACCATTAAATAACCATTTGTAATCAGCATTATAGTTTTGGGTATGGTTGTTCCTGGTCAAAAAATCGTCTAAAGCAAAGCTGTTTTCTGCATCTTCTTCGAAAATCACATCTTTTTGCCCGTCAAAAAGGGCATCGAATAGGTTTTGTGTTGTAAAAAATGAAAGAATGGATTTTTTGGAAGGATAGAAGTCCGCCCCAAGTTTCACATAATGGGACTCCCGATTATTAACGTTGCGTGTAATTTGATTGGAGTTCAAATCAAACCGATTGACAATACCGTCCGTAATTTGGTCACCGAACCCATTACTATATTCAAAATAATAGTTGGTTTTATTGGGTTTATAGTTAAGTGATACATTGCTATTGTACCTTTCTCGTTGTGCAATTATTGAGTTGGCACCAAAGGCCATATTCCAACCTTCTTGTGCATTTTTTTTAAGTACAATGTTTATAATCCCATTAAGTCCGTCTGGATTATACTTGGCAGATGGATTGGTGATGAGTTCAATTTTTTTGATGGAATTCGAGGGAATTTGTTGTAAAACATCTGCTGGGTTTTCCAAATTGCTCAACTTCCCGTCAATCAATATCCTTACATTATCGCTTCCGCGAAAAGAAATGGATCCGTCAGAACCTATATTCACAGATGGGAGGTTGTTCATTAGGTCTAAGGCAGAAGGTCCTTGTGCAACCAGATCTTTACCCACGTTAATGACCTTTTTATCCAGACGTTGCTCTACCTCGGATTTCGCAGCGGTCAAAGTAACCCCTTCAAGAACTTCTGAACTTTCTGACATAGCGATTTCGGGGAGCTTCATTTCTTGGTTGGTATTAAGTTTTACTAGAATTTGTTGGGAGGCGTATCCAATGAACTCAACTTCCAAAAGATATGTTCCAGTAGCTAATTCATTAAATTGAAAATTTCCTTTTTCATTGGTAATAGTCCCATTGGATACAACTCCACTTAGAGTTTTAAGAACCACACTTGCATAGGCTAGAGGCTGACCAGTAGTTTTGTCGGTTACCAAACCTGAAATTGAACCTATGTTTTGTCCAAAGACGGTTATACTGGATAAAAAGACGGTATAAAATACTAGTTTTCGCACGCTATTGGATTGTATGTTCGTGCCAAATCTATAAGGATGCTCTCTTCAAAAAACGAGGAGTAGACAAAGGGTATGAAAGGGAATAAAAACTCGACCTTAGAGTGGATGAATCATAATTTAAGCATAAAAAACCTCTTCGTATGCGTAAAAGGCCTATTCGTCATCTATCTTTTATTTTCTTTGGAAAATACGAGTATATTGCTGGTATTATAAAGTATTCGAAAGTAAATGGAACGCATTCAATCCAAACGAGAGGTCGCACTGCATTTCCTTTTTTGGATTTGTGTGTTCTTGTTTTCTACCGCTAGCGCGAACTGGTATTATGCTGAAACCCGAGAGCTTTTTGAAGTCTATGGTTTCAGGGTTTTTCTTCAGATGTTGGTCGCTTACATGATAATAGGTTTTTTAATACCAAAAGTTTTAAATAGGAAACAAGTGTTTTTGTTTTCCGTTTTAGTTTTAGCTCTTTTGGCCTTGGTTCATACACTTTGCACCCTTTATTTGTTCCAACATCTAGTTCCCTCGTATCCTTCTTCCTACGAAGTCTTTCTAAGACGATTTGATAGTCCTACTTTTCAGGGAGTCTATTTTAGTTTTAACCAGTTCTTTTCCAATTCCGTGTATTATTCCTATCCATGTATCATTTTGATGGCCATCTTGTTTTATAGGGAAAGGCAAGAATTGTTGGTGCTGCATGAAAAAAAGCGGGAAGCTGAATTAAACGCGCTAAAAAATCAACTCAACCCCCACTTTTTGTTCAATACCCTGAATAGCTTATATCTACTTGCCCTTAAAAAGTCAGATAAGACGGTTCGAGTAATTGAGAATTTGTCCCATATTTTGGACTATATGCTATACCGATGTGATAAAAAGTATGTCATGCTTCGAGATGAACTTTTACTTATCAACAAATACATTGAGTTGGAACAGATACGGTATGGGAAAAGAGTGAGCATTTCCTTCGATGAATCCATTACAGGGCAAGAAAAAATAGCTCCTTTATTGCTATTGACCTTTGTTGAAAACGCCTTCAAACATGGGGTGTCGGAAGCTATAGAGAACGCTGCTATTACAATTCAAGTAGAAAATAAAGGAAACAAGTTGTTTTTCGAGCTAAAGAATACCAAACCGGACATACAACCTGAAATAAATGAGAGAAAGTCCTTGGGTCTATCCAATATCAAAAAGCAATTGGAACTTCTGTACCCAAATAAACACCAATTGAACATTATAGAAAAACCCCATACGTATAAGACAGAACTGGAGCTATGTCTATGACTTATAACTGTTTGATCGTAGATGATGAGCCATTGGCACAGGAGCTTATCGCGGAGTATGTTTCCAAAATCCCAGAGCTTCACGTGGTTGGAAGATGCAGTAATGCCCTGGAAGCTTCATCCTTTCTTGCCAAAGAACGGATAGATCTTCTGTTTTTAGATATTAACATGCCGGTGATAAAGGGAATCCACTTTTTCAAAAATCTGGTAAACAAGCCTCAGGTTATTTTCACTACGGCCCATCGGGAATATGCATTAGAAGGTTTTGAGGTCAGTGCTCTGGATTACCTTTTGAAACCTATTGTCTTTGAGCGTTTTTTCCTGGCCATTCAAAAGTTTTTCAAATCAATGGAATCCAAAGTTTTGGTTCCTGACCATTCAAGCTTTAAAATGGGCAACCAAACAAAAGAGATTATATTTGTCAGTCAAGGCCATCGGAGAGTCAAGGTAGCATTGGATAAAGTCAAATATGTTGAGAGCTTCAAAGATTATATCAACATTCAAAGTACAAACGGAAGTCTACGGGTAAAGGAGAATATTGGGGCATTCGAAAAAAAACTGAACCAGAGTTTCCTTAGAGTACATCGTTCTTATATAATAAACGTGAAATTTTTAACGGGATATACCAAACTGGATGTTGAAATCGACGAACAAGAGTTACCAATAGGTTCCAGTTACCGAGAAAAAGTTTTGAAGTCCCTTGAAAGTTTGACCTTTTCCCGCCAAAGGGGATTGTGAAGAAAAGACATACTCTAGTTGCTTTTAAGTCAGTTTGTTGGATTTTACACTTTTACCAGGGAGTTTTGTTAATCGGCCGTTTTTTGAGACAACTTCGCAAGGCCAAGGAACTTTTTAATCGAGCGTCCCATTCGTGGTCTCTTTTAGTAGTTTCGTTAACTCACCTTTTACGGGACAGTTTCTTCTTTTCCAAAAAGTTGTCTGGGAAAAAATCAATCTATTTATTTATAAATCCTAAACTATATGGTAATTTGAAATTTAAATCGCTTACCATCATATTCAGCGTAATAAAAAAACTCTACCCATTGCCTTCCATTCCATTTCCATCAATGCGCATCGTTTAAAAACTCTTGAACCCCATATATTTTTGAAAATAAAAATATATGGAGTTCGCTTTGCCCGACTTGAGAATATCCGTCAAAAATTTGATGGGGAGGTATACCAAAACAGTATAAAACAGTATGAATTTTACCTAGGGCATTGAATATCAATTTATTAACTATTTTAAACCGTTTATTTGCATGAAAAGACATGAAGATATACGCTATTATTACGTGAGTCCAAAACGGTTTTAAATCATATCCAAAATACGAAATAAAGGGATGTACAAGATAGCTTGACTCCTGACATTCTAGAACAATGATATACCTCAAATTCAAAATTTTTAAATCTTTCTGTAACTAATCAGTCTACTTGAAATTCAAATTTAGCGATTAGGTTCAATGCTTGAATCACGTTCATTCCGTTTTTGATGGTGGTATCGATTACGGATCGGATTTTGGCAAAATTCTGAGCATTTCTGGGGTTTTTGAACTGGCCCGATATTTTTTGTTTTACCTTGACATTTCGAATCGC
>NZ_MDGL01000134.1 GCF_002742265.1 Maribacter sp. 4G9
AAAGCGGGGTAATGACACCAGCTTTGGCAAGATGGGCCAAAAGTGCCCTTGAACCGTTGTTCGGTGCTTTTGTAAGGCATCCAAGATTAGCGCTGCCAATCTAAGGCGGACCAAAAAAAGCCCCGTAAAGAGGCTTGTACGGATCCATTTTTTCACGGATTAATATCTTGTGCAACGGTTACCAGTGTTCTACGCAGTTTTTATTCAGTATTTTATTTTTTCCAAGTTCATAATCTTGTCATATTCGTAAAGAATTCTGTCAGATTCAGAGAACGGAATTTGGTATAAATCACAAACGTTTCTCAATTCGGTTAAATAGTCCAAATATTGAATTATATTATCGTTTAAGTTCGTTTTTAATTTCAGTTCGGCTCCGTAAATCATTCGATAAACTCTTTGGTCGATAATTTGATAAATTCTCGGATTCTTAAATCTCAAAATGGTCGAAGCCATTGGTAAGCGAATTCCTTTGGTTTCGAGCAAATGCATTAAGATTTCGCCAGTCAGAGCAGAATCGATAAATTCCGATTTTCGGTCAATTTTATTTATCAAATTCAGCGTTTCGTTATTCAATTCAGCATAACGATTGGTTTTCCACAACACAATTTCGTTTATCAATTCCTGATTAAAGTCAGTTTTAACGTTATCTAACTTTTTGGTCAGTTCAGGTTGAAAGTTATATTCCAAATTCAGAAGTTCGTCAGTAGATGGATTATGTTCTTGTATTTTCTTCATTTCGTTGGTTTGGTCAAATTGCGTAGAACGGTTAGTATATGGCAAGTAGGGCAGTAGAAAGCAATATTCTTTCAAGTTTGCACTGAGCCAAAGCGTTGTATTTTGTTTTTAATTTATTCATTCTTAAAAGCCAAATCAACGATTTGGCGGTATTTCAAATATCCACTGAGCTGTCTTAAACCAACGACCGCCCTATTTGCTATATACCGTGTTGTGTGCAGTTTTTATCTTCCTTGTGGGTCACCTCTCGTTATATCCCACCACGGTAAATGAATTAGAGATTCCCTCAAATAGTTTAGAGATTCATTGCTTTTAGCCAATTCATTAATTTTATGCCTGCCTTCACTATTTTTAGGGTTGGTATAATTATCCATATCAATCCAATCTTTTGGGTCAACTGAATAGTGCTTAAAAAATCCATCAACTACTAAAAAAGCTATTACTTGGCATATATCCGTAGGCAGTTGAATTTCTAATTCAAGCCTTTCTAAGGAAGTTACATAATCCTGTGAATTAGTGTCAACACGATAATATCCGCCCTTTTTTCGTAAAACTTCCATTTCTTCATGTTGATATGCTTTCTGAATCCAAGAAATCCATTTGTTCCATCTACTCCAATTAAAATACTTTTCGTCAGAATAATGCTTACCTAGAAAATCAACGAAGGTCATAGTATGTTCGTCATAAATCCTTTTATAAGGACTTTCATCAGGTTCGTTTTTCCAGTATTTAAATCTTTCTTCTAAACTCATGGGATAATTGTACACAACGCAGGGCTATGTGAAGCCACGTTACGGGTTTTAAATTTACGCAACTTGTTGGGATAAATTTACAAATACGTGTTGAACGTGGCCAGGTTGCATATAGCCGTTGATATGTACAGTTTTCCTCGATGGCGCCTAAAGGTGATAGGTTGGGTGGTCCCTCATCCTACGGATTATGCAAACTGGCATGGCCCTGCGATGATGTACAAATCCCAAGGGGCGGGAATTGGAGCCTTTGGCGACAATGTAGCGACTTGGGTTCACCTTTAGGTGAATTGTACATCATCGTGATTGTATATGGTTTGTTGCGTGGTTAAGCACGTAATTTAGCAAATAAAAACCGAATTGAAAATCCGCGAGGATTTTCGTAAGTAGGCTAGAACTAGCAATAAATTATATACGGTGTTGGCAAATCGTTTTTTTTATTCGTCCGTTTGGAATTCTCTTCCATTTCTAGTTATTTGTACGTCAACTCCATTTTTTTCTGCTTTAAAATATTCTAAACAATAAGGTATTTTTTCTTTTAAGAATACTTTTCTTTCGTCTGTTAAATATTCTGTATTATCCACAGCTTCAACCAAATTTGTAACATTGTACATATCGTCTTCATAAGGTCCAATTTTATATATAGGACTTAAATTTTTGGCAATAAATTTTCCATTTTTAACATTACAGGTTATATAATTATTTAAAAATTTCGGTTTAATTCTATCGTAAGACATTAAAACTTGGTCATTGTTCATTAAAGCGCCTCGTTTTTGCTTTAAGTTTTTGTCCTTATCAAATTCCTCACGTCTTCCATAAATCAATACAAACCTTGGTTTAAATGTCAGGTCTATTAAATCTTGAGAAATTGAAAAGTCACGATAGAAACTCAAAATATTTTCAGGTCTTTTTAATATTGTCTGCCATTCCTCTAATTGATTCCGAGCGTGTGAAAAATTGTAGGCTTCCCCTTATTAGGACACCTCTAAATTCGATAAATAATTATTATTTAGGTCAGGTTTGATGAAGAATTTAAATTCTTCATCAAACCTGGGCATGTATTCTTTAGGTGATTTATTGCCCAGAGATTTATGCGGATGATTAAAATTATAGTCCTCTCTCCAGTTGTCGCTTATAT
>NZ_MDGL01000135.1 GCF_002742265.1 Maribacter sp. 4G9
GATGCCGGTGAACGCCGATAACGGTGTATCACATATAGGATGCCGAGCAAGTTATATGGTATTGAATGGTTGATAATCCTATCGGAATTATCAACGATTCAACACCCCAAAACCATCATTATGAAGTAATTGAAAATTAAATACTAACTTTAGAGAACTGGACTAGGGCTTTTCATAGGATACTTTGTTGGCATTAGTTTTTTTGATGATTTAAAAAATTAACATTTTTATATATTTCCGTTTCGTTTATTTCGTTTATATTTGTTAATAACTAAAATACTAATTCGATATGGAATACTTTAATGACATAAAAAAACCTTCTAAAAAGGAGCAGATTGCAGCGATGAAATCGTATAATGCACTAGCGGCTACTTTAGAAGATTTGCATTCAGAGAATCCAGAAATTGAAATTGAAGAAACTGCTGAAAAAATAAAAATACCTTTAAAAGCTCTTAAACTTTTAGCGAAAATATTAAAGGCAACAAGTCAAGGTCAACCAATTTCTTTAGTTCCGATTGCTACTGAAATGACAACACAAGCAGCGGCAGAATTATTAGGCTGTTCAAGACCTCATTTTGTTAAATTACTTGAGGAAGGGAATATTCCATTTACTTTGGTTGGAAGACATCGTAGAGTTAAATTTGAAGATGTAATGAATTATAAGAAAGAAATGAAATTGAAACAAGAGCGATTGCTTATCGATATTATGAAATCAGATGAAGATTTAGGATTATATGATTCATAGTGTTCGATTTACTTGTGTTCTTGACACCAATATTATTTATCCAATAGAGATACGAGATTTACTTTTTTGGTTTGCTTATTACGATTTGTTTACGCCAAAATGGAGTAATCATATTTTCGATGAATGGGAAGATGTAATGGGTAGAAAAGGAATAACAAAAGAGGAGATTAAAAAAAGGTCAAATGTTGCCAATTTAGCATTTCCAGATGCACTTGTTGTAAATTATGAGCCTTTGATTTCAGGTTTAACCTTGCCAGATGAGAAAGATTGTCATGTACTTGCTGCGGCAATAAAAACCAATGCAAATGTTATAGTGACAAATAATTTAAAAGATTTTCCGAAAGATTATTTAGCTACTTTTGGATTGGTTGCAAAATCCGCAGATGATTTTATTGCAGATATAATTGATTTAAATCACGAAAAGGCATTGGAAGCATTTAGAAAGTTAGTTTTAAACAGAAGGAATCCAGATTTAGATGAATATGAAGTTTTGGATAATTTAAGGAAAAACGGATTAATTAATTCGGCTAATTATCTACATTCACTTATTTAGGAAATTAATGCCAACGTTTATGTATATGGAAAGTTGCGTGTTTGCGTGCGAGGATTTTCCGAAGGAAAATCAGACGTAGCAAACGTGCAACGACCTTTTGATTTAGCACAAAATAGCAATTTTTTATATACGTTGTTAGCTTTTAGTGCTTTTTTGTCCGCTTAATATTTCGTTCCGATTTTCTTTTTTCGGTCAGTTTTTAATTCCGCAAATTTGCTCAAATTTCCGCAATAATTTTCAATTCAGAATTCGAGTAAACAATTCCGCAACTTGCTAAATTCCGATTGAGTGAGATTCCGAGTTTTTAATTCAGATTTCTTTTCCGCAAACGAGCTAAAAATTCAGACGCAATTCAATTCAGAGTTTGAGTGAGAATTCGGCGTAAATTTCAAAATTCCTCAACAGAGTTTTTCGTTTTTTTATTCTTAAAACTCAAAAAAAAAATCGAAAAATAAACTAGCTTTTTTCAATTCCGCAAACTTGCTCCAGCATTAAAGCTAACGTTGTTGTATAAGATTAGTTGTAGGCTTCCCCTTATTAGGACACCTCTAAATTCGATAAATAATTATTATTTAGGTCAGGTTTGATGAAGAATTTAAATTCTTCATCAAACCTGGGCATGTATTCTTTAGGTGATTTATTGCCCAGAGATTTATGCGGATGATTAAAATTATAGTCCTCTCTCCAGTTGTCGCTTATATTTT
>NZ_MDGL01000136.1 GCF_002742265.1 Maribacter sp. 4G9
GGAACAGACAAGGATTTGGATGGAGGATTACAACAATCATAGGCCACATAAGGCCTTGGGATATCTGTCCCCAAAGCAATATTTGGAGCTTAATTCCTTGAGCGGTACCGCTCAAGGAATTAAAAACAATAACTTTGATGAAGTTTTAGAAAAATAAACAGTTCTATCTAGGGGAAGCTTACATGATGTCTATGTTGCGGATAGATTATTTTTAAAGAAAAACAAGGATGTCGCTTGGATATTGACCAAAGAAGCAATGCATACCAATCTGTTTGCTTGGAATAATCCGTACATCGATTTGAGTTATAAAGATGAAACCGAACCTAATTCCTCAAATCAAATTCCAGCGTTTCTTAAAATGGGAGCCACTATTGACGAATTGAAACCAATATTAGAAGCCAGTAGTGATTTTACAAATACAGAAAAACTAGATGGATCAGATCCCAATGCTCAAATTCAGATAAACTGTTTTGGTGTAGATTATTTAGGGTTCCCAAGAAAAATTGAAGCTCGTTTTGGAGATAATAAGCTTAATGTAGTATGGATTTTGACGGGAAAAGGAGAAGAAGATAGAATCCGAAGAGCCTTGATTATTCAATATGGAAACCCAATTTTTATTAACGATGATTGGGAGATTTTTAATAATTGGCAAGTTGGTTTAAGAAAAGATAAACCTGAAGTATTACTTATGGAAAAGACGATAGGATTAGAATATAAAACGAGTTATTTTAAACAGTGATTTATGCTTAACTACTTTAAATTATTTTGTCCTGATTAGTCAATTAGTCATAATGAAGGCCAACGGTTGGGCTAAGCGTAGTGCGGAGGCAAGGAAACTTTTCGTTTCCGTCTGCGCACGAAGCTAAAGCTTATTGTTTAGTTTTATTTTTTCTTGTCCAAAGCTAAATCCATAAGATTTAGCGACATTATAAATATACACCGAACTTTCGTTTTGCCCTAAAGTCCGCATTACGTTTAGGTATTGTGCCTGTTGCACAAGTTATAAAAAAAGGGGCATTTCGATCTTGCCGATCCGTAAAAGGATCGTAACTTTAGGTATGCAGGGTAAAAAGGATTATCAAGAGAAGCTTTTCAATAATTTCCAATTAAGTGACCGGGTACCGCAGACGAATTTCTACCGTCGTTTAAAAGGCGTTTTGGATCT
>NZ_MDGL01000137.1 GCF_002742265.1 Maribacter sp. 4G9
GTAATGACACCAGCTTTGGCAAGATGGGCCAAAAGTGCCCTTGAACCGTTGTTCGGTGCTTTTGTAAGGCATCCAAGATTAGCGCTGCCAATCTAAGGCGGACCAAAAAAAGCCCCGTAAAGAGGCTTGTACGGATCCATTTTTTCACGGATTAATATCTTGTGCAACGGTTACCTGTGTTGTAGCACGTTATTTTTTGTTTTTATATAGTTCAAGTGCTTTTAAAAATTTCTTTCCGCCACCCTCAGTTTGGTCATCAATAAAACCGTTCAATTCAGGGTGATTTTCCGAAATCCAGCTCAAAAGTTTGCTTCTATTTTTTCCCCAAGTCTCATCGTCAAAATTCAAATACTCCGTTTCTATTGCGATGATTTTGTCATTTTCAAACTTCAGAACCTCATTGGTCAAAAAAGGCTTATGCATAAAGAAAAGAATTCTATTGTCAACTTTTGAAACCTTTGCTTTGACAATTCCGTTTTCCAAATTCATTTCAAGAACTTTATAATTTGGTTTAAAAACAGAATCCCATTTTAACCAATTTTCCACATAATCATTTTTAGAATATCTTACTTCATATTTATATTTCGGTATCGTAGTTATCAGACTGTCGTTTAACAAGTCTTTCATTTCAGAACTATTAGATTCGTCAAGTGCCACGAAAAATTTTTCAGCAATTTCAATCTTATCAATTGTCTTTTCAGAGTTTTTACAAGAAATCAATCCGATTGCTAAAAAGTATAAAAAAACTATGATTTTGTTCATTCGTATGCTGGTTGGTGTTAATGTGCTACAACGCAGGGCTATGTGAAGCCACGTTACGGGTTTTAAATTTACGCAACTTGTTGGGATAAATTTACAAATACGTGTTGAACGTGGCCAGGTTGCATATAGCCGTTGATATGTACAGTTTTCCTCGATGGCGCCTAAAGGTGATAGGTTGGATGGTCCCTCATCCTACGGATTATGCAAACTGGCATGGCCCTGCGATGATGTACAAATCCCAAGGGGCGGGAATTGGAGCCTTTGGCGACAATGTAGCGACTTGGGTTCACCTTTAGGTGAATTGTACATCATCGGTCTCGGCTATGAGTAGTTGCGTGGTTTAGCACTTAACTTGGCAAGTAAACACCAAGTTGGAAATTCCGCAGGAATTTCCAAAGTAGGCGAGAACAAGCAATTACTTATAGCCATTGTGCCTGTTGCACAAGTTATAAAAAAAGGGGCATTTCGATCTTGCCGATCCGTAAAAGGATCGTAACTTTAGGTATGCAGGGTAAAAAGGATTATCAAGAGAAGCTTTTCAATAATTTCCAATTAAGTGACCGGGTACCGCAGACGAATTTCT
>NZ_MDGL01000138.1 GCF_002742265.1 Maribacter sp. 4G9
GTAATGACACCAGCTTTGGCAAGATGGGCCAAAAGTGCCCTTGAACCGTTGTTCGGTGCTTTTGTAAGGCATCCAAGATTAGCGCTGCCAATCTAAGGCGGACCAAAAAAAGCCCCGTAAAGAGGCTTGTACGGATCCATTTTTTCACGGATTAATATCTTGTGCAACGGTTACCTGTGTTGTGTGCAGTTTTTTAGAGTCCATTCATACTTTTCCAAGTACTCATTATTGTTGGGTTTTCATTTTTTGACTTAGGCATTTAACCACTAATATTTTTGATATAGCATGGCGGGGTATTTACCATCCTGAGCATCAGGTTGTCGAATATGCCCTCCTTCATGAAGCTGCGGTTGAACCTGTAGCAATATTCGTCGAGATAGTCCTGTAGGTCCCCCACGTGGTGGTGCATCCCCCTAAGCCATG
>NZ_MDGL01000139.1 GCF_002742265.1 Maribacter sp. 4G9
AAAGCGGGGTAATGACACCAGCTTTGGCAAGATGGGCCAAAAGTGCCCTTGAACCGTTGTTCGGTGCTTTTGTAAGGCATCCAAGATTAGCGCTGCCAATCTAAGGCGGACCAAAAAAAGCCCCGTAAAGAGGCTTGTACGGATCCATTTTTTCACGGATTAATATCTTGTGCAACGGTTACCGATGTTGGCATTAGTTTTTTGCAAATTCAATTAACTGTTTGAAATTTCCGTTATCAGCTTCTCTTAAAGCTTTTATATATTGATTTCTTGTTTCGTTAGCTTTAACCATATTTGATTGATGCCAAGAAAATATTTCATTTCCAAATATTGATTCCATAATTATATCAGCCATCATCCTTGAGTGTCTTCCATTTCCATTTGGAAAGCAATGAATGGATACTATGCGATGCTTAAATCTTATAGCTATTTCTTCAGGTGGAAAAGTGTTGTTATCTATCCAATATTTAGTGTCGTCCAATAAATTTTTTAATTCAATTCCAATTTGTGTCCACGGAATTCCAATGTTCTTTTCAGTCTTTCTAAATTCTCCTGCCCATTTCCATACATCACCATACATTTTTTTGTGTAAGTCTTTCACAAACTTTTCAGTTAAAATTTTTTCAAGTTTGAATTTTGAATGAATAGTCCATTCAACTGCTTTTTCAATGTTCAATTGCTCAAATTCATCTAGTTCTCCTTGAGTAGTAATAGACTTTATTTTAAGTCCTTCCTTTTCTTCTTCGTCTAAAGGTGTTTGTCCATCTTTATAATCGAATTCTAATCCCATAATGATTTTTTCATCTCTCGTTTTATTTCGCTAGCAAGCTCCTCTATGGTTTTGGATATCTTTTCATCTCCAATTCCTTGGTCCTCTAATTTCATATTTTGGTTAGTTCTTAAAACTATTTTTCGGGCCATTTTTTCTGCTTTTATTTGAATTAAATCGTTTATGGTCCCATTTAGTGGGACCAGTGCATATACTAATTTTAAGTCAACTGCATTGGCTACATCTTTTAAAGAATTGAGCGTTATTGTACCATTAGCCTCACTTTCCTCAATTCTTTTTACTCCTTGTCTTGTTATATTTAATTTGGCACCAAGTTGTGCCATTGTCATATTGAGTGACGTCCGAATTGTATTTATCCATCCACGTTCTGGGACCAGGACCTTTCTGGTTTCAGAGAATGGTTGAAGTTTTTGGTCCAATTGCTCAATTAAAAGTTTTCGTTTATTTCTCATTTTTGTAAATCTTTAAGTTTATAAAATAACAAAATTGTAAACATTTGCATTTACAAATATATATAAAAGTAATCATATATGTTTATAAAAAATAAAAAAAGTAAACTTAATTGTTTACTTTTAGTTGTTCTGATAAATTAATGCCAACGGTTTTGTGTATGTTTAGTTGCGTGTTTAAGCAACTAATTTAGTAAACAAAAACGAACGCGAGAAAATTCCGAAGGAATTTTCCAAATAAACAACGACCAAAGCAATTAATTATACACGGTGTGCCTGTTGCACAAGTTATAAAAAAAGGGGCATTTCGATCTTGCCGATCCGTAAAAGGATCGTAACTTTAGGTATGCAGGGTAAAAAGGATTATCAAGAGAAGCTTTTCAATAATTTCCAATTAAGTGACCGGGTACCGCAGACGAATTTCTACCGTCGTTTAAAAGGCGTTTTGGATCTG
>NZ_MDGL01000140.1 GCF_002742265.1 Maribacter sp. 4G9
AAAATATAAGCGACAACTGGAGAGAGGACTATAATTTTAATCATCCGCATAAATCTCTGGGCAATAAATCACCTAAAGAATACATGCCCAGGTTTGATGAAGAATTTAAATTCTTCATCAAACCTGACCTAAATAATAATTATTTATCGAATTTAGAGGTGTCCTAATAAGGGGAAGCCTACACTATGATCGCTCTGGATTTGGTCAGAGTGAACTAAATCCTAAGCTAAAAAACGATGTGGATTTTGGAATTTTAAATGGTATTAAAGAGTTGGAATCAGGTCTTTCAAAATTGGGTTTCGACAATGAAATGATTTTGGTTTCACATTCCTATGGTGGTCTATATAATCTGCTATATGCTAGAAAGCATCCAAAAAAAGTCAAGTCGGTCATTCTAATTGATGCAACGCCCAGCGATTTTTGGAATGAGGAATTGTTAACAATGCGGGATAATAACGTAGATATTAGCGTTATTGAGAAGCCTTCAGGCGATTATTATATGAATGTGAACTTCAATGAAACCATGCGGTATGTACGAGGGATGCAATTTCCAGAAGATATACCCATTATGAATATTTTTCCCGAAAACTCATTCCCTGGATTTCCAGAAATACTTTCCGAGAGATGGTTAAAGCTGCATCAGGAATTGGGAGACGATAGTGATGATGTGGCCAATATTATTGCCAAAGGAAGTAGGCATGCGGTTTTTCAAGATAACCCTGCTTTAATTATCAATTCAATAATTAAAGCGTACTCTAAAACATTGGATGGGGAAAAACAAAATAAGCTTTTACAAATGGCCTTGGATAACGCTATGGAACTATCTGTTGAATCCAAGGTGAACAATCGCTCTGAACAAGACTTGAACGCTTTGGGATATTCATTTTTGGCAAATGACGAATTAGAAAAAGCCTTGGAGGTTTTCAACGTAACTACAATTTTATTTCCGGATAGCTCTAATGCATACGATAGCTATGGGGAAGCGTTATTGCAAGCAAATCGGAAAGCAGAGGCGATTGAAATGTATAAAAAATCGATTGAATTGAATCCAGGGAATGAGCATGGTAAAGAAGTGCTATCAAAACTGCAAAAGGAGTGACAATACCCATTTACAAATTTGAAATCGAGCATTTATAAAGTTGTCAGTTCGAGTGATTTTCGATAGAAAATCGTATCGAGAACAATTTTATCTAAGCGTGTCCTACTTCTCGATACACAATGCCATGGGCATTCCACTCGAAGTGACATTGGGAGCATACCATCTAAAATCAAAGGAGAGTCGAAATCCAAGGAACTAGGTATCGAGAACAATTTTATCTAAGCGTGTCCTACTTCTCGAACCATAATTCCATGGGCATTTCACTCGAAGTGACAAAAGTGTCTGGCCATCCCTTTTGAGGGTTCTGGATTGATGAAAGAGGTCTCCTTGAGCAATTCGCACGGTCTGCACCACTTTCTATAAATTTCTCCCTTTTACGTAAAACCGTAAATGTATTTTATAGGAAAAAACTTAAATTTATGGACTCCCCCAAATATAAAAAATGAAGGTAGTTTATAAGTATATACCTCCTTTCTGGCGGTATATCAGTGTAAAATACATATATATAAACGAGTTGTAAGTAATGCGAAAATCGAGCAAAAATTGAACATTTGAACTAAAAAAGCCAACGCACAAACAGCACATTTATTTTTTTGCCAAAGCGAAAAGCCAACGCGAAAAAAAATAAAAGAGCTGTTTTTTGCCAACGCTCGGAATAACATTAAATTTGAGAAAAAACATTAAACATATATGAGCTTATTTCAGAACTCTGTTCTAAACAAATATTTAAAAGGATTAGAGTCCGAAAAAGTTAATGAAGCTTACGAAAGGTTCACAAGCCATTTCCATAATCCGACCATTCAAGAAAATATAAGGAATTCCAAAGAGGAACAATATCAAGGCGAATTTCTGATTGACCTTTTTGTAAACGTATTCGGATATATTAAAAACCCAACGCCTGACTTTAATCTCACAACGGAATTAAAAAATATAAAGGGCTCAAAAAAGACAGATGGTGCAATTTTAAAAGGCGAAAAAGCACTTGCAGTAATTGAGCTAAAAGGAACAAACACAACCGATTTAAGCAAAGTAGAAACCCAAGCATTTGGATATAAAAACAACCAACCAGGTTGTAATTATGTAATTACTTCCAACTTTGAGAAGTTGCGTTTTTACATAGATAATGCAGTTGATTTTGAGGAATTTAATTTATTCCAATTAACAAAAGAGCGTTTTGTAATTCTTTGGCTTTGCCTATCGTCTGAATATCTTTTAAAAGACATTCCTAAAAAGATTAAAGACGAATCCTTAACGCAAGAGGAAAACATCACAAAAAAACTATATAAAGATTACGCTTCATTTAGAAATGAAATTTTTGATGCAATCCAAAATGAAAATCCTGAATACGATAAGCTTACTTTATTCAAGAAAACACAAAAACTACTTGACCGTTTTTTATTCATCTTCTTTGCAGAAGACAGATTATTACTTCCACCTAATTCTATTCGTTCAATTGTAAACCAATGGACAGATTTAAAAGATAAGTACGATGAGTATTTTCCTCTGTACGACCGATTTAAAAAGTATTTCGGTTATATGAACACAGGACACAAAGGACAACAACACGACATTTTCGCTTACAATGGTGGACTTTTTGCACCAGACGAGATTTTAGATAACATCAAAATCAATGACGATTTACTTTACAAACACACAGTTAATTTAAGCAACTACGATTTTGAGAGCGAGGTAAGTGTAAACATACTTGGACACATTTTTGAACATTCGTTAAACGATATTGACGAAATACAAGCAGAAATACAAGGAATTTCATCTGACCAAAGTAAAACCAAACGTAAAAAAGATGGCGTTTTTTACACACCAAAATATATTACCAAATACATAGTTTATAATACAGTCGGGAAACTTTGTGAGGAAAAAAAGACCGAATTCGATATTCAAGAAGCCGAATATGAGAAAGAACGTAAAGGAAGACAAAAGGCAACATTAAAAAAGCTAACTCAAAAGTTAGAAGATTATAGAAAATGGTTATTGCAAATTACCATTTGCGACCCAGCTTGTGGAAGTGGAGCTTTTTTAAACCAAGCGTTAGAATTTCTAATTGTAGAACACCAATATATTGACGAACTACAAGCCAAACTTTTTGGAGATGCAATGATTTTGAGTGAAGTTGAAAATGCTATTTTGGAAAACAATATTTACGGAGTAGATATTAATGAAGAAAGTGTTGAAATTGCAAAACTTTCACTTTGGCTTCGAACTGCTCAAAAAGGTAGAAAGCTAACTTCTTTAAATGACAATATTAAATGTGGTAATAGTTTAATTGACGACCCAATTGTTGCAGGAGACAAAGCGTTTAATTGGGAAAATGAGTTTCCTAAAGTCTTTGCAGAAGGAGGTTTTGATATTGTAATTGGGAATCCACCATATGTAAAAGCGAGAGACAATGATGATATATTAGGTAGAGCATATATCGAGAAGTCTTATAAAAGTCCTTATAAAATGTGGGATTTGTATGTTCCATTCATAGAGAAAGGGATAGACATTGTAAAAGAAAAAGGGCTGTCAGCAATGATTATTCCTGATACCATTGGTAAATCTGATTATACTACAAAATTAATAGAACTAATTGAAGAAAATTATTTCTTATACCAAATCGATTTCTTTCCTGATATATATGTTTTTCAAAATGTAGGTGTAAGGAGTAAAATAACATTTATTCAAAAAGAAAAAAGTACAAAACCTGCAATTAAAATTAAACACGTTCTTGACGTTTTTGATAATCAAATAATAGAAAATAAATCAAAAGGAGAAGAACAATATTTATTAAATGTAGCTGAATTCAATATCAACAGGCATAACTGCATAACATTAGCAGATTTATGCTATGTTAGCTATGGTATGAGATTAAATAGCGATAAATCGGACCCAGAAAAATTTAAAAAAACAGACCTATTATCGGAAACAGAAAATGAAATTCACTCTAAAATTTATACAGAAGGGAAATACTTGGAAAGATATTCTATAAAAAAAGAATTGTTTTTAGAATACAATACTGAACGGAGTCCTTCACGTCTTGTTAGACCAACTTTTCCTGAACTTTATCCACCAAACAAACTACTTCTTTCTCGACAAAAAAAAGTTGCAGTATTTACAGACCAAAGTCATTATTGCGACAATACAATAATAATGGCAATTCCTGCTCACGAGTTAATTTCGGTAAACAATAATAGCATTAAAAAGTATTATAAGAATATTGGCAAGGACAGAGCAATAATTGAAAAGAATTCTCAATCATACGATTTGAATTATTTGTTAGGAATAATTAATTCCAAACTAATTTCTTTTCATATTAAATATGCAAGTAAAGGAAAAATTGACTTTTATCCAGATGACTGGAAAGAACTTCCAATTTTTAAAGCAAATACTAATGAGCAAAATTCATTGAGTGTGTTGAGTAAAAAAAGGACAAATCAAGAAAAGTTATTGGACAATATTTTGTCGAACTTATTAAACTTGATTTCTGCTAAATTTCAAATTGATTCGATAAGTAGAAAATTACAAAATTGGAATGATTTAGAGTTTACAGCATTGAAGTGGTTTAAACTTTTTTTGGATCGAAAGACAGGGTTGCAGAGATTTGTGTTGTGAAACATAAGTCAAACCAAAACAACCCTTTATGTACTTTATTCTTGACAAAGATATGATAGAAGAATCAATAGTCGCATACCTTCCTTCACCTAGTCGTGGCTTTAACGTTACGGTACCCATGGCC
>NZ_MDGL01000141.1 GCF_002742265.1 Maribacter sp. 4G9
GTCCTATACTGAGGACTACTATTACTGAAAAACGTCTAAGAAAAAGAGGTTACGAAAGTATGCTGGCGTACTACCTTAGTGTAAAGTTCTGATATAACGAACCGCCGTGTACGAGACCCGTACGCACGGTGGTGTGAGAGGCGCAGTCCGTTCCTAACTAGGGGCGGACCCGTCTACTCGATTCTCTGCTGGCTTTTTTCTAAAGCTTATTTTCGTATTCGCCTAGTTTCTTCCAAATGGCAATCATTTCCTTGAGTAAATCTTCATTATTGTAAGAGCTTATGTTAGTCATAAATATTTTTCCAATTCCGGTTTCTTTATCAAAACTCATAAAGCAAGTAGTCCCATAATTACCTCCATTGTGACCAACTTTGTTATCATTCAATTCCCAAAAAATACCACTCCTGCCATTATCGGGATTAGACATCATTGTTGTGAAAGATTCTAGGCTTAAAATTTGACTATTCCCATTATAACCTTTAATCATTTCTATAAGATATTGAGTTAACTCATTACAAGATAAAATCATTCCTCCAGTTGGATATAAAATAGGTCTGTGTATTGGCGTTTCAACTTTGGTCTGAAAGTATGATGTAGGTAGCTCATTATTCGATATATGCCTCCAAACGCCTGACTTGAAATTCAGTTCTTTGGCGACAAAGTTTTCTACATACTGATTAAATTTAATGCCAGTTTTTAGTTCTATTATATAAGCTGCCAAAGCAGCTCCAAGGTTACTATAATCATAACTTTCCCCAGGTTTTTTCTTCGAAAAGTTCTTTTTAGAATAGAATTCTCCTTCTAAAGACAAACTTTCTCTTAGAAAATCTCCTAATTCGAGTTTTGAGTTTTTTTCCCAACATCTAAAGTCATTATAGGCTGTTTTACCTATTTCTTTCTTTTCTAACAAGAACTCACTATCTAAGTACCAAGCTTTTGTACCTAATTCACCAAACAGAATAGAGGATGTATGCCTTGCTAGATGCTCAACAGTAATTTTTTGATTTTTGTGATATGGGTTGACTACTGGAAAAGGTAAAATTGAATTTATTGGTGTAGATAATTCTAATTTGCCTTCTTCAACAAGTTTCATCAATCCAATTCCAATAAATGTTTTAGATATTGAAGCTATATTAAATCGTTGGTTCAAGGAATACTTTTTTTCAATTGCTATATTTTCATAGCCAAATGCCTCGTTGTAAAGTATACTGTCGGTATTGACGATAGAGACTGCAAACCCTGTCAGGTTTGAGTTTTTGTATTCCTTTAATAGTTCTTTCGTCAAATTCTGATAGTTGCTCTGACAATAAGAGCCTGTTGATAAGAGCATTAATGTAACAATAAATACATTTTTTATTTTATCCATAATTTTTGTTTTGCTTGCAGAGAACGTCTCGGCTATGGTTAGTACGGGAATTAAAAGTAGTGAACTTCCGATTAAGCAATTAGCCAAAACTTTTTATTTTGTTTTATCTTTTTTGTTCTAAAGCCAAATCAAAAGATTTGGCGGACTTGGTTAAAAGCACAAAGCTTTGGGTTAAGCACCAAAACCCGTATTAATTATAGCCATTGTGCCTGTTGCACAAGTTATAAAAAAAGGGGCATTTCGATCTTGCCGATCCGTAAAAGGATCGTAACTTTAGGTATGCAGGGTAAAAAGGATTATCAAGAGAAGCTTTTCAATAATTTCCAATTAAGTGACCGGGTACCGCAGACGAATTTCTACCGTCGTTTAAAAGGCGT
>NZ_MDGL01000142.1 GCF_002742265.1 Maribacter sp. 4G9
GTCCTATACTGAGGACTACTATTACTGAAAAACGTCTAAGAAAAAGAGGTTACGAAAGTATGCTGGCGTACTACCTTAGTGTAAAGTTCTGATATAACGAACCGCCGTGTACGAGACCCGTACGCACGGTGGTGTGAGAGGCGCAGTCCGTTCCTAACTAGGGGCGGACCCGTCTACTCGATTGTGCTTTCGTTATTGTTTAATTTCCTTTTCTATTAATTTTAAGATTTCTGTAATTAATTTTGAACCCTCTTTTTGTTTATTAATTACCGTACTAGTTTGAATGATTATAGTTTCAATCTTATTTTCAAATTCTAATTCGTTTAATAAATTTCTGTTGTCAATATCAAAGCCAGACTTTGGAAATGGGTTGCTAGCAGCTGATGCAGAGGAAGAAACGGCATCTACATTTAGCCAACTCCCTTTTTTTTGAATTAAATTGTCAAGTTCGTCACTCACCTCTAAGACGAATTTTTCGCGATTCTTTATTTGTTCAACAATCGGATTCCAAGAAGATAAACTATTTCTTAAACTCTGATTTTTAATAATCTTTAATTTTCCTGAACTTATTAAGTCATCTAAAGCACCATTTCTGGGATAAAATTCTCCTAACCGCATAGCTGCCTCGAGAATAAGATTAAACTCTTTTTCAGTTTTTGGTTTTGGCTTTTTTCCTGTATGATTTAGAATGGAAAATTGAAGTTTTTTGTTTGATATTTGAAGCGCTATTAAACTATCGAGTACCCTGTGGTTATATTCAAAGTCTTCTTTTAAATTAAGTAATACTAATTGTTCGTCGTTTTTTTCAATACGTTGTTCATTCCAATTATTAATTTGTAACGCAATTAGAATTCCAATAACCACAAGAACAATTTCTCCAACGGCATACTTAAAATATTTTCCAGTTTTGTTTTCCAATAGTAAGTTTTGTCTAATTTTTCTAAAGAGTTTTATCATTGGTTAGTGGTTGGTCGTAATGAAGTCTAAAGGTTTTGTGTATGAGCAGTAGTGGATTGCTAATAGAATTCTTTACTGATTTCTGGAACGTATTAAAAAAGCACAAGCTTTAAAAACTTGTGCTTGAGAAGCTATTTTTTATATACGTTATTGTAAATAGACTTTTAAAATGCCGTCTTTATTCAGTTTCTCCAAGAACCACATTCGTCAATTCTATGAATCCGGTTCTATCGTAATACAAAAACACATTGTTTATTTTCATGTCATCATTAAACATCATTACAGCATGTTGTCTAACAGTTGAAGATTGCTCTTTAAGCGTAATTGTGATATCTGTATATGCAAGTACTCCTGAACCCACCGCCTTGTAGTAGTTTGTTGGTTTATTTACCTTAATAGGTAAAAGTGTGTTTTTTGAAAAGGTCATTTTTCCTCCTGTCGTCTTTTCCCAATTTTTCCAAAATGTAATGACATTGTCTTTTCCCTTGATTGAATTACGTGTATCGGCACCGCCATCTGGCCAATACCATGTAATGTCGTCAGCCATGATGGCTCCATAGGCATCATGGTCAAAGTTTGACATGTGGTCATACATCTGCATGACAATGTCCGCATATTCTTGAGAGGCGGACTCTAATACAGGGGGTTCTACTTCTGCTACTTCGGCATTTTCTTTTTTGGTTTCGCCGCAACTTGCTACAAGAAGCGCACAAAAAATCAATCCTGCTTTCAGGATGTTAGGGTTGAATAGTGTTTTCATTTTGTTGTTTATTGTTGATTAATAACTAGTTCAATATACTAAAAATAATCTTTGTATTTGTGTTTTCAGCTTTTGCTGAATGTATTCCATCGGTCTTGGCTATGAGTAGTTGCGTGGATTTTCAGAAGTAGGCGAGAACAAGCAATTATTTACAGACTTTGTGCCTGTTGCACAAGTTATAAAAAAAGGGGCATTTCGATCTTGCCGATCCGTAAAAGGATCGTAACTTTAGGTATGCAGGGTAAAAAGGATTATCAAGAGAAGCTTTTCAATAATTTCCAATTAAGTGACCGGGTACCGCAGACGAATTTCTACCGTCGTTTAAAAGGCGTTTTGGATCT
>NZ_MDGL01000143.1 GCF_002742265.1 Maribacter sp. 4G9
CCGCGTTTTTGGAGTGCCTTCAAAAAACCGTTGAGCTCGTCACCGGTCTTGAACTGTTTAAAAAAATTGTCGTCGAATAATTCCTCGTTCTTCATAATGGTGTGAAAATTTAAAGTTAAAAAAATAGCGGGGGCATGCCCCCGCTATTTTTTTATTTACACACTTTATGAGATAGTCCCTTTTGAGCACTTAGTTTGCTATGCTCACTTTAATCCGTTTTTAGTGGTTCACTTTGACCGTCCTTTCCATTCTTCTATTTTTTTTGAACTAACAAAAACTAGACGATCTTTGAAGTCTGTAGTCTTAATAAATCCATTTTTCAATTTTGGTCCAGATAATATCTCCGCCTTTGTGTATCCGTCTTCCAACAATTCTACCATAGAATACTGACTAATTGGGGTGTACACATACTCAAATAAGGCCACAAAAAAATTAGCCAATATGATTTCAAAATTATATTTTGAAGCTAACTGTACCTCCATCTTAAGAGGCATATACCTAGACTCTAAAAAACATATAGATTGAACATCTTCACCTAAACTCCTTTGACTTGCAATAAATTTTTTTATTTCTTCTTTACGGTTATCACCTATTGGTTGATGATAAAAAAAGGAATATATAAGAATATCAATACGTGAAATTAGAACCAATTTCTCTTCTAATCCATTATTATTGGGTTCTGAAATCCATATATTTTGAATCTCAGGAAATTGATCTATGAGTACTTTCCTTAAATCGCTATTTGTAACCGGATGCGTATTGTATATTTCAGAAGGCGCATAAAAAGCGTTCTTTTCTGCAAAATCCTTGTTGTCCTCCTTTAATTTATTAGATGACAAAAGATCTTTCATATCGCAAGACGTGCGCATTGCAACGTCTGTCATGGCGTAACATAACTGTTCAAGTATTGTCACCCCTGGGTCGTGGTCATTGAAATCTGTCCAATTTTCACCGCTTAATTCCTGAATATACTCTATCCCTTTTTGTCGAAGTTCGAAAAAATTTAAAGAGGTTTTTTCTTTGTCTTCAGCTGAAAAACTAATAGACTCTTTCATAGATTTAACGTATTTGTGCTGATCATTCTATTTTTGAAATTATTCATTTTTATCTGAGTTCTTTCTACTAGAATCATCCATCGGTATCTGTTTTAAAATGAGTTCAAACTGCTTTCGAATCTCTTCAATTTCTTGTTCACTTTCTTTGTAATGTTGATTTAATGCTTCAGAAAGTTTCTCCTTATCATTTTTAAGGTTTTCTACTTTATGTTTTAATGCATTTATTTTACTTTTTATCTCTTCTTTATCAATTATATTTGTTTCTTCAGTAACAGCTTTAGTTGACTTATCTTTATCCATATTAAACTCTTTTAAGACTCGGGATTTAAAATTTGGATTCCATAGTACCGAAATATTATAGAACAATTTCATATCGTCAACTTTAGAGCCTGAGTATCCATAATATGACTTCGTTCTTATCTGTAGGTTATAATTGAGTCCCTTCTTTTCCCAGAAATAACCAAAAAACTTCTTAATTTTTCGTATCCCTCTTTTGTCCTCCTCTTTTTGCTTATCTCCTTTTTCCTCTTCAGCAAGCCCATCCTCAATTTGTGATTTTCTTGCAACACAGCGTACATCAATTTTGTTTCTTTTTCTACCGTAGTAAGATGTTGTTTTTGAAATTTTTGATCTCCCCCAAGTACAGGTGCAAATTGCATGTAAAAGTGAATACCTTCCTTTATTAACTTCTCCTCTTGCATATGCCATAATTTCAAACGCATTTACATTAGTCAATACTTTTTCTTTTTCATTATATAAATTATTTTGACCAAATACATTATGCCATTGACCATCAGCAGGCATTTCACCTTGAATATTTCCCAATCGACCTTGAGATGCGACGAATCCAGAAACATCTAATTTATGTTTCGGTATATTATTACCTATACCAATTTTACCCTTGTCTTTTTCAATAAATATATGAGGCTTTTCTTCTTCAGATTTAGAACTAACCTTATTCTCTTTTTTGCCTACAATAGACAATCCTTCTTTTGAAATTTGTATCCCATATCTTGGATCCTCGTCATCACTACCTTCAAAAAAATTTAATAACTTTCCATCTTCTGCAGGGTAAAGCATAAGACCGTCCTTATCATCTATGTCAAGATTATCATCTGCTTTATTGTAATTGGAATTTATAAGCTGCTCGAAATGGTCCTCATTAGGTAACTTACCCTTACTGAAAAAACTTATGAGATCTTCTCTACTGGCAATCTTTCCAATTCCCTTTCTTTTCTCGTTCATATTTTAAATTTCAATATATATGTTACCTTCATCTGTTTCTTTAGTGATAATAAAATCAGATCCTATTGCAATGTCCCCTATCCCTTTAATTTCATCCTTATCGTCTTGAGATCTATAAATTTCAATATGATGTAGAGGTGCCGAAGAGAGAATGGCATAAGCAGAAATTGTTCTTAGACGCCATCTGGTGCTATCCTTGTTTTCCTTATCTTTATTATCTTCGGTGTCAATAATTCTATGTTTTCCATTTACATGTACTAATTGGATTACCGAGAATTTGTATATCTTCTCAACATAAGATCTCTCATTAATGAATTTATATATAATTCCCCCCATTGTTAGGACAATAAATCTTTAAAAATAAGTTTAATGATGATGTTGAAAGAGGGGGGTCCGGGGGGAGACTCATAACCTGCCCGATCTGTTGAAAACCCTTTTTGTCCCTTTGGTACCATCATGCCACTTGTTTCTTGCCTTGTTGATAAATTGTTGATGGGGTTTCTT
>NZ_MDGL01000144.1 GCF_002742265.1 Maribacter sp. 4G9
CCGCGTTTTTGGAGTGCCTTCAAAAAACCGTTGAGCTCGTCACCGGTCTTGAACTGTTTAAAAAAATTGTCGTCGAATAATTCCTCGTTCTTCATAATGGTGTGAAAATTTAAAGTTAAAAAAATAGCGGGGGCATGCCCCCGCTATTTTTTTATTTACACACTTTATGAGATAGTCCCTTTTTGGTTGCCGTTTTTCTTTTATTATAAATGTCTTTTGCATCATCCAGATTGGCCTTTTTCAATTCAGGAAAAACAAAATCGGTAGCGTGTTTTTTATCATCTCTGTAGAAATCTAAAATACTTAGAACCTTATCTGGAATTTTTAAGGACAGTAGTTTTGAGTTTTTATTCATTCTATAATGAAGCCTATTGTCGTATATGTCTGACCACTTTGTCCAGAGCACATCTGTAACCCGCATTCCTGCAAAATAGAAACTAAAAAGCCAAACATTCCTTGTATGGATTTCATTGGGGGTTAGATTATCTAAATCTTCAATAGCTCTTATCTCGATTATATTCAACCCTATTTTTGTAGTCTCTGGAAACTTGATTTTAATTTTGTCACCACCAAAAGGATACAATTCCCTACTAACTATTTTTAACTTTATAGCTCTGTTGAATAATAAGCGGATTAGGACAAGTATATTCATTATTGAAGTCTCAGCTAGGTTGTGCTTAACCTTGAGGTATATCATCAATTTTTTAAGAAATCGTTCATCAATTTCTTGAAATGAAAGCTGTTTAGATTTGTGAAATTTTACAATGTAACTAATCAATGCGCTGTCCGTAGATAGACGGTTTAACTTTTCTGCAACTTCCAGTTCGTCCAGATGTTCTTGTGCCAGTTCAAAGAAAGTTGAGGAATTCCCTGAGGCATAAATTTCTTTTTTAATCTGGTTTGCTGAAGCATCTTTATATTCGGACTGTAAATCAATAAGGGCCTTATTGGCATCGGAAAGTTGTTGTGATAATAACTTGTTTAGGCTATCGGCATTTGGATTTGATTTTTTTACTCGAAGATTTTTTTCGTCCCATTCCTCAATATCAATATAATGACCTACATATTGATAGGTGGAACGACGGTTTTTTGTAATTCGAATAGCCAACGGATATTGCCCCTTGGTGTTCGGTTTTTTACGAAGAACTATTTTTGCATTTGATGACATAATTGACCTGTTTTGAGTACGAAAGTCAAATCAGGTACAACATAGGTACAACATTGTGTTTTTTGCTCAATTTTTGTTGTACACTTTCTATAAAGATACGTCTTTATTAGAACTTTTGGGTACAACATAGGTACAACAAATGCTGAAATCAACTGATATTAAATGACTTTAAAGAAAATGAAAAAACGATTAACTCATTGAAAATGAGTGTTTTTGCACTTCTTTGGTGCAATATACGCTAGAATTAGGATCTAGTGCCGCAAGGTGTGAGAGTTCGAGTCTCTCCGCCTGTACTGATAAAAGCTTCTTGGAAACAAGGGGCTTTTTTATTGTACATTCTTTAATGAAGTCAGAAATAGAGGAGAGACGAGAAGTTCATGCTGAGCGAAGTTGACTTCCTCCCAAATCATGGTATGAATTGAAATTGGTAGCAATCGAAACCATAATAACAGCACTATCCGCATTTTTAACTTCAACGGAAGAATTGGTTTGAGTGGCTGTTCCGTTGCTAGTTTTTATTTTGGCCAGTGCATTGAATTCCACTTTACCTTCTACACCTTCATGGTCGCTTGTTTTGCCCCAAAGTGAAAGTGGGTCGTTACCCTGAGGCTCAATTTTTGGCTCCAGATGTGGCGAAGTGAAGTTTGCTTTAAATGAAACTTTACCCGGTTCATCGGCCGAAATTTTTATGACCAAAACACGGTCGGCCAAAGAAACAAAGGCTTCTCGGGTAAAGGTAACTCCATTTAATTGGTAGGTGGTTTTGCTAATGACCTTGCTGATATCCAATTCCCGATAATAAAAGTTGTATGTGTTGTGGTTTGGGAAGGATAGCTCCAGATTGCCCACGGGTTGGAACATTTGTCCATGTGATTTCTTGGTAATGATTTTCTCATTGGCCAGTTGTTCGGCGGCCTTATATTCACCCTTAAAAATCAACTCACGCACTTCGGGCAAAGCTTCTAATGCATCCGGATTATCGTTTCGGTTAGGGCTGCCACTCCAAACTGTATGCTCATTCAATTGAAAAATATCTTTATCTACGTTCCCATAGACCATGGCTCCTATACGTCCGTTTCCTATTGGTAAGGCATTTTCCCAAACCTCTCCTGATGGCTCGTCATACCATAATTTTAAATCGTTGGTATGCTGTGCGAAAAATAAAAGTGGGGCTAGGAGAATGGCCGTACATATTACTTTTTTTAGGGTTCCCATCTAACTTATAAAATGAACATTTAAATTTAAGTGTTCAATATACACATAAAGCCGATTTAAATTTTATTCTTAAAAAGTATTTTTTGAATAATTATGAAGGAATCTAAAAAAAACCAATAAATTGTTAGAATAACTTCCGTTATTTTGAGACTTATAACATTTGTGAACAGAATTATTAATTTTCTTGGTCCAAGATAAGTGACAAACCACGATGAAATATATCATTTGCCAGGAACCTGGCCATTTTGAATTGAAGGAAAAAGAGCGACCGGTTAGAAGAATCGGGGAGGTACTTGTCAAAATACATCGTGTAGGTATTTGTGGAACGGATTTGCATGCCTACGGTGGAAATCAAGCTTTTTTCAAATACCCACGAATACTGGGTCATGAACTCGCCGCGGAGATATTGGAAATTGCCCAAGATGAAGATGATTTCAGAATTGGCGATCATGTAATCGTCATGCCTTATGTAAGTTGTGGTACCTGTGTGGCCTGCAGAAATGGAAAAACAAATTGCTGCACCCAAATCAATGTTTTGGGCGTACATGTGGATGGAGGGATGCAAGAAATTTTAAGCCTGCCTAAAAATCTGCTCATTCCCGCTAATAATCTTTCCCTCGAGGAAATGGCCATTATAGAGCCTTTGGCAATTGGGGCTCATGCTCTAAGAAGGGCAGCTATTCATAAAGGTGAAACAATCGTTGTAATTGGTTGTGGACCCATTGGTAATGGCCTCATGAAGTTGGCCCAAATTAAGGGCGCCAAGGTTATCGCCTTGGATATGAATATAGATAGATTGAATTACGCTGCCAATCAAATAGGGGTGCCCCATGTATTGGACGTAAGGGAAAACCCCATTGAAAAGATAGCTGAAATTACCAATGGTGACTTGGCTACCGCTGTATTTGACGCTACCGGCAACAAACATGCTTTGGAAACAGGAGTTTCTTATATGTCGCACGGTGGTAGATTTGTTTTGGTAGGCCTATCCAAAGGAGAGCTTACCTATCTACACCCCCAGATACATGTAAAGGAAACAACCTTGATGTGCAGTAGAAACGCTACTTTGGAAGACTTTCAATTCGTAATTGATCATATCAAGGAATTTCCAACGGATTCGTTTATCACGCATAAGGTTCATCTTTCTGAAATGATTGAACAGTTCGACTCTTGGTTATTGCCAGAAACAAATGTGGTCAAGGCCATGGTTACTTTCGATTGGAAATGAAAAGTTCGTTTTTATGATTATTGACTCACATCAGCATTTCTGGATTTTTGAAAAGGAAAAACATGCCTGGATCGATGATGGAATGTTAGATATCCGAAGAGATTTTTTGCCATCGGATTTAAAACCGATATATGACGAACATAAGGTGGTAGGTTGCATTGCCGTTCAGGCGGACCAATCCTTAGAGGAAAACGATTTTCTTTTGAAACAGGCCGAAGCTTACAATTTTATAAAGGGTATCATTGGTTGGATTGATTTACGAAAACAAGATCTTTCTAGCGTCTTGGACCATTTTGGCCAATTTCCCATAATTAAGGGCTACAGGCACGTTGTTCAAGCCGAGACGGACCCACTTTTCTTGCTTCGAGAGAATTTCCTAAATGGTATTGGAGTATTGCAAAAGAGAGGCTTAATCTATGAGATTCTTGTTTTTCCCCACCAACTTCCCATGGTTTTGGAGTTTGTGAGGCTCTTCCCTAATATTACTTTTGTATTGGACCATATGGCAAAACCCTACATTAAGGACGGTTATTTGACATCTTGGGCAATGATGATGAGGGAACTTGGTAAAATTGAAAACGTACATTGCAAAATTTCCGGTGTTATAACCGAAGCGGATTACCACACGTGGGAAATGCAGCAAATATTGCCCTATCTAGAGGTAGTTTTAGAGGCTTTTGGGACAAAGCGAATCATGTATGGTTCTGATTGGCCCGTATGCCTGGTAGCCGGAAATTACGGCGAGGTTTTGACCCTGGCCCAGCGCTTTGCGGATCAGTTGTCACAAGAGGAACAAATGGATTTTTTCTATTATAATGCCCAGAGAATCTATAATCTAAAAAAATGAAATGGAGCTAAAACTTGAAAACAAGGTGGTGGTGGTTACCGGCTCCGCCGGAATCAAAGGTAGTATAGGTCATGCCATTGTCTTTGCATTGGCAAAGGAAGGTGCAATTCCTGTGCTTATAGATAGGAACCGCAGGGGATTTGATTATGAAAAGAAGTTGCTGGAAATGGGATTGGATGCTGCGTTTCTTCAAACGGACGTGACAGAGGTTGACCAGATAGAAAGTGCGATTCGAAAGATTTCGGAAAAGTACGGTCAAATTGATGCCGTTATTAATAATGTGGGGGTTAATGATGGTGCCTCACTGGACAGCTCCATGGACGATTTTGTCGCTTCCTTAAAACTCAACCTAATCAGTTACTTTGCCACCGTTAAATTCGCATTGCCCCATTTAAAGAAAAGTAAGGGCACTATATTGAATATTGGCTCCAAGGTTGCGCTTACGGGGCAAGGCGGAACATCTGGCTATGCAGCGGCTAAAGGCGGTGTTTTGGGACTTACTAGGGAATGGGCAGTGGACTTAATCGACTATGGAATACGTTCCAATGCCCTAATTATATCCGAAAGCTATACGCCAGCCTATGAAACTTGGATAAATACCTTTGAGCATGGAAACCAAAAATTGGAAGAAATAAAAAACAGGATTCCATTGGAGTCCAGAATGACATTACCAGCGGAAATAGCGGATACGGTACTTTTTTTAATTTCCGAAAGATCCTCCCATACCACGGGGCAATTTGTTTTCGTGGATGGAGGTTATGTACACTTGGACAGGGCACTATTGTCCAAAAAATAAACCACCAACCTCAAGAATTATGAACCAAAAGAATTCGACTCCATTAGTTAAGAAAACCGTTGTAATCCCCTTTATGCTCATTACATCGCTTTTTGCGCTGTGGGGTTTTGCCAATGATATCACCAACCCTATGGTTTCCGCCTTTAAAAAGGTATTGGAACTGGACAACTTTCAGGCCTCGCTCGTTCAATTGGCATTTTACGGGGGATATTTTACCATGGCGTTGCCCGCTGCCATTTTTGTGAACCGTTATTCCTATAAGAAAGGAATTTTGTTAGGTCTTGCCCTTTATGCTGTGGGAGCCCTTCTTTTCTATCCCGCTGCGGCTTACGAAGAGTTTGGTTATTTTTTGGCGGCCCTGTATATATTGACCTTCGGACTGGCCTTTTTGGAAACTACGGCCAATCCCTATATTCTATCCATGGGCTCAGAGGAAACGGCTACCAGACGCTTGAATTTGGCGCAGGCATTTAATCCAATCGGGGCATTGCTGGGTCTTTTGGTAGCGCAAAAATTCATTTTGGCTTCCCTACAGTCCGATGACCTTTTGCCAAATGGGAATCCTGTCTATGGAACGTTAACGGGGTCGGCAAAGGAATTGGTAAAGACATCGGACCTGGCCGTGATTCGTAATCCATATGTAATTCTGGGCTTGGTGGTCATCGCTTTTTTTGTGGTCATCGCACTTATTAAAATGCCTCGCAACGAAAGACAGGAAGGCAAAGTGGTCGTTTCGGAATCCATAAAAAGACTTTTTAAATCCAAAAAATTCGTGGGCGGGGTAGTGGCACAAGCGTTTTATGTAGGGGCCCAAATTATGTGTTGGACCTATCTTTATCAATATGCGGAATCTTTTGGTATAGACAATGAAAGGGCCGTTAATTATGGGATAGCGGCCTTGGTGATATTTTTAACGGGCAGATGGGTAGGAACAGCGCTGCTACGGGTAATAAATTCCGGAAAGTTGCTTTTTATGTTCGCCCTGGGAGCATCCATTTGTACATTGATTGCCATTTTCATTCCGGGAACGGTAGGCTTGATTGCCCTTGTTGCCATCTCATTTTTTATGTCGATCATGTTTCCAACAATTTATGGCATTGCGCTGGAAGGGCAGGGGGACGATTCCAAATTTGGAGCGGCCTTTTTGGTCATGGCCATTGTTGGTGGTGCATTGATGCCTACCTTACAAGGTTTGATATTGGATTTGGGTGGTGCGGGTTACACGGATATATTGATTTTGGGAGTGCCAGAAGTCAATTTTTCCTTTGTTCTGCCACTTTTGTGTTTTGTGATTGTTGCCTTCTATGGTCGAAGTGTATACACAAACGAGAATCTTACACCCTGAATTCTATGAAGCGGTTTTGTTTTGCATGCGATCTAAAAAACGATTTGGAACTTATTGAATCGTATAAGAACTATCATAAAAAGGAAAACACCTGGCCAGAAATTACCAAGAGCATCAAAGATGCCGGTGTTTTGGATATGGAAATATATTTAGTGGGGAATAGGTTGTTCTTGGTTATGGAAGTAGATGAGACCTTTTCTTTTGACCGTAAAAAACGAATGGATGCCGAAAACCCCAAAGTACAAGATTGGGAACAACTCATGTGGAAATTTCAACAGGCGCTTCCCAATACTCCAAGTGGTGAAAAATGGACACCTACAGAACTCATTTTTAAATTGGGTTGACACCTGTTTAAATGTGTTTCGTAAATAACCGATTTGTTTATGACGCCAGCTAATACTATACCGTAATGACTAGATGTCAAAAAGGACAATAACAGTGATTCAAAAGCCTACCTTTAAAGGTAGGCTTTCACATTTTTAAATGAGAAAAAAGATATTTAGTCCTTTGAAATTATCAATCTTCCTTCTTTGAATTCTCCCATTTTTCTACCATAGGCTTCAAAATATCATCTTCAACACCGTATACTTTACCCTCTTTTGCGAGTGGCATAAATTCGTCAATGTATTGTTGGCTAATCGCTTCAGAATCCCCGTATTGCCCGCGGAGCTCCTCCAGTTTTTGGTGCAGCTCCTTTTGGATGTCTTGATAGGCGGGGTCATCGTAATAGTTGTGCTGTTCCAAAGGGTCTTTATTTCGGTCTATCAATTCCCAATAATCCAGGTCAAAGTAGTAATGGATTAATTTATAATCTTTGGTAATGGCTGCATAATGCCTATTGACATTATGCTCGGAAGGATGTTCGTAATAGTGATAGTAAACGGCATCCCTGTTCCAATTTTCCATGTCGCCCGTTAGGACCGGAACAAGACTTTTACCTTGCATGTCATCTGGTTGAGGAGCTTCGGCAACATCAAGAAAGGTTTGGGCAAAATCCAGATTTTGGACAAGTTCATCGGATACGCTTCCCGATTTTACACGATTTGGCCAAGAAACCAAAAGCGGCGTTTTAAGACTTTCGTCATAGACGAATCTTTTGTCGAACCAACCATGTTCCCCAAGGTAAAAACCTTGGTCCGAAGTATACACAATAATCGTGTTGTCCATCATGTTATTGGCTTCTAAATAATCCAAAACCCGACCTACATTTTCGTCTACGGACTTGATGGTCCCCAAATAGTCCTGCATATATCTTTGATAGCGCCATTTGGCAATATCTTTTTCCGTCATGTTTGGATATTGTTCAATGAAATCTTCCGCAACTTTTTTATAGTATGTATCAAAATGTGCTTTTTGGGTTGAGTCCAGTCTTCCAACCGTCATTTCGTATCTGCGCTTGTCAAAACCTATTTGTTCTTCCAACCCTAATTGATCCATAACCTCAGGATAGAGCTTGCTGTCCGCTGCCCAACCCATGTCGCCGTCAATTTTCATTTCTGCCACCTTAGCCGCGAGCATTCCTTTATGGTCATCGAACAAGGTTTTAGGTTCTGGAAAAGTTTTATTCGTGTATTCCTCCATATGTCTTTCCGCCATCAACCAGGAACGGTGTGGGGCTTTATGCAGGTACATGAGCATAAAGGGTGCATCCTTTTTACGTTCGTTTTCCAGCCATTCTAGCGTCATGTCGGTAACAATATCCGTTACATACCCTTTCACTTGAATTTCCCCTTCATTTTTTGTGATAAAATCTGGATTGTAATAGGAACCCTGGCCCGGTAATATTTTAAATTGGTCAAAGCCTTTCGGGTTATTTCCAAAATGTAACTTACCAAACATGGCGGTTTGGTAGCCCGCCTTTTGTAATAGTTGTGGAAAAGTGACGTTGGTGGTATCGAAAGGGGAGACATTGTCAATCTTGCCATTTATGTGGGAGTGCTTTCCGGTAAGAATGGTAGCCCTAGATGGTGCACAAATAGAATTGGTGACACTGGCATTGGTAAATAACATGCCCATTTTGGCAATCCTATCAATGTTGGGTGTCTCGATCAAGCTATTGTCATAGGCGGAAATAGCTTGATAGGCATGGTCGTCCGACATGATAAACACAATATTAGGCCGCTCCGCTTTCTCTTCACATTCAGGTTTTGTTTCAGAATTACATCCAAGTAAGCAAATCGAAGAAAGTAAAAGGCTCGCAAACCTTATAAAAAATCTTTTAAGGAGTTTATATTGGTTGGGTTTAAAATTCATATCAAATAGTATATATTAAAGCCCTTTAAGTTACTGCATTTTCGAATTAATTATTTTAGTCTAAAAAATAGATTTTTCTTCATCTTCTTGGGCGTTTTTTTGCTAATAAAAAAAGAAGAACCTCTATAAGCCGTATTTTCATTTGATTGATTATCAAATATCATCTTGAAATCTGCGTTATTCCAGTACTATTAAATTAGAATCAAAGACTTTACAGTAATACAATTTGTTTATTTTGTATTTTTGAAGGGCAATGAAGGACATCTTCCAATAAATAGTATCTATTACCATGGCACTTTTAGTGCTGTTTACCACGACATCGTTCTCGGTAGACATGCATTATTGTGGAGACCATCTTATAGATTTTAGCCTTTCTGGAGACGTGGAACGTTGTATGATGCAACCACAGATTTCCCATGAAACGTCTAGTTGTCCTATGATGGAAATGAAAATGGATTGCTGTTCCGATGTGGAACTTGCTGTTACGGGTCATGACGACTTACAAATTTCCTTCTATCAATTGTCTTTTGATAAACAGTTGTTTATTACCTCCTTCGTATATACTTATTCCTGTTTATTTGAAAACAGGCATCAAGAAAAAGTACATTTTAAGGATTATTCCCCTCCTCCCTTGATCAGGGATGTCCAGGTTCTAGACCAGACCTTCCTAATTTGATTTTTAGGCATTTAATTTTTCCCTGTTAACTAATGGTTTCCAGGCATGTTTTGTTATAAACTATTTCAAGACTTGAAAATGTTTAACTGTCTAATTATCAAAGTATATGCTGAATAAAGGCATAAAATACCTTATAGAAAACAAACTGATTGCGGTTCTCATGCTCCTCCTATTTGTAGGATGGGGTATAGTAAACGCCCCGTTCAATTGGAATATTGGAATTTTACCAACCGATCCGGTTGCAGTTGATGCTATTCCGGATATTGGTGAAAATCAACAGATTGTTTTTACGAAATGGGAAGGTCGCTCTCCACAGGATATAGAGGATCAGATTACCTACCCTTTAACGAGTTCCTTGTTGGGTATTCCCGGAGTTAGAACTGTTCGCAGCTCTTCCATGTTTGGGTTTTCCAGTATCTATATCATTTTTGAGGAAGAGGTAGAGTTCTATTGGTCCCGCAGTAGAATTCTGGAAAAGCTCAATTCGCTGCCAAATGGATTGTTGCCGGAAGGGGTAACCCCTACATTAGGTCCGGATGCTACCGGATTGGGACAGATATTCTGGTATACCTTGGAAGGTAGGGACGAAGAAGGCAATGTCACCGGCGGATGGGATTTACAGGAACTACGAAGCATACAGGATTACTATGTAAAATATGGATTGTCGGCTGCTGGTGGGGTTTCAGAAGTGGCTTCCATTGGTGGGTATGTTCAGGAATATCAAGTGGATGTTGACCCGGAATTGATGCGACAGTATGGTATTGGACTTACAGATGTTGTGAAGGCCGTAAAGCAGAGCAATCAAGATTTAGGAGCCCAAACTTTGGAAATGAACCAGGTCGAATATCTAATTCGGGGACTGGGATATATAAAATCCCTAGCGGATATTGAAAATGCGGTAGTTGCATCTGAAGACTTTACATCCATTCGTATCAAGGATATTGCCAAGGTACATTTAGGACCCGCAAGCCGACGGGGCATATTGGACAAGGAGGGAGCAGAGGTCGTTGGCGGTGTTGTTGTAGCCAGATATGGTGCCAATCCTTTGGAAGTCATTACAAACGTGAAGGACAAGATTATGGAATTGAGTGGCGGACTGCCGTCTAAAGTTTTAGCTGACGGACGTACCTCGCAATTGACCATTGTGCCTTTCTATGACCGTACGGAACTGATTCAGGAAACCTTGGGTACTTTAAACGAAGCCCTGACCTTGGAGGTGCTCATTACCATTTTGGTAATCATCGTTATGGTTTTTAACCTAAGGGCATCGCTACTTATATCCGCACTGTTGCCCGTGGCCATTCTTATGGTTTTTATCACCATGAAATTATTTCACGTGGATGCCAATATCGTAGCCTTGTCCGGTATCGCCATTGCCATAGGGACCATGGTCGATGTTGGAGTCATATTGGCAGAAAATATGATACGGCATTTGGAGGATGAAAAGCTAAGAATTCGGGAAGATGGGAGTCACCTCACAACGAATGAAATCGTCTATAATGCGACTTCAGAAGTTTCGGGAGCTATCCTTACAGCGGTGTTGACGACCATTATAAGTTTTATCCCTGTTTTTACCATGATAGGTGCGGAAGGTAAATTGTTTCGACCCTTGGCCTTTACCAAAACCATGGCTTTGTCCGCCTCTCTGCTAATCGCCTTGTTTTTGATTCCTCCCTTTGCCGCATTCCTTTTTAAAAAATCTAAAAGACAATTGCCATTACGCAAAGTTTGGGACTATGCTCTTATAGTTTCTGGGGTTTTGGCCATCATTTTTGGTTTTTGGTTGGGTTTGGCCTTGGTCGCCTTCGGCTTCTTAGGATTGTGGTTTGGTTTTAAGGCTTTAGAGAATTTTAGGTTTGCCATAAATCAATATCAGGTATCGGTTTCTAAAAAATTAGCAAACATTGGCATTTCCGTTTTGGTTATTGTTATTCTCCTTGCGGAATATTGGAGGCCTTTGGGCTTTGATCGGGGATTGGTCATAAATTTCATTTTTGTTGCGATTATCTGCTTCGGTCTATTGGGAATTTTCTCTTTATTCAAAACATACTATTCCAAAATCTTAAAGTGGGGCTTGAAAATAAAGGACTTTTTATAATGATACCTTCCACGGTATTGGTCTTGGGAATATAGATCATGAGAAATACGGGCAAGGAATTTATGCCATCGCTTAACGAAGGTACATTCCTATTGATGCCTACTTCCCTACCGCACGCAGGTGTAGCCGAGAACAAACGTGTTTTGCAACAGTTGGATATGGCCGTGGCCAATATCCCCGAGGTGGAGACCGTGGTAGGAAAAGCAGGTAGAACCGAATCGGCTTTGGATCCCGCGCCACTCTCCATGTACGAAAACGTCATTCAATACAAGTCGGAGTTTATGCGAAATACCGAGGGTAAAAGGCAAAGGTATAAAGTAAACATGGACGGACTTTTCGTTTTGAAAAATGGAAAGCTTCATATTAACCCGAACAATCCTATCGACAATAACGGCATGTATGATGCTGACCAACTGGCTGAAACGGTATCCAGGGAGGATTTGATTGAAGCTAGCAATGGGGATTATTTTAGAAACTGGAGACCGGAAATTAATACTCCGGACGATATATGGAATACAATTGTCTCCGCAACTAGATTGCCCGGTGTAACCTCGGCACCTAAACTTCAGCCCATAGAAACTAGGTTGGTCATGCTACAGACCGGCATGCGTGCACCCATGGGTATTAAGGTCAAAGGACAGGATTTGCAACAAATTGAAAGTTTTGGTCTGCAGTTGGAAGATATCCTTAAGGAGGCCGAAGGGGTGAAGGAACAAGCGGTATTCGCGGACCGAATCATTGGTAAGCCCTATTTGCTTATCAATATTAAAAGGGAACAATTGGCACGCTATGGTATTTCAATAATGGATGTTCAGAATATCCTGGAAGTCGCAGTTGGCGGGATGCCCTTGACACAAACGGTAGAGGGTAGAGAAAGATATGCAGTTAGGGTCAGGTATCCTCGAGAGCTTAGGGATAATCCGACCGACCTAAAAAATATTTATGTTCCCGTAGAAAATGGAAGTCCGGTACCCCTTGGTGAATTGGTGGACATTCGATATGAAAAAGGACCTCAGGTCATTAAAAGTGAAGATACTTTTTTGGTAGGTTATGTACTGTTCGATAAGCTGGACGGGTTTGCTGAAGTGGATGTCGTTGAAAATGCCCAGGCTTTAATACAGGAAAAAATAGATAATGGAGAACTAACAGTGCCTAACGGTATAAGCTATAGGTTTACGGGTACTTACGAAAACCAATTAAGGGCGGAAAAGACCTTGTCCTTTGTAGTTCCCTTGGCCTTGTTGGTTATATTTCTAATACTGTACTTTCAATTTAGGTCGGTCACCACATCTTTAATGGTGTATACCGGTATTGTCGTAGCTTTTGCCGGTGGATTTATCATGATTTGGCTTTACGGACAGGATTGGTTCTTGAATTTTAGCCTGTTTGGTGAAAACCTTCGGGATTTATTTAATATGAAGACCATCAATTTGAGCGTTGCCGTTTGGGTCGGTTTCATTGCCCTATTCGGAATTGCCACGGATGATGGGGTGGTAATGGCTACCTACTTGACTCAGACTTTTGATAGGGAAAATCCCGGCAATGTAAAGGAGATTCGCTCGGCAGCTTTGGAGGCGGCCAACAAACGAATCAGACCTTGTTTAATGACCACGGTCACCACTATTTTGGCTTTGTTGCCCGTCATGACCTCTACTGGCAAGGGAAGCGATATTATGATTCCCATGGCTATACCCATTTTTGGGGGAATGGTAATAGATATAACCTCCTATTTTCTGGTACCTGTCCTATTTGCATGGAGAGCGGAGATTAAGTTGAAAGCGAAAAGCTTAAAGTGAAAAGTGAAAAGTGAAAATATGATAATTATACAATTATTGATACAGTATGGGTAAGAGTATACTAAGGGATAAAAGCTATGGGTTTGCGATTTTAATCGTTCGTTTGTACCAATATCTCCAATACGAAAAAAAGGAATATAGTTTGGGTAAACAACTGCTCAGAAGTGGTACCGCTATAGGAGCCCTCATTAGGGAGGCAGAATTCGCGCAAAGCAGGAAAGATTTTATAAATAAAATGAGTATCGCGCTTAAAGAAGCCAATGAAACTCTTTATTGGCTGGATTTGTTAAAAGATACTGATTATATAGACAAGAAAATATTTGATGAGTATTCTAAAACAAACAAGGAATTGGTTGCAATGTTGGTAAGTACAATTAAAACTTCTAAAGGAAATTGACATGAGACTATCAAATACCATAAGAGTTGTAATTGCATTTCACTTTTCACTTTTCGTTTTTAACTATTTAGGTGCGCAAAGTCTGGAATCCTATTTGGAAGAGGCAGAAGCGAATAATCCAGAAATACAGGCTTACGAGCTACAATATAACATTTCCAAGGAAAAGGTGGGGGAAGCTAGGAGCTTGCCCAACACATCTATTAGCGCCGGTTATTTCGTAAGTGAGCCGGAAACCCGTACCGGGGCACAGCGTACCCGTCTTTCCGTGGCGCAGATGTTGCCTTGGTTTGGAACGATTACGGCTAGGGAAAGCTATGCAAACTCCCTTGCAGAAGCGGATTATTTGGATTTGGCCATAGTTAAAAGAAAGTTGGCATTATCGGTAGCTCAATCCTATTATGAACTCTATGTTTTAAATGCGAAACAAACAGTTTTGAAAGAAAACATGCAATTGTTGGACACTTATGAACAATTGGCCTTGACATCCGTTGAGGTAGGGAGGGCTTCGGCCGTAGATGTGCTGCGTTTGCAAATTCGCCAGAATGAATTACAGCAACAAATTGAGGTTTTGGAGCAAAAGGCCTTGGCGGAAAGGGCTAACTTCAATGGACTAAGAAACCAGGAACAAAGTCTATCGGTATATGTAGTATCGCAACTCGATATACCCTTGGAAGACGCTATGTATGAGAGTCAAAACTTGGAATTGAATCCTGAACTTTTGCGGTACGACAGATTGTATGAGTCGGTCACACAATCGGAACTATTAAATCAGAAACAAAGTGCCCCGAGTTTTGGGGTTGGCGTGGATTATGTCGCCGTTTCCGAAAGGCCAAACATGGATTTCAGCGACAATGGAAAGGATATTGTCATGCCAATGGTTTCCCTGTCCATTCCATTGTTCAATACATCCTTTAAATCGGTATCCAAACAAAATGAACTTCGCCAAAAAGAACTTCAATCTCAAAAACAGCAACGGTTAAACGTGTTGGAAACTACTTTGGCAAAGGCTATTTCCCAAAGAAATCAAGCAAGGATTGCATACAATACCTCGAGTAAGAACTTGGAACAGGCAAAGGACGCAGAGGAAATACTTACGAAAAATTACGAAACAGGAACCATTGATTTTAATGATGTGCTGGATATTCAGGAATTACAGCTCAAGTTTCAGGTAAATCAATTGGAAGCTATAAAATCGTATTACGAACAAAGTGTAATAATTAACTATTTAATTCAATAACAACAACTATGAAAAAAGTAACAATTGCCCTAATGACAATGATTTTAATGTTATCACTTGCCTGCAAGGAAGAAAAGAAAGTTGCTGAACCTTCAAATCAAGAACCCGCTATAGAAAAACAATCAAAGGATATGGCAGCGGCATCTTTCGATGATGAAAGTACCTATGCATTATTTAAAGAGTATCAAAAATTGAGGGTAGCTTTGGTAGAAACTGCTCCGGATAAGGCCAAAGTGGCCGCTGAAGAAATGAAAGCAGCTGTAGGTGAGAGTTTTACTGAAATAAGCACTTTGGCGGATGAAATTTCCAAAGCAGGAGATGTTGAAAAACAACGTGAACAATTTTCCCAGCTTACGGAAAAGGTAGAGCCTATTTTTAAAGGTTCCATTGAAGGCGGCGAAATCTATAAGCAATTTTGTCCTATGGCCTTTGAAGGCAAGGGAGGATATTGGATTTCAGATGCATCGGAAATAAGAAACCCATATTATGGGGATAAGATGCTTACCTGTGGAAAGGTGACCGAAACCATACAGTAACGAAATATTATGAGCAACTTTTTTAAACAGTGGGGTGAAGCGGCTTATACGACTACCGGATTTTTCTGGATGGCACTTTGGGCTTTCATTTTGGGTTATGTCATAAGTAGTATGATACAGATTTTCGTAACCGAAAAGCGTATGCAGAAAACCATGGGGAAAGATGAGTCCAATAGTGTGCTGTTGGGTACATTCTTTGGCTTTATTAGTAGTTCCTGTAGTTTCGCGGCTTTGGCAAGTGCAAAATCACTATTTAAAAAAGGAGCAAGTTTTGTGTCCTCAATTGCTTTTTTATTAGCTTCTACAAACTTGGTCATTGAACTAGGAATTATCATTTCCATTTTCTTGGGATGGCAGTTTGTGGTTGGTGAATATATTGGAGGGTTATTATTGATAGGTATTTGCTGGATTCTTATTAGGATAATCAACCCTAAAAAACTTATCGATGCCGCACGTAAAAATCTGGAGAGTAAGGATGATGGCGGTTCATTGGACGATTCAAAGGATTGGAAAAAACAGATTAGAAAGGAAGATAGTTGGGCGAGGGTCGGTAAAAAATATAAAATGGAATGGCAGATGGTCTGGAAAGATGTTACAGTCGGTTTTACCATAGCTGGCATTGTGGCCGCATTTGTTCCCGATGCTTTTTTTCAAACCTTGTTCATTAAAAGTGGACAAGGCAGTACCGATTTCTCATTTTTTGAAATTTTGGAACATATAATTGTGGGACCGGTCGCGGCATTTCTAACGTTTATCGGTTCTATGGGAAATATACCATTGGCTGCCTTACTTTTTGGAAAGGGGGTTAGTTTTGCCGGGGTAATGGCCTTTATTTTCAGTGACTTGGTAGTCTTTCCCGTACTTCGAATAAATGCAAAGTATTACGGTTGGAAAATGTCCTTTTTCATCCTTTTTTTACTGTTTACGGCATTGATAGGTGCTTCGTTGGCACTGCATTACAGTTTTGACTTTTTGAATGTTTTACCGGACCCTTCCCAGGTTAAGATTCAGGATAGTGCTTATTTTAAGATGGACTACACATTCTTTTTGAACAGTATTTTCCTTACTGTTTCAGGGTACTTAATTTATTTGGGATTTTTCAAGAAAAAAGACGTGGAGCATTCCATGAGCGAAATGGCCCCTAAAAGTAAAAATTTGGAATTTGTTTTGAAATATGCGGCTTATGTCTGCTATGTATGGTTAATAGGAGGACTTATGGTTAAATTTTTTGCAACATGAATATGAAGCACAGGTATAAAATAACGGGAATGAGTTGCAATGGCTGCAAAAACCATGTAGAAAAGACACTATCCTATGTTGAGGGTGTGACCAATGTATCCGTTGATTTGGAGAATGGTGAGGCAACCATTGATATGGAATCCCATATCCCCATTGACCAGTTTATGGAAGCCCTTGTAAAGGACGGGGGGGGCTATCAAATTCACGAGTTTGGTGAGAATCCTATGCCATCCAAAAAGCAGAAACCAAATGAAAAAGGTACGGGAACTTTTTATTGTCCCATGCATTGTGAAGGAAATAAAACGTATGATAAACCTGGCGATTGCCCGGTATGTGGCATGGACTTAGTAGAAGAACAACGTACCGCTTCCCAAAATGGAGAATGGACTTGTCCTATGCATCCAGATGTAATCGAGGATGCACCGGGCTCATGTCCTATTTGTGGAATGGATTTAGTGCCCAAAGAACCTGACCTTTCTGCTGAGGAGAATAACTATAAAAAGTTGCTAAAGAAATTTTGGTTGGCTTTAGGATTCACATTGCCCATTTTCCTGATCGCCATGAGCGATATGATACCTGGTAAGCCCTTATATGGTATCATGGAGCAAAAATGGTGGAACTGGGTTCAGCTGGCCCTTTCCATACCCGTCGTATTTTATGCAACTTGGATGTTTTTTCAACGTGCCTATCGCAGTATTAAGACTTGGAACCTTAATATGTTCACATTGATAGGCATCGGTGCCGGGGTAGCCTGGCTCTTCAGTGTGTTTGGATTATTGTTTCCTGACTTTTTCCCGGCTCAGTTTAAAACGGAATCAGGTGCCGTACATGTATATTTTGAATCGGCCACGGTTATATTGAGCCTCGTGCTCATGGGTCAGGTTCTGGAAGCTCGTGCCCATAGCAAAACAAATTCGGCAGTGAAGGAGCTTTTAAAACTGGCGCCGAACAAAGCAATAAAGATTGTGGATGGTAAGGAAATACAGGTAGCCATCGACCAGATTGAAATCAATGATATCCTAAAGGTAAAACCCGGAGAGAAGATTCCGGTTGATGGTAGGATAATCGAAGGAGAAACGTCGGTGGACGAAGCTATGATAACAGGGGAGCCACTTCCCGTTCAAAAATCGTTAAACGATAAAGTTAGCAGTGGTACCATAAACGGTAACCAATCTTTTTTAATGAAGGCGGACAAAGTGGGTTCCGATACCTTACTCTCGCAAATTATTAACATGGTAAATGAGGCCAGTCGAAGCCGGGCACCCATCCAAAATTTAGCGGATAGGATTTCGAGTTACTTTGTTCCCATAGTTATAATTGTTTCAATAATCACTTTTATCGTATGGGTCCTTTGGGGTCCAGAACCTGCCTATGTATATGCATTGGTCAATGCCATTGCAGTTTTGATTATTGCTTGTCCATGCGCTCTTGGGTTGGCTACTCCTATGTCGGTAATGGTAGGCGTAGGGAAGGGGGCACAGCATGGTGTGCTTGTAAGAAATGCCGAAGCCCTTGAAAAAATGAACAAGGTCAATGTACTTATAGTGGATAAAACGGGAACGATAACGGAAGGGAAGCCAACGGTAGAGATGGTTGGGACATTTAGTAATGACCTTGATGATTATGAAGTGCTGGGATATATTGCCGCCTTAAATAGTTCCAGTGAACATCCTTTGGCGGAGGCTACTATAAAGTATGCTAAGGAAAAAAATGTGGAAATTGGAAAGATAGAGAACTTTAATGCGGTAACCGGAAAGGGTGTGGAAGGTTCCTTGATAGGTAAAAAATTGAGTTTGGGAAATGCCAAAATGATGGAACATGCAAAAGCCGAACTGAAAGCAAATATGATGGAAAAGGCTGAAAAACACCAGATTCAGGGAAAAACTGTATCCTTTTTGTCTGTAAACCTGAAGGTAGTAGGTTTTATAGTGATTGGTGATAAAATCAAGGAAACTAGCGCAAAGGCAATACAGAAACTTCAGAAAAAGGGGATTGAGGTAGTCATGTTGACAGGAGATAACCGTAATACGGCAAAGGCGGTTGCCGCAAAGTTAAATTTGGGGGATTTTAAAGCAGGCATGTTGCCAGAGGATAAACTAAATGAGGTTGCTAAACTTCAAAAGGAAGGAAAGGTAGTGGCCATGGCCGGTGATGGAATAAACGATGCGCCCGCACTGGCCAAAAGCGATGTGGGCATTGCGATGGGAACAGGTACGGATGTAGCTATTGAAAGTGCTATGATAACGTTGGTAAAGGGGGATTTAAACGGTATTATAAAAGCCCACAAACTTAGTAATAGTGTGATGAGAAATATAAAGGAAAATCTCTTCTTTGCTTTGATATATAATACAGTTGGCATACCAGTGGCGGCAGGGGTGCTTTATGCCATTTTTTGAATATTATTGTCTCCAATGATTGCCGCTTTGGCTATGAGTTTCAGTTCGGTATCCGTGATAGGGAATGCCTTAAGGTTGAGAAGTAAAAAATTGGATTAACATATGGTAAAAAGAAAAACCGCCATCAAAATTAGAAAGGCCCACAGGTATTTGGGTATTTTTTTGGGTATACAGTTTCTCCTATGGACTATTAGCGGACTTTATTTTAGTTGGACCGATATTGAAGAAATCCATGGGGACCATTTTCGAATTCAATCCAAAAATGAAGCATCTTTTACGGATTTAATAGGTCTTTCTGATATTGAACCAGAAAAACCAATATCCTCCGTAGCACTCAGGGACATTGGTGGAGAACCTTACTATTGGATAAACAATAAGCAGTTGTATAATGCCAGAACAGGTGATTTGAAACCGCAAATTACCGAGGAGGAAGCGTTGAAAATTGCAGCGGTAAATATGCGTCCTGATTTAAAAGTATCGGGAGTCTCTAGGTTAACAAAAGTTGGGAACCATAGTGAATACAGAGGTAAGCCTTTGCCCGCCTATGCAATTTCATATGACAATGCGGAAAATATAATAGCTTATGTGTCGGTCAAAGATGGAGCTTTTCAGACGTTACGACATAGGGATTGGCGCTGGTTCGATTTTCTTTGGATGACCCATACCATGGACTATCAAGGACGGGATGATTTTAATACTACGGTATTAAGGGCCTTTTCCTTGTTAGGTTTCTTAACGGTTCTTAGCGGGTTTTTGCTCTGGTTTACCAGTTCTCCCACAATTAGAAAAAGTTTAAAAAAATTATTTTGATACAAATCAAATTTAATGGTCATGAATAGAAAAGCAATTTATATAGTGTTGTCAGGTATAGCAGGTCTATTTTTGGGTTGGTTGATTTTTGGAAAACCCAATGACAGAGCTAATAGTAGTGTTGAAGTGCATGAGCATAAAATCGAAGACCAACAAGTGTGGACTTGCTCCATGCATCCACAGATAATGCAACCGGAACCCGGTGATTGCCCCATTTGTGGAATGGAGTTGATTCCGGCGAATATGGATGAAGAAGGTCTGGCCATGAACGAAATTAAAATGACCAAAAACGCCATGGCGTTGGCCAATATTGGCACTACTGTAATTGGTGAGGGTAAAGAAGACGGTTCAATGACGGATATTTCCTTATCTGGACGTATAAGGGTCAATGAAGAGGAAGAGTTGGTACAGGCTAGTTATTTTGATGGTCGTTTGGAGCGCTTGAATGTATCTTACGAAGGTCAAGACGTAAAACGGGGACAGCTCTTGGCAACTATTTACGCGCCAGACTTGGTTGCTGCGCAGCAAGAGTTACTAAGTTCATTGTCGCTTAAGGAATCCCAACCAGCTTTGTACAAGGCGGTCAGAAACAAATTGAAGCTTTGGAAACTTACCGAAGACCAAATCAATACCATCGAGAAAACAGGGGAGGTTAAGGAATACTTCCCTATATACGCAAATGTTTCTGGAACTGTTTCAAAAAAAATGTTTTCTGAGGGGGATTATGTAAAACAAGGTGAGCCGCTCTTAAAATTGATGAATCTTAATTCCGTTTGGGTTGAGTTTGATGTTTATGAAAATCAAATTTCCTCATTGGAAAAAGGTGACAAAATAACATTAACAACAACTGCGTATCCAAATAAGTCGTTTAAGGCTACAATTACTTTTATCGATCCCATTTTAAATGAAAGTACCCGTACCGTGGGGTACGAGCTACTTTAAATAATAGCGAAGGTATTTTTAAACCGGGAATGTTCGTTAAAGGAAGCATACAAAGTTCAAAAGGAACGGGAGGTGATGTTTCTGAATCACTTATGGTTCCTGCTACGGCAGTAATGTGGACCGGTGAACGTTCTGTTGTTTATTTAAAAGTGAATGGGGATACTCCTATTTTTAGGATAAGGGAAGTTGAGTTGGGAAATAGGAACGGGGATATGTTTGTGGTGAATTCAGGTCTTCAAAAAGGGTATGAGGTGGTCACTAATGGAACTTTTTCTGTGGATGCGGCAGCACAGCTACAAGGTAAAAAATCCATGATGAATCAAAAACAAGAAAAGGAAAATAGATTCGGTGAAAGTGAAAATATGAAAATGGTATTTCCAGATTCTTTTAAAAAGGAATTTAAATCTGTCTTACCATCCTACTTCAGTATTAAAAATGCCCTAGTGCTTGGAAGTGCAAACCAAGTGTCTGAATATGCTAAAAACTTATCGGAAAGCCTTGTTTCTATAAATGAAGCCGACCTCAATGACATGGGGAAATTACATTTTTCAAGAATTGAGGAATTATTAGGCAAAGTAGCGAGTAGTCAAGATTTGAAATATCAAAGGGGGTATTTTTATTGAACTAAATGAGAATATGGTTCCTATAATGATGAATATAGGTAAAATGGATGACCCGGTCTATATTCAAAAATGCCCAATGGCAAATAACAATAAAGGGGCATTTTGGCTAAGTATGGAAAAGGAAATTAAAAATCCATATTACGGAGACCAGATGCTGACCTGTGGGAGTATTATTGATTCAATTCAGTAGTAACTATTTTTTTTTTGAATATTTAAAGCTTCGATGATATCGCTATTTAAAAGGCTATTTAATCGTATTTTCAGCTTTTAATAACTTACCTATATAACTCCAAATTCTTCATGAGATTATGACCGTTTTATGAACTTAGTATTTTTCTTTTTAACAAGCAGAGAAAGAAACTTAACAGGATGAGTTCAGTTTGACTTGTATTTCTGGGTTTTATTTTCTGTAGTATTTTGCGAATATTAATTAAATATTCACTAATTTTTGAGAAATATTTAATACAACATGGTGTATTATGAACACTTAATAAAATCGAATTTCTCAATTATTATATGGGCCTTGAAAGCCAAAAAATCTAAAAATTCATGAATTTGATAGTTCTTTTGGTAATTAATATATTTGGATTTAAATCCCTTAAGGTAATTTTAAGAAAATTTTAAACTTATACATTTTGTTTGGAGATGGCTAACTCGCTCCACACCTTTATTTAATTAATTCATTTTAACTAACAACAATCAATATTAACTTAAACCAAATTTTTTATGAAGAGCAAATTCTTAAAGGGTTTTTTTCTAGTCGGGGCATTGTTATGTTTCGGATTGGCAAATGCCCAAACAGTGACCGGTACAGTTTCTGATCAAACGGGACCTTTGCCTGGTGCCAGTGTTCTAATTAAGGGCACCACTAGTGGTACCCAGACGGATTTTGACGGTAATTACACGTTGGATAATGTAGACGACAACGCTACCTTGGTGTTTAGCTACATTGGATATAAAACTATTGAGGTTCCTGTTAATGGACAGTCATCCGTTAATGTGACTCTGGAGGAGGACGCCAGTAAATTGGACGAGGTCGTTGTAACGGGTTATGGATCTCAAGCTAAAAAGGACTTGACAGGTTCCGTATCCGTAGTAGATACGGAAGAGCTTTTGGCTGTTCCGGCCACCACTTTTGCCCAGCAATTGCAGGGTAGGGCAGCTGGTGTCAGCATTATAAACGATGCCCGTCCAGGTGGTGAGGCCACGGTTCGTATTCGTGGATTTGGTACGGTTGGGAACAATGCGCCTCTTTACATTATTGATGGTGTTCCTACTCAAGCGCAGTCCAATTTGAACCCTAACGACATAGAGTCCCTTCAAATTCTTAAGGATGCCTCTGCTTCTTCCATTTATGGTTCAAGAGCTGCAAATGGTGTTATCATCATTACAACTAAAAAGGGCAAATTAGGAAAGCCTACCATTTCATATAATTCCTTCTATGGTATTGGTTCGCCAGAAAAGGATCCAGAAACCCTAAATGCTAGGGAGTTGGGAGAGTATCTCTATTTAGCCGACCTTTATGCTGGAAAAACACCAGGTCACGGACAATATACTTTTGGTCCAAATGGTGAAGTTACAATCCCTGATTTTGTATTTCCTAGTGGTGCCAATGAGGGAGATCCCGGTACGGATCCAAGTTTATACGCTTTGGAGGAAGGCAACATTTATGCCATTACTCGTTCTGCGGATACCAATTGGTGGGATGCCGTTACGCGTTCTGCGCCTATTCAACAGCATAATATATCTGCTTCCGGCGCAACCGAAAATGCGAGATATGCCTTTACTTTAGGATACTTTGAGCAAGACTATTTGGTGAAATTTGCGAGCTATAATAGGGTGTCGCTAAGGGCCAATACTGAGTTTAAGGCTTTAGATGGTAAATTGACTATTGGGGAGAACTTTACGACTTCATTTGATAACCAAAAGGGTAACTTTCAAAATGATCAAGAGCAGAATGCGGTTTCTGCGGCTTACAAACATCATCCATTGCTACCCATCTATGATATTGCAGGCAACTTTGCCGGTAGTAGGGGCGCTAACTTAGGTAACAACTTTAACCCTTATGCGGTTCTTGCAAGGGATCAAGACGATAGGACCTATAGGTTACGTCTTTTAGGTAACGTTTTCGCAAATTATGATATTACACCAAATTTAAGCATTCGTACCAGTTTTGGTGCCGATGTTAGGGCCCAGCGTAATAGGGATTTGGGTAGGCCACAGCCTGAGTACGTAGAGGGTAACTTTATCAATAGTTCTACCGCTAGGGAGGAATATGAGTATCAGTGGACGTGGACCAATAGTTTGGAATATACCAAAACATTCAATGAGGTACATAATTTCAAAGCCTTCGTAGGTGTTGAGAGTATTCAACAATTTGAAGAGAGATTTGGTGCCTCAAGACAGCGTTTTGCCTTTGAAACTACCAATATTCTAAGCTACTTGGATTTAGGTAATGCAACAACTGCTACCAACTATGGTTTTGTTGAACAGGATTATTCGCTTTGGTCCCAGTTTGGTCGAATAGACTATGACTATAATGGCAAATATTTGGCACAGGTAACTTTAAGGAATGACTCCTCATCTAGGTTTCAATCAGCCTCCAGAAGCGCTGTATTTCCCGCATTCAGTTTAGGATGGAGGGTTTCTGATGAAAGCTTCATGGAAAACGTGGATTGGATCGATGATCTTAAGTTAAGATATGGTTGGGGGCAAACGGGTAACCAACAGATTGGTGATTATAATGCCTTCACTACCTTTCAATCCAATATAGTCACAGGTGGATACCCAATTGATGGTAACCCTTCCTCGCCTGCCATAGGTTTTGCTCCACAGGCTTTTGGTAACCCCAATGCAAAGTGGGAAACGACCACTACAAATAACGTGGGAATCGATTTGAATATGTTACAAAATAGATTGACTTTCTCTCTTGATGCATATACTAGGGTTACAACGGACATGTTGTTTCAAATTCCTCCAACCTATACAGCTGGACAGGCTGACGCCCCTCGTTTTAACGTAGGTGGTATTACCAACAAAGGGGTGGAATTTAATTTAGGATTTAGTGATAATAAAGGAGACTTTGGATATAGTGTCAATACTAATTTTACACGCTATACTAATAATGTGGACAAATTGGATGATAACCCATCTACACGATTCTTGGGTGGATCTAGAAGGGTGCCTTCATTGACAGTAACGCAGGCAGGTTCTCCTCTTTCCTCTTTCTTTGGCTTTCAAACCGTTGGTATCTTTCAATCACAAGCTGAGGCTGATGCTTGGCCAGAATATGGGTCATATAATGCTCCTGGTAAGTTGAAGGTGGCTGATATTAATGGAGATGGGGTTATCAACGATGACGATAGAACGGTTATTGGAAATCCACATCCAGATTTTGTATATGGTATCAATATAGATCTTACCTATAAAAATCTAGCCTTGAACATCTTTGGAAACGGTTCACAGGGTAATGATATTTATAATTATGTGAGATATTTCGCAGATTTCAATACCTTCCAGGGGAATAGGAGCACAAGGGCGTTATACGATGCCTGGCAGCCAACTAATCCACAGGCGGATCCTAGTACTTGGGTAGCGGCAAATCCAGGTGCTACAGTACCAATAATGGACGCCAACGATCAAGTAAGTAGCAGGCCTTCGTCATATTTCGTTGAGGATGGAAGCTATTTTAGAATTAAGAACGTCCAGTTGAGTTATAATTTTAACGAAAATATATTGGATGCTATTCCAGGAATATCCAGGGCTTCAGTCTATATTCAAGGTCAAAACTTGGCTACTTGGACAAAATATTCTGGTCTAAATCCTGAAATTCAAACACCGAACAGTATAGATATTGGTTATGATGGAGGGTTCATGCCTGTTGCAAGAACTTTTCTTTTAGGACTTAATGTAACTTTAAATTAAAAAAATTATGTTAGATACAAGTATTATGAAAAAGGGAAATTTTATACTCGGGGCCTTACTCGCCATCTTGATGTTGGTGACTGGCTGTAGTGACGATTTTTTAAATAGGGAACCGGAGGGCCGTTTTAGTGAGGGCGATGTAGCCACCGCAGACGGGGTAGAAGGTCTTCTAATTGCGGCGTATACCATGGTGCCCGGCGGGGGGCTTACCGGCCAAACGTGGTACAACGACATCCATAATTGGGTATTTAATATCGCTTCTGATGATGCTCTTAAAGGAACTGATGCTGGTGATCAACCAGAACAGTCTTTTATAGAAGCGTATGATTTCCAGGCTTTTAATGTGCATATTCGTGACAAATGGAGAGGATTGTACAAAGGTGTTGCCGCAGCGAACAATGTAATAAATACCTTAGCCCTTGTTGAGGATGGAATTTCGGATGCTAGAAGGGAGCAAATCATAGCGGAAGCTCGATTTTTAAGAGGACTGTTTCATTTCGAGGCAAGAAAAATGTGGCGTATGCCGGTCTACATTAGTGATGAAAACTTTGTCCTAAATGATTTGGAAAGTACTAAAATTCCTAATGATAGGGAGATATGGCCATTTATAGAGGCTGATTTTGAAGCTGCTGCATCCGTTCTGCCAGAGACACAAGGTGAAGTGGGTAGACCAACCAGTTGGGCAGCCAAAGCATTTTTAGGTAAGGCTAAAATTTATCAGGGTTTTGATCAAAGCGGCAACGCAAATACTGCTAAAATGGGTGAAGCTAAGGCCGTATTCGATGATATCATCAACAACGGTCCTTTCGAATTGATGGATAAATTTCAAGATAACTTTTTAGTGGCAACCCGTAATAACGCGGAATCTATTTTTGAAGTTCAATATGCAATTAGTAGTGCTACCGGTGATGCCGCTAATAGGGGTATTGGACTTGCCCACCCATACACGGACCCATGGGGTTGCTGTGGTTTTTATCAAGCTTCACAAAACTTGGTCAACGCTTATCAGACTGAAAATGGTTTGCCCTTATTGGATACTTTTGATGTTACCGATGTTTCTGCTGATACGAACGCAGACGGATCTTCTGTAGTTACTACAACTTTAGACCCAAGATTGGATCATACCGTAGGTAGGCCTGGTATTCTATACAAGGGATTCAAAATTTACCAAACCGACTTCGTAAGGGATTTGTCTTATGCAGGCCCATTTTTCTCAATGAAGCACGTTGCTGAGCCGGAAGCATTTGGACAAGGCGGTTGGGGTAACCTATCTGCAAATAATTACCGAATTATGAGACTAGGTATGATTTACCTGTGGCTTGCTGAGGCAGAAGTGGAATTGGGTAATTTGGAAAGAGCTAGGGAATTGGTAAATGAAATAAGGAGTAGGGCTGCAAATCCCGATGGATTTGTTCCAAATGCAATTCAAGGTGCAGAGAGAAATGATTTTAGTATTGAAGAAGGAGTACCTGCCGCTAATTATGATATTGCTACCTATGATACTCCTTGGACTGACCAAGCATTGGCAAGGAAAGCTGTACGTTTTGAATCACGTTTAGAATTCGCGTTAGAAGGACATAGGTTTTTTGACCTTCAACGATGGGGCGTATCAGCTCAGGTATTGAATGCATATATAGCCAGTGAGTCTCAACATAGGTCTTATCTTCAAGGTCTTTCCTTTACAGCAGGTAAGCATGAGTACTTCCCAATACCATTGGAAGCCATTGACCGTTCTGCTTTGGATGGACAACCAACGTTGACCCAAGATCCAGCGTATTAAGCAAATGTATATAAGTAAGTAGTTTATTAAATCAATAGTAAAGGCTCGAAGAAATTATTCTTCGAGCCTTTTTTCTTGTCTTGGCTTACTAAAATTATATAAGTAGTTTGATATAATGGCTCCCAAATAAGTCCTTTTTAATTGTTTTTGCTTACTGATTGGTTTAATCTAAATCAAATTTATTTATTACGCTTGAAATCAATTCAAAGCAACAAGTTCTTAAAAATTTATGTAATACCTCTTACCTGAATTATTATTTGGGAGTTATGGTCATTAAGTTGATTGTGAATTAATTATCTATTTGTCAGTATAAGAAAATTTCTCTATTATTTTATTGGTACTCTTACTTTGTAAAATTCATGAATTTTACCAAATCAATCACGATTTATAACATAAGTGACTGATATTTAGTGTAAATTGTTACTGTAGTAACGGCTACAAAATTGTTAGAGTTAGTTTATTTAATTTCAAAAAAAAGGTAGTAAAGGTTCATCTTACTACCTTTTTCTATTTTTATAAATAATGTTCTATGATGCTTCTTCATTTAATTGCTTAATAAAATAGGATGGTAGGATTCCCTGTCTTTTCTTGAAGGCTGCGTTGAAGGTATTTAGATTGTTATATCCTATGGATGAGGCTATATAACTTAGTTTTCTTTTCCTAAATTCTTCATCCTGGACCAATCTTGCCAATAAGTAATTTATTCTAAGCTCGTTTATATAATTATTAAAATTGGAGCCTTTTTCAATATTTATAACTTGTGATAGATATTTGGGATTGGTTTTAAGTTTTTCTGATAACTGATGTAGGTTACAACTGGAATCAATAAAGAAGAGTTCCTCTTCCAATTTTTTTAACCTTTTTAATATTATATCCTTTACATTATCGTCTAAAGTATTATTTATTTTGTCTTCAGTTTTGACATTTAAGGGTCTAATGGGAATATTTTTGTTTTCTGCTTTTAATTGTGTCTCAAGATTTTCAATGGTCCTCCTATAAATAACCTTGTTTTTTTCCTTAAATTTCACATAAGCGACTGCTATAAATAAGCCAATGACAAGAATTGAGACCAAAACAGTTATTATAGACATTAGTTTCGCTCTTTGAGATATATTCTCTAACTCCAATGCTTGCTGTTTTAATCCGGCCTCTTTTATCTTTCTTCGGGCCTCTAGGATAACTATGCGTTGCTCTTTCTCATTGTTGAACAGTGAGTCTTTAATAGCGTCGTACATGGTCCTGTTTTCACTGACTTTATCCGGCCTACCTACTTTGTCATAAAGATCCATTAGAATTAGACTGTTGGATTTTATTACGTCAAAAGCGTTGATATTTTCGGCAGCATCTATACTTTTTTCATAGGTTAAAATAGCGTTTAAGGTATCTCTGGTCTTTAGATAAAGTTCGGCTTGAATTAAAAGAGCCCTTGGTAGCCGAAACCAATAGTTGTTGGCCATTATCATGCTTATTGATTGGTCCAAATAGTTTTTGGAACGTTCGAACTCGCCATTGGAAAGATAGATGTCTGCCATGTTCATATACACAACGCTTTGTATATAACTACCAGGGGAGTATAGTTCTTTTTCCAATTTTAAGTAGAAATCGTATGCTCTTAAGGCGGCTTCTTTGTCTCCCAGTTTTGCGGACATCCTTGCTATTTCATCCACTTTTTGAAAAATATAGTGGTTGTCCTTTTGTTTAATAATGAAATCCAAACCCTTTAGACAATGCTCCAGGGCTTTTTGATAATTTTCCAGTCGAAGGTAATAATGGGATAAAGCGGCGTGTGCCTTTGATAATATGAATTCATTATTGGTGTTTTCTGCAATGTCCAAAAGTTTGAGACCTGTTTCCAGTGCTTTGTCATATTCCCCCTTTTCCGTGTATATATCGGATTTTATGGTTTCAAATTCCGCGTAGGTTTCTGGGTATTGCTTGTAATTTATTGCCTTTTCCAGACCCTTAATGACTTCCATAGAACGATTGAAATCACCTTGGATGAACATGAGATAGGCCAAATTATATTTGGCCCTGTAGACACCATTTTGATAATCGAGATCCTCAGATATGGCCAATGCTTCTTTATTGTAGTTTTTGGCTATGTCAATATTTCTATATTTATATAGATGACATAATTGAAGTAGGATATCTGCTTTTTCTCTGCCAAAAGCGTTATCCTTCATAGAGGTCAATTTATTGATTTCATCATATTTGTTTTGATTTTTAGTTTCTGAAACCAATTTTTCAATTCGAGTAAAGTATCCGGCAATACTGTCTTTTTTTTGTTTTTGGGAAAAAGCAAATGCGTGAATCGCAATAAAAACAATAACAAATATTTTGGAGTTTTTTTTCAAACCGTCATTATCAACCTTAGGGGTAAACTAAATTATAAAATAAACTTGTCAATAGCTATGTATGTAAAGGCATTTAATATTCTTATTTGTAACTGTTACCACAACTTACTTATAATCAGAATATTGGTTTTGGTTTAGGCTATAGAGTATTGGGATAGTTCAAGTGGGGTTTAATGGGAAGCCAAAAAAAAACCCTCCAAATTGGAGGGTTTTTTACAAATCGTAGATTTTAATCTATAATTGGAAATTTAGAAGGTTTAAATTAAGCCAAACAAGGCCAATAAGGATCCTACGGCAACTACTGCCAAAAAGGCGTTCATTGCGATAATCAGAACTGACAAGTACGCGTCAACCCCGGTTTTAAATGATAAATGGTTCATAACATTACCTACTTTAAAGTTATTTATTATAAAGTACGTGAAATCTACCTTTTAATTGTAGCCGTTGTTGTGTAGGGGGGCTTTAGCGTGGTATACGGGCCTAATTTTGTAGTCCGTTAATTTTGGTTTGTTACTTTATATCGATAAAAGTGAACTATTGGTCGATTTTTTTAAACCAAAAAAAAGGATGTGCACCCTTAGTCACACATCCTAAATCTATTCTATCTGTTTATACTAATCGATAATACCTAACCAATCCAAAATCAATGCAATGGGGATTGCGACCAATATACCAATTAGGCAAGCAATCATAAGTTTTAAAAATCCATTGAGGAGTTTCACTCCAAAAGAAAGTTCCTGTTCCATAATCCTAATAGTGTTGTTTACTCGATAATAGGGATTGATATACACCAACCCTTGGTAGCAGTAAAAATTAAAGTTTATTTTCAATTCCTCCAGTTCTAGCTCAGGGGAAGTTTACTACAATATACCGATTTTGAGATAAAGATTCTGAAAAACAAGTGGTTAATTCGACCAAGAGAGAAAAATCCTCTGTTAAAAACTGAAATTTTACGTGCAGCGAACTTCAGTTTATTTCCTTTACTGTAAAAGCTGCCAATGCTATTCCGGGCTTTAAAGTGTCCAAAGCTTTGTTTCCCTTGGGCCTATTTTGTTTTTTAAGGGGACGTGTCAATGAGTCGGAATTTATTTTGATGGAGTCCATTTTCTTTTGGGTTTCTTCATTTTTGTTTTCCCTGGTATTTACAAATGAATCCCAACAAGAAGAAAGGGTAATGGCAAGTAGTAAGGAATAGATGATTTTTGGGTTTTTCATCTTTTTCAGGCATTGATTACTTTAATAATGTACGTATCCCTGCCATGATTTGGACGCTTGCCCCTTTGTTATTTAAGATATATTGTGAATTGATTTCTCCGATGCTCTTTCGTTCTTGGGGGTCCTTAAATAATCTATTGATACCACTATTAAACCCCTCTTTATCTTGTATTGGAAGTATACCTCCCAATTGGACCAGTTGTTCTGCTTCAAGAAAACCTTGATATTTTGGACCTATTACAACGGGAATTCCAAAAACAGCAGGTTCCAGGGTATTATGAAGGCCTGTGGCAAATCCGCCACCCACATACGCTATGGAGGCATAACTGTATATTTTGGTCAATAGCCCAATAGTGTCAACGATGAGCACCTGAATATCATTTTCAAGTACCGGTGAAATTTTAGAATATAGAACGGTCTTTTTCTCAATGGACTGGCAAAGACTTTGAATATGGCTGTCCTTTATAATATGGGGGGCAATGATGAACTTTTGGTCATTGGGTGCGTGATTAATATAGTTTGTGAGTATCCGCTCGTCCTCTGGCCAGGTGCTTCCCGCTACAAGGCACTTCTTCCCTTCGCAAAAAGAGCTGATTGCGTCTAGGGTGTTGTCTCTTTTTAGAATTTCCGCAACTCTATCAAGACGTGTATCCCCAGCGATACTTACCTTTTTTATTCCAATTTTGTGAAGTAGTTCCTTGGATGGTTTATCCTGGACGTATAGGTAAGAGAAGCTGCGGAGAGCTTTTCTCATAAAACCTCCATAATTTTTAAAATAGATTTTTTTGGAACTGAACCTAGCTGAAATCAGGATCGTAGGGATGGCCCTTTTATGCAATTCAAAAAGATAGTTAGGCCAAATCTCGTATTTGATAAAAATTGCCATATCGGGTCTAACGGCATCCAAAAAGGAGTTTACTTTCCCCGGAATGTCAAAAGGCAAGTATGTGATGATATCGGCAGGCGAGGAATTCTTTTTAACCTCATATCCGGAAGGTGAAAAAAAGGTCAGCAAGACTTTACGGTTGGGGTACTCTAATTTCAATTGCTCCAAAATGGGCAATCCTTGTTCATATTCTCCCAAGGATGCGGCGTGAATCCAGATAACACGATCGCTTTTGGAAATATCATTTCTTATGGTTTCAAGGACCATATTTCGTCCTTTGACAAATTTTGAAATCTTGGGGTTGGCAAACCCTAGTATTTTTAGGATTTGCCAGGTTATAGAAACAACAAAGGAATAGATGTAGCGCAAATTGATTTGTTTGCGACTAAATTACGGTTCTTTCAAGAAAATCATTATGGGACGTTTCGTATTTTTGCGCTACTTCATCTAATACCGTAAAATGAAAAAAATACAGATGGTTGACCTGGGCGGTCAGTATCAGGAAATAAAGGAACAAGTCAATGCCTCAATTTTCCAAATATTGGAATCCACCTCTTTTATAAATGGGCCTGAAGTACATGCCTTTCAAAAGGAGTTGGAGTCATATCTTGGCGTAAAACATGTAATCCCATGTGCGAATGGTACCGATGCTTTGCAAATTGCTATGATGGGGCTTGGTTTGAAACCAGGGGATGAAGTCATCACCGCCGACTTTACATTCGCGGCCACAGTGGAGGTGATAGCCTTATTGCAACTTACGCCCGTATTGGTTGACGTTGATAAGGATACCTTTAATATTGATATTGATGCCGTTGAGAAGGCAATTACCCCAAAAACAAAAGCTATTGTCCCTGTTCATCTTTTTGGCCAATGTGCCAATATGGATGCTATTATGGCTTTGGCCAATAAGCATAATCTGTATGTAATTGAAGACAATGCCCAGGCTATTGGAGCAAAATATTTGTCGGCAAACGGAACAAAGAAAATGGCGGGTACCATAGGGCATGTGGGAGCCACTTCCTTTTTTCCATCAAAAAATCTGGGCTGCTACGGGGACGGAGGTGCCATTTTTACCAATGATGACGATTTGGCCCATACCCTTAGGGGCATTGTAAACCATGGGATGTACGAAAGATACCACCACGACGTAATCGGTGTAAATTCCAGGTTGGATTCCATTCAGGCGGCAGTTTTAAGGGCAAAACTCCCAAAATTGAACGGATATTGTGATGCCCGCAGGGCGGCGGCCAAGAAATACAATGCGGCCTTAAAAAATCAGAAAGACATTATACTCCCAAAAACGGTCAATTCTTGTGAGGGTATTTGTGATACCTGTGATTGTCATGTATTCCATCAGTACACTTTACGAATTACCAGTGGTAAGCGGGATGGTCTGGTCAGGTTTTTGGCGGAAAACATTATTCCATGCGGAATCTATTACCCCATTCCGTTACACCGACAAAAAGCCTATTTGGATGAACGATATAAGGAAGCGGATTTTAAGGTGACAAACCAATTGGTGGAAGAAGTTATTTCCCTGCCGATGCATACTGAACTTGACGATGAACAAATCGCCTTTATTACTGATAAGGTCATCGAGTTTATGAATTCTTAAGCTCAATAAGTAATAGTTTTAAAGCTTGACAAAATAATCGAAATGAAAATATTAGTAACTGGCGGACTCGGTTTTATAGGTTCCCATACGGTAGTAGAGCTTCAAGACAAAGGATTTGAGGTTATAATCATAGACGATTGTTCCAATGCCGATGAAAAGGTACTTGATGGTATAGAAAAAATAACCGGAATAAAACCAATTTTTGAAAAGTTGGATTTAAAGGACAGGTACAAGGTTGAAGACTTTTTTCAAAGAAATCAGGATATAGAAGGTGTGATACACTTTGCGGCTTCCAAGGCCGTAGGGGAAAGCGTGGAGAAGCCTTTGCTGTATTATGAAAATAATATTGGCACCCTTGTGTATATCTTGAAAGAGCTCAGTAAAAAGAACAAGGCCAGTTTTATTTTTAGTTCTTCATGTACTGTGTATGGCCAAGCTGATAAAATGCCCATTTCCGAAAATGCTCCGGTAAAGGAGGCAGAATCCCCCTATGGAAATACGAAACAAATGGGTGAGGAGATCATAAGGGATACCTGCAAGGTTACACCTACTTTAAACGCTATAGCACTTCGCTATTTCAACCCCATGGGAGCGCATCCCAGTGTACAGATCGGGGAATTGCCCATTGGGGTGCCACAAAATTTGGTCCCTTTTATAACCCAAACCGGCATAGGCCTTAGAAAGGAACTTTCCGTATTTGGGGATGATTATCCCACGGAGGACGGCACCTGTATTCGAGATTATATATATGTGGTGGATTTGGCAAAGGCCCATGTGGTTGCCTTGGAACGCTTATTGGCTTCCAAGAACATTGAAAATTATGAGGTTTTTAATGTGGGTACTGGGAAAGGAAGTTCCGTTCTAGAGGTCATCGGCAGTTTTGAAAGGGTTTCTGGCAAAAAATTGAACTATAAAATCGTTGGTCGTAGGCCTGGCGATATTACTACGGCCTATGCGGACACGACAAAGGCCAATACCATCCTAGGCTGGAAATCACAATATTCCTTGGATGAGGCCATGAAATCCGCCTGGGATTGGGAACAAAAAATCAGAAAATGATTTCATAGGATATGAATGTGAATAAGGGGAAATATGGCTATATTTCCCCTTATTTAATTTAGAATCTCTTCCGTATGAAAAACCTGCCATTCATTTTACTTTTTTTGGGCACTGCATTTTTAAGCGCCCAGGACACCTATCTCCAATGTGGAAATATATTGGATGTTGCATCTGGCAAGCTGCTTGAAGAAAGGACTATTGTTGTTTCCGACGGATTGATAAAAAGCATCCGAAATGGCTTTGTTTCAGGCACCAATGCCGATAAGGTAGTGGATTTAAAATCAAAGACCGTCCTACCCGGATTTATCGATATGCACGTTCATATTGAAAGTGAATCAAGTCCATCCAGATATTTGGAGCGATTTACCAAAAATGAAGCGGACGTAGCCTTTCAATCTACGATTTACGCTAAGAAAACCTTGATGGCCGGATTTACCACCGTACGTGATTTGGGAGGTTCGGGCGTGAACATTGTCCTCAGAAATGCAGTCAATAAAGGTACCATTATAGGGCCAAGAATATTTACCGCAGGTAAAGCGATTGCAACTACAGGGGGCCATGCGGATCCCACCAACGGAACCAGGGATGACCTCATGGGGGACCCGGGACCCAAGGAGGGAGTTGTAAACTCGCCGGAAGACGGCAGAAAGGCGGTTCGCCAACGCTACAAAAACGGAGCTGACGTTATCAAGATTACCGCCACGGGAGGTGTACTAAGTGTGGCAAAAAATGGACAAAATCCACAATTTACCATAGAGGAAATAAAGGCGATTACGGATACGGCCAAAGACTATGGAATGTTGACCGCCGCCCACGCACATGGTGATGAGGGGATGCAGCGGGCCATAAAAGGGGGAATTAAGACCATTGAGCACGGAACGTTGATGTCCGAAGAAACCATGGACCTTATGATTCAATATAATGCCTATTTGGTTCCCACGATTTCTGCAGGTCAGGAAGCGGCACGCTTGGCTAAAATACCGGGCTATTTTCCCCCTGTAGTCGCCAAGAAGGCGTTGGAGATTGGGCCCTATTCAGAGAAAACCTTTGCCAAGGCCTATAAAAAAGGGGTTCCCATTGCCTTTGGAACGGATTCAGGGGTTTCGCCCCATGGGGAAAATGGTAAGGAATTTGGGTATATGCACCGAGCAGGGATGCCTATACTTGAAACGTTGCAATCGGCAACCATCACCAATGCCAATCTTTTGGGGATGGATAATTTGGGGCAGATAAAGGAAGGTTTTATAGCGGATATTGTGGCCGTAGATGAAAATCCATTGCAACATGTGGACACATTGGAAGAAGTTACTTTCGTGATGAAGGAAGGGGTTGTCTATAAGCAGTAACTCCAAGATTTAAATCCTTATATGGAGTACCAAGTTCAGAATAGCAGGCAGTTATTGGAATTATCCGGAAATCAAGAATTGTATGACCGTTTGGTGTTGCAACTGGAAAAGGATTTTGCCTTGGCCAATAATCCCTTGAATATAACTAGTGATATCAAAAGTGATGAACTGATCAAGGTTCTTGTCGAGAAAATCTATTTCTTGATGATGGAACGGTTTTCTGAATATCTAAACGTTCTTTATATCATAGATATTCCGGAAAGGGAATTTCAACATATAGAGGTTACCGATGCGGTTGAGGTTTCGGGGCAAATGGCGTTTCTGATCCTAAAGCGGGAATTTCAAAAAGTTTGGCTCAAAAACAAGTATAAATAATTAGGTTTTTTGGCTCGTTGCGATTCAAAAAATTAAACCTTTATATAAATGCCCTTCTTGTCCATAAAATAACCTACCAACCAGCAAGTCAACATAACCCAAAGGGCGAACAATAAGGATCCCGTGTAGTCTCCTGCAATAGCAATGAAAATAGTATCCGCTATCCAATTGTATGCACTTGTTCCTTTCATTTTGATTTCAAACAGGCTGATAACGAAGATTTCGGACAAGAGGTAAATAAAAAGCGTATTTCTTCCAAAAACCTCAAAGAAGTAGGTCCTTTTAAAGGTCTTGGTCATATCTAACAAGTAGACCAAAATAGCAATTACGAAGAGGTCGATTCCGCATGTTAAAAGTACAAAGGAACTGGTCCATAATTTTTTATTAATGGGTAAAATTAGGTCCCAAGCCAATCCTGCAAGCACCAAAACGCAACCTGCCATTAGAAGTTTAGCCACTGTTTCATAGTTCTGTCCATTTTTTTGAATGAATTTACCTGTAAGGTAGCCTGCGATGACATTCACGATGGAAGGCAGTGTGCTTAATAACCCCTCAGGATCAAAAGCTACTCCTCCATTGCCATGGTACATATGGTCGGCACCAATTAAAAATATATCCAGCTTTAAAACGGCATTACCTAGTAACGTAAGGTCACCAAAAGCCAATAATAGGATATGATAACCAATCAGGGCACATGCGCTAAATATAATTACCGTGCGTGTTTTGAAATAATAGAGCAAAATGGAAGCAAAAAGATAGCATAGGGCAATACGCTGGAGAACCCCAAATATTCGGGTTTCGGCAATTGGTTTTAGCGTTCCGTTTTCAAAAAATGGGAACCAATACATTAAGAATCCCAAGAGAAAGATAATGCTGAATCGCTTCAATACTTTTTTGAAAAAGGCGGCATCTCCCTAGGTCTCGTATTTTTTCATACTAAAGCTCATGGCATTGCCAACCACAAACAAAAAGGTTGGAAAAACAAGATCCGTTAGCGTGAAACCGTGCCACTCCGCATGCTTTAAAGGGGCGAAACTAGTATCTCCATTTCCGGGGGAATTTACGATGATCATTAAAGCCACATCCAGTCCCCTAAAAACATCAAGGGAGAGGTATCTGTTTTTCAATTTGTTCATATTGGTTGGTTTGGTTATTGGTTTCTGAGTCGAAGGTATAGTTTAAAAATACACCCGTACAAATGGCATCAAGGCATTTCCATAAATACTTTTTCTGTCATTGTACAGTAAATCATATCGTAAGCCAAATGTGACATTATACGTGCTATAACCCACGCCTAAAAATAGGGCCGGAAGCCAATAATTGTCCTCTATCCTAGTTGGAAAGGCTTCCAAAGATCTGTTAATCCTAAGTTGCTCAAATTCTGCTGAAAGTTGTATTTCGGGGATTGGGTTGTAAAGAGATAAAATACTTCCTCCATAGGCCAAAAGTTTTTCATCGTTGAATTTGGCATAATTGAAATTTAGGCTGGCCCCTGCAGAAAATTCATTGGTAAGGGGATAAATGGCACTAGGGGAAACATTGATGTTGAATCCACCGTTAAAAAATCCCATTCCAAGGCTACCTCCATAGCGTACCCTTTCAAAAAATCCGGAATTATTGGTATAGGATTGGGCGAAGACCAAACTTGTCAAAAGCAAGAGATAACAGGTTAAAATGTATTTTTTATCCATCCTTTTTTAAAATTTGTTTTAAACATTATTTTTTTTCAATATTACCATGCAACATTCCGTTAGATATAGTAAATGTTGTATTTTTGTACAAATTTCTTCTAAAGATACAGAAAGTAATTCATGGATAAATATTCCTTTTTGAATGCTGTTCATACCTCTTTTTTTTCCGAGTTATATGACAAGTATTTAATCAATCCGGATAGCATTGAGCCAAGTTGGCGCGCCTTTTTTCAAGGTTTCGATTTTGGTATGGAGAGTTCGTTGGACGAATTGGATATCCACCCGGAAAACAGAAGTACCGTTACCATCAACGGCAACCAAGTTGAAATGCCGGAATCCTTACAAAAGGAGTTTCAGGTGATTAGGTTGATAGATGGCTACAGGAGTAGGGGGCATTTGTTTACAAAAACAAATCCCGTTAGGGAAAGAAGGCGATACGAGCCTACACTGGACATAGAAAATTTTGGTCTTACAGAGGCAGATTTGGATACGGTCTTTAACGCGGGGGACATCATTGGGATAGGACCAAGTACCTTGAGGGAAATCATCGCCCACTTGACTAGTATCTATTGTGATTCCATCGGTGTGGAATATATGTATATCAGAAAACCGGAAAGAATCAAATGGATACAGAATTGGATCAATGTCAATGACAATCACCCCAAATTTAGTCCGGAAAGGAAAAAGCATATATTGAAGAAGTTGAATCAGGCGGTTTCCTTTGAAGGCTTTTTGCATACCAAATATGTTGGCCAAAAACGATTTTCACTAGAAGGTAACGAATCCTTGATTCCTGCCTTGGATGTCATCGTAGAAAGAGCGGCCGAATTGGGTGTAAAGCAGTTCGTCATGGGAATGGCCCATAGGGGCCGGTTGAACGTGCTGACCAATATTTTCGGGAAATCCGCCAAGGACATTTTCAGTGAGTTCGACGGGAAGGATTATGAACAGGAGATTTTTGATGGTGATGTAAAATATCATTTGGGATGGACCTCGGACCGAATGTCCGATAATGGGAATAAGATTCGAATGAACATTGCGCCCAATCCATCACATTTGGAAACGGTGGGTGCCGTCGTTGAAGGTATAACCAGGGCAAAGCAAGATGCCCATTATCCAGAGGATTTTTCAAAAGTACTTCCCATTGTGGTACATGGGGATGCGGCCATTGCTGGCCAAGGCATTGTATATGAAGTTGTACAAATGGCCAATTTGGATGGTTATAAGACTGGGGGCACAATTCATATAGTGGTAAATAACCAAATAGGGTTTACCACGAATTATTTGGATGCCAGAAGTTCCACGTATTGCACGGATGTTGGTAAAGTGACCTTGAGTCCGGTATTGCATGTAAATGCTGATGATGCGGAAGCTGTTGTCCATGCGGCATTGTTCGCTTTGGAATATAGGATGCAATTTGAACAGGACGTGTTTATAGATCTTTTGGGATACAGGAAATACGGGCACAACGAGGGTGATGAGCCCAGGTTTACACAGCCAAAACTATACAAGGCCATAGCCAAACATATGAATCCGCGCGACATATATGCGGAGCGTTTGATCAAGGAAGGCGTAATCAATGAAGATTATGTGGCCCAATTGGAAAAACAGTACAAGGATTCCCTTGAAATTAAATTGGAGGATTCCAGAAAAGAGGATAAAACCATTATTACGCCATTTATGGCCGATGAATGGAAAGGCTTTGAGAATGTGCGGGAATGGGAGATGATGGACCTTGTAGATACTACCTTTGACAAGGAAAAACTAACGGAGATTGCCAAAGTAATTACGGAGCTACCAAAAGGGAAAAAGTTTTTACGCAAAGTGGAGAAGTTGGTGAAAGACCGACATAAAATGTACTTTGAGGAGGATTCCTTGGACTGGGCCATGGGCGAATTGTTGGCCTATGGAACATTGTTACAGGAAGGTTTTGGCGTACGTATGTCCGGACAGGATGTGGAACGAGGAACCTTTTCCCACAGACACGCGGTTATGAAGGTTGAGGAAAGCGAAGAGGAAGTACTGTTGCTCAACAATATATCCAAAGAGCAGGGAAGGTTTCAAATATATAATTCCCTATTGTCAGAATATGGTGTAGTCGGTTTTGATTACGGGTATGCCATGGCAAGTCCTAATACCTTGACCATTTGGGAAGCCCAATTTGGCGATTTCAGCAATGGCGCCCAAATTATGATCGATCAATATATCTCTGCAGCAGAGGATAAATGGAAGCTACAGAATGGTCTGGTAATGTTGTTGCCTCACGGATATGAAGGCCAAGGTGCGGAACACTCTTCCGCAAGGATGGAAAGATATCTTCAGCTATGTGCCAGGGATAACATGTATATTGCCGATGTGACAACACCGGCCCAGATGTTCCATATTTTAAGGAGGCAGATGAAAGCCAATTTTAGAAAACCGCTTATTATCTTTACCCCAAAGAGTTTGTTGAGACATCCAAAGGCGGTTTCTACTGTGGAGGAGTTGGCAAACGGTAGTTTCAAGGAAGTAATAGACGATGATTCTGCTGATGTTAAAAAGGTCAAAAGCTTAGTTTTCTGTACCGGTAAGTTTTACTATGACCTACTTGCCGTAAAAGAGGAATTGAATCGGGATGATGTCGCACTCGTTCGTTTGGAGCAGTTATTTCCATTACCTGATAAGCAAATGAAGGAAATCATTGCCAAGTATAAAAATGCGGATGATATTGTTTGGGCCCAGGAAGAACCAAGGAACATGGGCGCATGGAGCCATTTAATGATGCATTTTAGCGATGTGAACAAGTTTAGGATGGCCTCTAGAAGGTTTTACGCAGCTCCAGCCGCGGGAAGTGCAGTACGGTCCAAAGCAAGGCATCAGCAAGTAATCGATTATGTCTTTGACAAGACGAAGGATAATATGTCCAAACCAAAATAATTAAGATTTAAGAATAGCTAATTATAGAAAGAATGATTTTAGAAATGAAAGTTCCCTCACCGGGGGAGTCCATAACTGAAGTTGAGATAGCCGAGTGGCTGGTCGAAGATGGGGATTATGTTGAGAAGGACCAGGCCATTGCGGAAGTCGATTCAGATAAGGCAACGTTGGAGTTGCCCGCAGAGGCAAGCGGAACCATTACCTTAAAGGCAGAGGTAGGTGATGCCGTTGCCGTGGGGGCGGTGGTTTGTCTCATAGATACCGGGGCTGATAAGCCAGATGGCGCCAGTAAGGCGGCAAGCTCAGCAACAGGTGGAGACGAAGGTTCCTCGAGTAATGCCGAAAAGGATTTGGATAAGCAACAAGCTTCCAAGGAGAAAAAAAAGGAAAGTGAAAAGGCTCCCCAACCTCCTCAGGCAAAGGAAACTTATGCATCTGGTGTGGCTTCGCCAGCAGCTAAGAAAATACTCAATGAAAAGGGTATTGATGCATCAAGTGTTTCCGGTACGGGTCGTGATGGTAGGATTACAAAGTCAGATGCTATGGATGCCAAACCTTCCATGGGCTCTCCCGTTACAGGGGGTAGTCGAGGGGAATCACGATCAAAACTGTCCATGTTAAGGAGAAAGGTGGCGGAGCGATTGGTATCCGTAAAAAATGAAACGGCCATGTTGACCACTTTTAACGAGGTGGATATGTCAGCAATATTCGAGTTGCGTGATAAATATAAGGATGCCTTTAAGGATAGGCACGGTGTTGGTCTTGGCTTTATGTCATTTTTTACCAAGGCCGTTGTAAGGGCATTGGAAATGTATCCTGCCGTAAACTCCATGATTGATGAAAAGGAAATGGTTTCCTTTGATTTCTGCGATATTAGTATTGCGGTATCAGGACCAAAAGGGTTGATGGTTCCCGTTATTAGAAATGCGGAAAATCTTTCTTTTAGGGGTATAGAGGCCGAAGTGAAAAGATTGGCCTTACGGGCAAGGGAAGGTGAAATAACGGTAGATGAGATGACCGGAGGTACCTTTACCATCACAAATGGTGGTGTTTTTGGGTCTATGTTGTCCACACCCATTATAAATCCCCCACAAAGTGCCATTTTGGGAATGCATAATATCGTGGAGCGTCCTATAGCTAGGGATGGTGCCATTGCCATTGCGCCAATTATGTATGTGGCTTTATCTTACGATCACCGGATCATAGATGGTAAGGAATCCGTAGGATTTTTGGTAGCTGTTAAAGAGGCCTTGGAGAGTCCCGAGGAGTTGTTGATGGACAATGATGTGAAGAAAGCATTGGAAATGTAAACCCCCAAACTCAATAAAGAAAAGCACCGATACATCGGTGCTTTTTTTGTTTTAATCATTTTTTGATTTTGAGAAACAACAATTTCTTTTTGTAATCGATAATCGCTTTTGACTTATTAAGTACATCGGCACCAATAATCCCATCTACCGGTTCCGCCTTATGGGTTATAAGTGCCGTGTTTACATGAACAAGGTCGAACAACACGATTTTCAACTTTTTATGGTGCCATTTACCAATTTCTATGCTGTTTTTTTTGGAGGTGAGGGTCTCCATATCGGTTGCCCCTGCACCGGCCGCCTTTATCTTGGATTCCTTTGATTTTAGATTGAAATAATCGATTTTGTCAAAGCCAATACATGTATTGGAGGCACCCGTGTCCAGAATGAATCTTCCGGCCATGCCGTTGATCTTCGCTGTAAACTCCAAGTGATTTGTTTTGGTCAGGGTCAAGGGAATGCTAACGTACCCTTTTTTCTTTAAATACTTTTTAAGAAAGCTCATTGGGTTTTAGTTTGTTTCCTGGGTTGGGATGATTGCATATATATAGCTCAAAAAGTCAAAGATAAGCCTATTTTTGTGCTATGAATATAACAGATACCCATACACATTTATATAGTGAGGCGTTTGATGAAGATAGGGATCGCATGATTCAAACGGCCATGGATCAGGGAGTCACCAGGTTTTTTGTTCCGGCCATTGACTCCTCGTATACGGATAGGATGGTGCAATTAGAGGAAAAGTATCCTGAAAATATTTTTCTGATGGCCGGCTTGCATCCCACGCATGTAAAGGAAAATTTTGAGGCGGAACTTGAACATGTGGAACGGATTCTAAAAGAACATCGGTATTATGCCATAGGTGAGATTGGAATTGATTTGTATTGGGACAAAAGTTTTTTAAAGGAGCAACAGAAAGCCTTTAGCAAACAGATAAACTTGGCAAAAGAGCATCGGTTGCCGATCGTTATTCATTGCAGGGATGCATTCGATGCCGTTTTTGAAGTGTTGGAACAAGAAAAAGATGAGGATTTAAAAGGCATTTTTCACTGTTTTACAGGTAATTTGGAACAGGCGCACAGGGCATTGTCATATAATATGAAACTGGGTATTGGAGGGGTGGTAACATTTAAGAATGGAAAGATAGATTTATTTTTAAGTCAAATTGACCTCAAGCACATCGTATTGGAAACGGATGCTCCCTACCTTGCACCCGTACCGTATCGTGGAAAGCGCAATGAAAGTGCCTATGTGATGAATGTCCTCAAAAAGGTTGCCGAATTATATGCTCTGGATGAACGGGAAGTTGCGAGGGTGACTACGGCAAATTCTAAGGAAGTATTCGGGATATAATTAAATAAAAAAGGGTTTGGACAAGAAAAGAATTTTATTGATATATACGGGCGGGACCATAGGTATGGTAAAGGATTACACTACCGGGGCCTTAAAATCTTTTGATTTTAAAAAGCTTTTAAAGCATGTGCCGGAATTGAATCAATTGGACTGTTACATCGACACCATTTCTTTTGAAAATCCGTTGGACTCTTCCAATATGAATCCAAAAGAGTGGGTGAGGATGGCCACTTTGATCGAGGAGCACTATATACAATATGATGGTTTTGTAGTTCTGCACGGCAGCGATACCATGAGTTATACGGCATCGGCCTTAAGTTTTTTATTGGAAAATCTGGATAAGCCGGTTATCCTTACCGGTTCTCAATTGCCAATAGGCGATCTACGCACCGATGCCAAGGAGAATTTGATTACCTCAGTACAGATTGCTGCCCTGCAAAAAAATGGCACATCGGTTATAAAGGAAGTAGGATTGTATTTTGAGTATAAACTCTACAGGGGAAACCGGACCACAAAAATAAACGCTGAAAACTTTAGGGCCTTTACATCCTTAAATTATCCCCACTTGGCAGAATCTGGAGTGCATTTGAATGTTTTTTTTGAATATCTACTGCCGCTTAAAAGGAATAAAAAATTGATCGTCCATAAAAAAATGGATGAGAATGTGGCTTTGGTCAAATTATTTCCGGGAATGAACAAGAGAGTTTTTGAAAATGTCTTGAAAACTGACGGATTGAAAGCGCTCATTTTGGAAACCTACGGTTCTGGAAATGGACCAACGGCCAATTGGTTTTTAACTTCCTTAAAAAAATCCATTGAAAATGGATTGCATGTAATCAACGTTACCCAGTGCTCCGGTGGCAGTGTCCTTATGGGTAAGTACGAGACCAGTTCTGCGTTAATGGACATGCAAGTGATTAATGGTAAGGATATTACCACGGAAGCCGCAATTTCAAAGGCTATGTATATGATGGGGAGTGACGTTTCCAACAAACACTTTAAGACGGTTTTTGAGACTTCGCTACGCGGAGAAATGCGCTAAAATTAACGGGTAATATTTCCTTGTCTAATATTTTTTTTGTTATTTGCCCCACCTTAAAAAAGGCTAAATTTAGAGAGGTGGCCGAGTGGTCGAAGGCGCACGCCTGGAAAGTGTGTATACACCAAAAGTGTATCGAGGGTTCGAATCCCTTCCTCTCTGCTAGTAAGTTTTACTTTTTTTATATTGAATTTTTTTTATCTTTAACCCTATTAACTAACTAATTTAAGTTTGAAAAAATGAAAAAATTATTTCCAAGCCTAGCTGTTGCTGGGGCGTTTGTAGCAGGTACAAATATGGTAAGTGCAAAAGTGGCGGCGGTAGCTTTGCTAGTTCAAGATGCAGCTCCTGAAGCGGATAGAGGATTTACCCAAGTTTTGAAAGAGCAGTTCATCCAAGGGGGTGCTGGTTTCATGGGAATTGTACTTTTGTGTTTGATTCTTGGTTTGGCCGTAGCAATTGAAAGAATTATTTATTTGAATATGGCAAGTACCAATACTGCCAAATTGAAGCAACAAGTAGAGGATGCTTTGGCTTCTGGAGGAGTTGAGGCTGCTAAAGAGGTTTGTAGAAACACAAAAGGTCCTGTTGCTTCTATTTATTACCAAGGTTTGGATAGGGCCGGAGAAAGCGTTGAGTCCGCTGAAAAGGCTGTTGTTGCATACGGTGGAGTACAGATGGGTCAATTGGAGAAAAACGTTTCTTGGTTGTCCCTGTTTATCGCCATTGCTCCGATGCTTGGTTTCATGGGTACGGTAATCGGTATGATTCAGGCCTTCCAAAAAATCGCTGCTGTAGGTAACTTGAGTGCCTCCCTTATTGCTGGTGATATCCAGGTGGCGTTATTGACTACGGTATTCGGTCTTATTACGGCTATCATACTTCAAATCTTTTACAACTACATCATTGCAAAAATTGACAGTATTGTAAATGATATGGAGGATTCCTCGATCACATTGATCGATATGTTGGTAGACCACAAAAAATAAGTTCCACTTTTTAAATACCCTAGAATATTATGCAAAAAATAGTAAAAATAGCATTGATTGTCATAGGCTTGCTAAGCGCGGTGCTTTGGTACATGTTGCCAAGTAGCGATATGCCGGCAGCCGAGGCAGCTCAAAGCGGTGCGATGAACGGAATGTTCATTATCACATACATTCTATTGGGAATTGCTGTGGTGACCGCATTATTGTTCACATTAAAGAATTTGTTTTCTAACCCCCAAGGTCTTAAGAAGACCCTTTTTGTAGTTGTTGGTTTGGCAATAGTTGTAGGTATCTCCTATGTGCTTTCCAGTGGTACGGATGTCGCCCCGGAGTATATGGCTATGTCCAGTGAGTCAACAGTAAAGAAGATAGGTATGGGATTGAACGTATTTTTCATTTTGACGGTTGTTGCCGTTGTTTTGATGGTTCTTCCTGGGGTAAAGAAACTGTTCGGTAAATAAAAAAATTATTATGGCTAGAAGAGCAGGAGCACCAGAAGTTAATGCAGGTTCCATGGCGGACATAGCGTTTCTACTGCTCATCTTTTTCTTGGTAACGACTACCATAGAAACGGATGCAGGTTTGGACCGTATGTTGCCTCCAATTGAACCGCCAGATCAAGATGTTGTAATTAAACAAAAGAATATCTTTCAAGTCAATATCAACAAAAATGGTCAATTATTGGCAGACGATGAGTTGATAGAGATAGCAGATTTAAGGGAGAAGGCAATGGCGTTCCTTGATAATGGAGGTGCGCCTCAAGGAAGTCCGGATTATTGTAGCTACTGTAAAGGTACTAGGGATGCCTCTTCATCGGATAGTCCTGCTAAGGCAATTATCTCCTTAAAGAACGATAGAGAGACAAAGTACTCTACATACATTACGGTTCAAAATGAATTGGTTGGAGCGTACAATGACTTAAGGGATAGGGAAGCCCAAAGACTTTACGGTCAAAAGTTTGTGGATATGGAGGCAGAATACCTTAATCCAGAGACCTCGGATGAAGTTAAGGATGAATTAAAGGAAAAGGTTCAGAGGATTCAGGAACTATTTCCACAGAAATTGTCCGAGGCTGAAACTTCAACAAATTAATAAAGAAGAAAAAACTAAAACACTATGTCTAAATTTGCAAAGAAAAAGGATGGAGAAGTGCCGGCGGTATCAACTGCATCGCTTCCTGACATTGTATTCATGCTTTTGTTCTTCTTTATGACGGTTACCGTGATGAAGGATAGTTCCCTTAAAGTTGAAAACGTATTGCCCAATGCCAATGAAGTAAAGAAATTGGAAAAAAAGGACAGGGTAATATACATCTATGTTGGAAAGCCAACAAGGGAATACGAAAAAGTGTACGGAACAGAGCCTCAAATACAATTAAATGATAAGTTTGCCAAGCCAAGTGAAGTTGGAGACTATATCTTGATGGAAAGGGCCAAAAAGCCACAGGAATTGCAGAACGTATTGACAACTTCCTTAAAAGTTGATAAAAATGCCAATATGGGTCTCATTTCCGATATTAAGCAAGAGTTGCGAAAGGTAAATGCATTAAAGGTAAATTATACTACCTATGAAGGGGACGCTTTCAGAAACCTTCAATAAATTAAAATTTTTCAAACTTATTTAAGACGCTTCAAATTATTTTGAAGCGTTTTTTATTTGCTTAATTTAGCCTTATGAGGCTATTTTTATTTTCACTTTCATTTTTGTGTTTTCTTGCTTGTTTTTCTCAGGAAAATAGCTCTAAGGAAGATTCAAGGTATCAACGTTATTTTGAAGATCAATTCTACTTGGGAATAACCTATAACTTTGTTAGAAATAAACCCGTTGACTTTAAGCAAAGAAACTTATCGTATGGATTGATGGGAGGCATAATAAAGGATGTTCCATTAAACAATAGCGGTACGAAAGCATTGGGTGTAGGTTTGGGTTTGGCTTTGAATACCTATTATTCAAATTTAACCGTTACGGAAGTTCCTAATGGGTTTTCCTACGATATTGGTGGGTTTATACCCGGTTTTAAAAGAAGTAAGGTAGAAACTCATTTAATTGAACTTCCGTTGGAATTTCGATGGCGAAATTCTACTCCTACCGATTACAAATTTTGGAGGATCTATGCGGGAATGAAGTTTGGATATGTGATAGGTGCCAGATCTAAACTGGTGACATCCGATTTTAGGGACGGGTTTTTCAATACCAATATAAATAGGTTACAATATGGGCCTACTTTTAATATCGGCTATAATACCTTTAACGTTCACATTTACTACGCCTTAACCCAATTGTTTAATGATGAGGCCATATTGAATAATGAAATTATTGGAATTAAACCCTTGAGGGTGGGTTTGGTTTTCTATATTCTATAGCCAAAACTTCACTGTAAGAAGTTGGGACAATAGCCCGATCAAAAGGCCAACAAAAATTTCAAGTTTTGAATGAGCCTTGAGGTATAGTCTTGCTGATACCACAATACCTGTAAAAAGGGTCATAAGCCCTATGGCTATAATAATATTTATCTCAAAATGGATGCTCAGATTTATGAGATACATTAATATTCCAGAAATACCCACGGCATGCAGACTTGTTTTAAAATTGAAAAACAACAAGAATAAGCAGGAAAACGCCGCACCTATAAGTCCCACAAAGTAAAAATAAAGTTCTGCCACATAATTATTGGGGATAACTTTGATAAGTATTAGTCCCAGTAAGATAATATGTATTAGCAAAGGGTATTTTCTTTCTGATACAGAATTTAAAAATATAGAATTTGCAACGCCCAGGTTTTTTAAAATTAAAAAGGCGATTATGGGAATAATTACGGTAAGTATAAAAATGGGAAGAATGTTTCCGCTCTGTAGTTCCAGCGGACTGTACTTTGGCGTAGTCAGGAAATAGGCTACCGTGCCGGCTATGGGAACAAAGATTGGATGGAAAATATAGGAAATGGTCTGAAAGAATAACTTCATCAAATCTCCTTTCTCAATCGCGCGACTGGAATATCCAATTGTTCGCGATATTTAGCTACCGTCCTACGGGCTATAGGATATCCTTTTTCCTTTAAAATGGCAGCAAGTTTGTCATCTGTTAACGGTTTTCTTTTTTCTTCATTTTTTATAACCGTTTCTAAAATCTTTTTGATTTCCTTGGTCGATACATCTTCCCCTTGATCATTTTTCATGGATTCCGAAAAGTATTCCTTAATCAATTTTGTACCATAGGGAGTATCTACATACTTGCTATTGGCTACCCTGGAAACGGTACTTACGTCCATGTCTATTTCATCTGCAATATCCTTTAGGATCATGGGCCGTAAATTTCGTTCGTCACCAGTTAAAAAATATTCTTTTTGATAGTGCATTATGGCGTTCATGGTGATAAACAATGTTTGTTGGCGCTGTCTTATGGCATCGATAAACCACTTTGCGGCATCCAGCTTCTGTTTAATGAAGAGAACCGTATCTTTTTGTGATTTGGTTTTTTCCTTGGATTCTTTATAACCTTTGAGCATATTGCTATACTCTTTGGATACGTGCAGCTCCGGTGCATTGCGACCGTTGAGGCTAAGTTCCAACTCACCTTCTACGATCCTTATTGAAAAATCCGGCACCACATGTTCTATGATTCTATTGTTGCCCGAGTAGGAACCACCCGGTTTTGGGTTCAATCTTTCAATTTCAGATATTGCGTTTTTTAACTCCTCCTCGGTAACGTTATGTTTTTGGATGAGTTTTTTATAATGTTTTTTTGTGAATTGATTGAACGACTTTTTCAAGATGGAAATAGCCAGTTCGATACTAGGGGTAAGTTCTTTTCGTTCCAATTGAATGATTAGGCACTCTTCCAAAGACCTTGCGGCTACCCCTGGTGGATCCAATTCCTGAACTATGGACAAAACCTTTTGAATAGTTTTCTCATCCGTGTAAACATTCTGCGTGAAGGCCAAATCATCCAATATATCGGAAATAGGTCTTCTTATGTACCCGCTTTCATCCACGCTCCCGACTAGAAACTCGGCAATGGCCCATTCCTCGTCGTTTAGGTATACCGTGTTTAGTTGATTGATTAAGTATTGATTGAACGTGGTTCCCGAGGCATACGGCACACTCTTTTCCTCGTCGTCCGAGCTATAGTTGTTCGATTGTGTTCTATAATCGGGGATTTCATCATCACTTAAATAGTCATCAATGTTGATATCATCCGCAGCAATGGTCTCGCTATCTGACTCCTGATCATAAATATCGTCAAATTCGTCAGCAGTATTGTCCAAATCTTCCTTACCACTTTCCAGGGCAGGATTCTCCTCCAACTCCTGTTTCAAGCGTTGTTCAAACGCTTGTGTAGGAAGCTGAATCAACTTCATCAACTGAATCTGTTGAGGAGACAACTTCTGGGAAAGCTTAAATTGTAAGTGCTGTTTTAACATCTATTTATTTCGCTACGTATAAAAATAACCAAATACCCTTAAAATTCGGCATTTTGTGGCGTTCTCGGGAAAGGTATGACATCCCTAATATTCCCCATGCCCGTGGCAAAAAGGACGAGACGTTCAAACCCTAACCCAAAACCGCTATGAACAGCCGTACCGAATTTTCGCAAATCCAGATACCACCATAACTCTTCCTCCGGTATATCCAATGCGGCCATTTTCTCTTTTAGTACCTCTAATCGTTCTTCCCGTTGCGAACCACCAACGATTTCACCAATGCCCGGAAATAGGATGTCCATGGCCCTAACGGTCTTCCCGTCCTCGTTCAAACGCATATAAAAGGCCTTTATTTTCGCGGGATAATCAAAAAGAATTACGGGACATTTAAAATGTTGTTCTACCAGATAGCGTTCGTGCTCACTTTGAAGGTCCGCACCCCATTCATCTATAGGATATTGGAACTTCTTCTTTTTGTTGGGCTTGCTATTTCTTAAGATTTCGATGGCTTCCGTGTAGGTAACGCGTTTAAAGTTATTGTCCATAATGAACTTCAGCTTTTCAATTAGGGCCATTTCACTTCTATCCGCCTGAGGTTTTGTCTTCTCCTCATCCAAGAGGCGATTTTCTAAGAATCGTAGGTCTTCTTCACAATGATCAAGTACATAGCTAAGTACATATTTTATAAATTCTTCGGCCAAATCCATATTGGCATCGAGATCATAGAAGGCCATTTCAGGCTCTATCATCCAAAACTCGGCCAAATGCCTTGACGTATTTGAATTTTCCGCCCTAAACGTAGGGCCAAAGGTATAGACCTTTCCAAGGGCCATGGCATAGGCTTCGGCTTCCAATTGTCCGGAAACGGTCAAGTTGGTTTCCTTTCCGAAGAAATCCTCCTTAAAATTCACAGTTCCGTCCTCCTTTAATGGGGGATTCTTTTCATCCAAAGTGGTGACACGGAACATTTCACCAGCACCTTCCGCATCAGACCCCGTTATAATCGGTGCATGGAAATAATAGAAACCATTATCCCTGAAATATTGATGAATGGCAAAGGCCAGTGCAGACCTTACTCGCATTACTGCGGAAAAGGTATTGGTACGTACCCTTAGGTGCGCCTTTTCCCTTAAAAATTCCAAGGAGTGCTTTTTTGGCTGTATGGGATATACCTCAGGATCTGCGCCCCCATGAACGAAGATATCCTTAACCTGTATCTCAACGTTTTGTCCTTTTCCTTGGCTTTCCACCAAGGTTCCGGTTATTCTCAAGGCAGCTCCAGTGTTTATTTGCCTTAAAACGGCATCATCCAACTTTTCAAAATCCACCACACATTGAATATTATTGAGCGTGGAACCATCATTTAGGGCGATAAACCTATTACTTCTAAAAGTTCGTACCCATCCGTTTACGGTAATTTCCTGTAATAATTGCTTTCCTGTTAAGAGTTCCTTGATGCTTACTGAGCGCATTTTAAATCGATTGAAAATTAAAAGCCAAAGATAGGTTTTTGGCCCAAAAGAATTAATGAATACAACTTGGTTTTAAACGATGTTTAATCGTTTTCCCCATCCTGAGGCAATATGTCTATTTGTGGTTCCTTTAGCGTTTTCTTATTGGCGATACTTTTTTCTAAGGATAGCAATAAGGAGGGTAATAGAATTAAGTTGGCCAGCATGGCAAATAGCAATGTGGCGGAAACAAGTGCACCTAGGGCCACAGTTCCACCAAAATTGGAAATGATGAATACGGAAAAGCCAAAGAAAAGTACTATGGAGGTGTAAAACATACTTACGCCAGTTTCCCGTAAGGCGGCATACACGGATTTTTTAATTTGCCATTTTTTGGACTCGAGCTCTTGTCTATACTTTGCCAGAAAGTGAATCGTATCGTCCACGGATATGCCAAAGGCAATACTAAATACCAGTATGGTAGATGGCTTAATGGGCACTCCAATGAATCCCATGATACCTGCCGTTATGATCAAAGGAAGCACGTTGGGTATTAAGGAAATCACGATCATTCTAAAGGATCTGAATAAATAGGCCATGAACAGGGCTATAAGGCCAATGGCCAAAGCAAGTGACATTACCAAGTTTTTAACTAGGTACTTGGTTCCTTTTAAAAATAGCAAGGCACTTCCTGTCATGTATACCGAATAACGCTCCTCTGGAAAGATTTTGTGAATGTTTTCCAATAGACGCTCCTCGATTTTTTCCATTCGGCTTGTTTTTACATCTCGCATATAGGTGGTCATTCTTGCAACCTGACCAGTACTATCCACAAAGCTTTTCAGTAAATTGCCTTCGCTGGATGATTTCCGGGCTACATCCATAATAAAGGTGTTCTCTTGGCTTGTGGGCAACTGGTAGTATTTTGGAATACCGTTGTAGAAGGCCTGTTTCGAATATTTTACCAAATTCACTACTGAAAGGGAAGGAGATAGTTCCGGAATTTCAGCCACCACATCTCCCAATTGGTCCATTCTCTTTAAGGTGGCAGGTTTCATTACCCCTTTGGGATTCTTCGTGTCCACCACGATTTCAACGGGCATGATGCCATTGAACTCATTTTCAAAAAATCGGATATCCTGAAAAAATTCGGCCTTCTTTGGCATATCTTCAATGGGGCTTCCAGAGATATCTATTTGGTATATTCCAATAATGCTGACGACCAACAAACAAATTGAAACGATGTAAACCGATATCCTTTTATAACGCACGATATTCTCCATCCAACTTACAAAGGCATCGATCCATTTCTTGTTCAAATGTTTTAGGTGCCTGGTTTTGGGAAGGGAAAGAAAGCTGTAAACTATGGGAATGATCAATAGGGATAGAATGAAAATCCCTATAATGTTTATGGAAGCCACAATACCAAACTCCTTTAGCAATTTACTATCTGTTATGATAAAGGTGGCAAAACCGGATGCCGTTGTAATATTTGTCATCAAGGTGGCATTTCCAATTTTTGAAATTACCCGTTGGAGGGATAAAGCCTGATTGCCGTGTTTTTTTACTTCTTGCTGATATTTATTGATGAGAAAAATACAGTTTGGTATGCCAATAACGATGATCAATGGCGGAATTAGTGCGGTTAGCACCGTTATTTCATATTGTAAAAGGCCAAGGACCCCAAAGGCCCACATAACTCCTATGATTACTACGCACATGGAAATAAACGTTGCCCTGAAGCTTCTAAAGAAAAAGAAAAAAATAAGGGAGGTAACCCCCAATGCCGCAAGAATGAATTTTCCAATTTCGTCGATAATATTTTGGGAATTCATGGTTCGTACGTAGGGCATACCGGAAATATGGACCTCCAAATTGGTTTCTTTCTCAAACCGGGCAATTAAATGGCTAAGGTCCTTTAGGATGAAATCCTTTCGTACGCTAGTATTTACGATATCCTTATCCAAATACATTACCGTTCTTATTGTGCCGGATTCTTTGTTGTAAATAAGATTGTCATAAAAAGGAAGTTCATTGAAGAGATGTTGTGTAATGCTATCCACTTCCGCTTTCGATTTAGGGCTCGATTTTATAAGAGGGCGCATTACAAATTTCTGTTCCACCGTATCCTTTACAAGTTCTTGTAGGTTGTCAGTAGAAAGAACAAATTCTACCTCGGGAAAGGCACCAAGTTGTTTGCTAAGTTTGTTCCAACGATTAAAATTTTCCGGAGTGAACAAAGCGGAGTCCTTTATGGCAAATACTACGGTATTACCTTCTTCGCCAAATTGGTTTAAAAATTTTTGATACTCCAAATTAACGGGGTGATCATCAGGTAATAGATTGGCTTGTGAATTGGAAAAACGCATGTTGTCCCATTGCATGGCCAAAAAGACCGTGATTCCAGCCACCACACATAAAATAAGAATTCTGTTCCTTAGTATTATTCTGGCCGTTTTTGACCAAAACCCTTTGGTAAGTTTAGCAACCATACTTGTTTATAGGAGATTGCAAAGGTAACCAATGTCACCAATTGAACCTAAAAAGTAGTTGAAGAATATGTTGGGTAAAGAAAGAGCAGTCCGAAGGGACTGCTCTTTGAATTTAAACGCTGAATAAACCCTTAAACCTTCATGATTTCCGCTTCCTTAACACTAAGGAAATCGTCAATTTTTTTTACATATTTGTCTGTAAGCTGCTGTATATCTGCGGTAGCGTTGCTCTCTAGATCTTCGGACACATCCAAATCCTTTATTTCCTTATTGGCGTCCTGTCTGGCACTTCGTACACCTACCTTGGCATGTTCCGCTTCGGCCTTGGCCTGTTTGGTCAATTGCACCCTGCGTTCCTCCGTTAGGGGCGGGACATTGATAATGATCAAGTCACCATTGTTCATAGGGTTGAAACCTAGATTGGCGTTCATGATAGCCTTTTCAATTTCTTGAAGCATTCCTTTTTCCCAAGGTTGTACGGAAATGGTCCTACCATCTGGGGTATTGATATTGGCAACCTGGGATAAGGGTGTTTGAGATCCATAATACTCGACCAACACGGATGATAGCATTGCGGGGCTGGCCTTGCCTGCCCTAATTTTAACGAACGCCCTTTCCAAATGGGCCAATGCGGCATCCATACTTTCTTTAGCCGAGTCTAAGACAAATTGTATTTCTTCGTTCATATCAAAATTTTGTATTCAAGAACATAAATTATACCAAAATCACATGTTTACGGTAGTTCCAACAGCTTCACCATCCACAATTTTCAAAAGATTTCCCTTTTTGTTCATGTCAAAGACAACTATGGGAAGTTCGTTCTCTTGGCTCAAGGTAAAAGCTGTAGTGTCCATGACTTTAAGACCTTTCTGGAGTACATCCTGAAAAGAAATGGTGTCAAATTTGGTGGCATTTTTATCCTTTTCAGGGTCTGATGTGTAAATTCCGTCGACCCTGGTTCCTTTTAGGATAACATCGGCCTCAATCTCAATGGCTCGTAAAACCGCTGCTGAGTCGGTCGTAAAGTAAGGGTTGCCTGTTCCTCCCCCAAAAATTACTACACGGCCTTTTTCCAAATGCCGCATGGCCCTCCTTCTTATAAATGGTTCCGCCACTTCATTGATCTTTATTGCCGATTGTAAACGGGTCTGCACATTCTTCATTTCCAAGGCACTTTGTAGAGCCAAACCGTTAATGACCGTTGCCAACATTCCCATATGATCTCCTTGGACCCTGTCCATTCCAGTGGCCGCACCGGCCAAACCCCTAAAGATGTTGCCCCCGCCAATAACGATGGCTACTTCGATACCTTTATCCACGACCTTTTTTATCTCCTCGGCATATTCGTCCAATCTTTTAGGGTCAATTCCATACTGTTTTTCGCCCATTAAGGCCTCACCGCTAAGTTTTAAAAGTATCCTTTTGTATTGCATCTTTTGATTTATTTCAAGGCAAAAATAATGAAAAAAATCTATGCTGGACATGGTGATATCCTTGACCATAAAACATAATTATTTACTAATTGCTAAGGCTATCGTTCGTATTTTTAATATTCTTGCAGGATGTATGTTTTTTTAGCAATATTTTTTTTGAAAAGATGAATAACATGAAAAGAGTTCTTTTGTATGTACTAGCCATTGCCTTTTTGTATGGTTGTGGTGCAGGTAAAAACTTAATTTCCATCGATAAGGCTCCGGTTCAAGTCTTTATGGATTTGGTGAATGTCACTAACGATCAGGTGAAAGTAATCGTAAATCCAGGTGCCTTCACTGTAGATCAGATATCTTTTAGAATACCCAAGACGGTTCCAGGTACATATAGCAGCGATGATTATGGTCAATATATTGAAGGATTCGTAGCTTATGATTACGCTGGGGACCCTATGGAGGTTTCCAAATTGGATGTAAATACCTGGAGCGTTTCCAATGCTACAAAGTTGGATAAGGTATCCTACTTGGTAAATGATACCTTTGATACTGAAAATGAAGTGGAGGATGCCGTATTTTCCCCTGCGGGCACCAATATAGCTCAGGATTCCAACTTTATGTTGAATCTACATGGTTTTGTGGGGTATTTTGAAGGTTATAAGGAGATACCTTATCGTTTGATAATCGAAAAACCCGATGGGTTGGAAGCGGCCACTTCCCTAAACCAAATTGTCTTGGGTACTAATATTGAGGGTGGAGATGTTTTTATGGCCAATAGGTATTTTGAAATTATAGACAACCCAATTTTTTATACCAAGCCCGATAAGGAGACTTTTAAAGTGGGCGGAATTGAGGTTACCTTAAGTGTGTTCTCGCCAAATGGGGCGTATCGCGCAAGCGATTTAAGGGAACGCATGGAGCGCATGATGAGTGCCCAAAAGGCATTTTTAGGAGATATAGATGCTACGGAGAAGTACAATATTTTATTGTATCTATCCACTATGGAAGATACGGATGCTATGGGATTTGGGGCCCTGGAACACCACACGTCCACGGTAGTCATTTTGCCGGAGGCAATGCCAAAGGACAGATTGGAACAGGCAATGGTAGATGTGGTTTCGCATGAATTCTTTCACATTGTAACTCCCCTTTCCGTACATTCCAGTGAGATTCATTATTTCGATTACAATGACCCTAAAATGTCCCAACATTTATGGATGTACGAGGGTACAACTGAGTATTTTGCCAATTTGTTTCAAGTGCATGAAGGGTTGATAGATGAAGCAGAGTTTTACGAACGTATGCGAAATAAAATGTCCAATGCCAAAGGGTATGACGATTCCATGTCCTTTACCACAATGAGTAAAAATGTTTTGGAAGCTCCATATGAAAGCAATTATGCCAATGTATATGAAAAGGGAGCCCTGATAAATATGGTTTTGGACATTATAATACGGGAAAAAAGTAATGGCGAGAAGGGAGTGCTTTGGTTGATGAAGGAACTTTCCAGTAAATATGGTGTTGATGCTCCTTTTCAGGACGACCAGCTCATTGACGAAATTGTCGCTCTTACTTATCCGGAAGTAGGTGATTTTTTTAATGAACATGTCATTGGCAATACCCCAATAGATTATAACATTTATCTAGAAAAAATGGGTCTGGCCATTAATAAGGTAGAGGAGCAATCCGGATATTTTTTGCAAGGAGAAATACCTTATATCGATGTTGACCAATCCAATAATGATGCTATTTTCGTTAGAAAGGGAATCGACCTTAATTCTTTTTTCACAAGCTTAGGCGTACAAGGAGGGGATATAATAAAAAATATCAACGGGACTGCCATTACTTTGGAAACTATTAGGCCCATAATAGGACAGAGTTTTGGATGGAGTCCAGATACCACCATAACCATGGAGTTGGAAAGGGAAGGGGAAGTCATTACCGTTGAAGGGCCCGTTGGAACACCTACCATAGTGGTAAATAAAATTACACCTATGGAAAACGTTTCCTATCAGGTTAAGGAGCTCAGAAACGCTTGGTTAAAGGGGTAAAGTGGAATTGCTAAAATAAAAAATGCCCGGCATTTGCCCGGCATTTTTTTATGTTTACATCTTGAATGGTGCTTATCCTAGGGCAACTCTTTTAAATCCGGTCACTTTTAGATTTGGATCAACAGATTTAACATACTGGGCAACACTTTGCTTGCTATCCTTGATAAAATCTTGGTTGACCAATGTATTGTCCTTAAAGAATCTGTTCAATTTTCCTTTGGCAATATTATCCAACATAGCCTCTGGTTTACCTTCTTGACGAAGTTGATCTTTGGCAATTTCGATTTCCTTGTCTATAATGGATTGGTCAACACCTTCCTCGTTCAATGCGACAGGGTTCATGGCAGCAGCCTGCATGGCGACATCCTTGGCAACAACGTCTGCGCCATCAACGGAAGCTGAAAGACCTGTAAGAACGGCGATCTTGTTACCTGCATGGATATAAGATCCAACAAAAGGAGCACTTAATCTCTCAAAACCTCCTATTTCGATTTTCTCACCGATGACACCGGTTTGTTCGGTCAATTTATCCTGAACGGACATGCCTTTGAAATCAGAAGCTAGGAAAGCTTCTTTGGTGTCATGGTTTATTGCCAAATCAGCTAATTCATTGGCCAAAGTAACGAAGGAATCATTTTTGGCCACAAAGTCGGTTTCACAGTTAAGGGAAATGATTACTCCGCTAGTGTTGTCATCATTTACCTTTGCGATGGCTGCACCTTCTGAGGAATCCCTATCAGCTCTATTTGCAGCAACCTTTTGTCCTTTTTTACGAAGGATTTCGATAGCCTTGTCAAAATCACCTTCGGCTTCAACCAAGGCTTTTTTGCAGTCCATCATACCAGCTCCTGTAGTTTGTCTTAACTTATTTACTTCTGCGGCTGTAATATTTGCCATTTTCTATGTTTTTTGTTCCCTTTTTGGGAGGTTTATTTATCGATTAATATAAAAAGTTCTATTCTTCAACACCGCCTTTAACGCTATCCTGCCACTCCTTTAGTTCATCCCATTTACCATCTGCGGCCATTTGTGCTTGCTTTGGCCAAGAGGTTGGGTCTAGGTGAGCCATTCTGGAGCTGGCTTCGGTCAAGATCTCTTTCATTTCATCTGCATCTGCAGACGCGATTTTGGCAAATGTATCCAATCCGGCATTGGCAAGTGCTTCTGCCGCCTTTGGACCAACACCCTCTATTTTTGTAAGGTCATCGGCTTCAGCATCGTTGTCCTCTTTTACAGCTTCCTTGGTAGCTTCAACATCAACGGTAACGTTAGGAACTTTATCAACTACCGGTGTTGGTTTTGTATCAACTTTCGCTGGGGTTGGCTCTAAATCTTCTTTAGACTCTTTTTCTTTTTTCTTGGAGCTTTTCTCCTTTTTATCTTCGGAACCTTCGGATTTTTCTGATTTACGCTCAGCAAGACCTTCGGCAACCGCTTCGGTCACTTGAGACATAATAATCTCGATAGATTTTGAGGCGTCATCATTGGATGGAATTACAAAATCCACGTCTCTTGGATCCGAGTTGGTATCGACCATCGCAAATATTGGGATGTTCAATTTCTGGGCTTCCTTTACGGCTATGTGCTCTCTCATGGTGTCAACAATGAACAGCGCGCCAGGTAAACGGGTCATTTCTGAAATAGAACCTAAGTTTTTCTCCAATTTAGCTCTCAAACGATCTACTTGCAATCTCTCTTTTTTGGATAAGGTGTTGAAAGTACCATCTTTCTTCATCCTATCAATGGACGCCATTTTTTTAACGGCTTTACGGATAGTTACAAAGTTTGTCAACATACCGCCTGGCCATCTTTCCGTAATGTAGGGCATGTTTACATTGGATGCCTTTTCAGCAACAATGTCCTTTGCCTGCTTCTTGGTAGCGACAAAAAGAATCTTCCTGCCAGATGCAGCGATTTTGGCCAAAGCCTCGTTGGCCTCGTCCAATTTTGCAACTGTTTTGTAAAGATTGATTACGTGGATACCATTACGCTCCATGTAGATGTAAGGAGCCATGTTCGGATTCCACTTTCTGGTTAGGTGGCCAAAATGCACACCTGCTTCTAATAATTGTTTTACTTCGACTTTCGCCATTTTAAATTTAGTTTACGTTCTTTTGAAATAGCAATGACAGAGTGGTATCCCTAAACCCGGGAAGCCTTTGTCATTTAGATGCTAAACTAATCTACCTTTATTTTAAAGTGAATAAAGGATTTTTAAGTGCCCAAAACTGGACTTTCAATGAACTTGTTAATGAATATACCGGGTTTCCACCGGCACACAATAAATATAAACAAGCATCCGCCCTCTGGCGGATGCTTTGAAAATTCTTTTGATTAACGCTTGGAGAACTGGAATTTCTTACGGGCCTTTTTCTGACCGAATTTCTTACGCTCTACCATTCTTGGATCCCTTGTCAACAAACCTTCTGGTTTTAGGGTAGCCCTGTTTTCACTATCTACCTCGCACATGGCCCTGGATATGGCCAATCTAATAGCTTCAGCCTGTCCTGTGATACCGCCGCCATATACATTTACCTTAACGTCATAGTTGTCAGTAGTGTCGGTAAGGGTAAAAGGTTGTTTTACTTTATATTGCAAAGTTGCAGTTGGGAAATAATCATTTAGATCCTTATTGTTAATAGTAATGGTTCCATTTCCTTGGGAAAGATAAACTCTGGCTACAGCGGTTTTTCTTCTTCCTATTTTGTGAATTATTTCCATTTATTTAATGTCTTTTAAATTTACTGCAGTAGGTTTTTGGGCTTCTTGGCCATGTTCTGAACCAGTGTACACCTTTAAATTTCTAAAAAGCTCAGCGCCCAACTTGTTTTTTGGAAGCATTCCCTTGACGGCTTTCTCAATGATGGAGGCAGGATTTTTATCCAATAATTCCTTCGCACTGGTAAAACGCTGTCCTCCTGGATAACCCGTATATCTTTGATACGTTTTGTCTGCCCATTTGTTGCCGCTTAAGCTAATTTTTTCTGCATTGATGACAACAACATTGTCACCGCAATCCACATGTGGGGTAAAACTTGGTTTGTGCTTTCCTCTCAATAAATTAGCCACTTTTGAAGACAAACGACCCAATGTTTCTCCCTCGGCATCTACCAACAACCATTCTTTGACAACGGTTGATTTGTTGGCGGATATGGTTTTATAACTTAGTGTATCCACTGCTATTGTTTTTAACTATTATTCTTTCAATCCCGTGAAATGGGCTGCAAATGTACAATTATAAAGTTGAATTGCAAATACTTGTTTCTAAATATTTTCAGATTTTTCTATGCTCACTTTTGTGTTTGGTTGTTAAGAATTAAAATAGTGGACCCCAATACTTCCTAACAAATAGATTCATCAACTTCCATGGATTGAAATTCGACGAAGGAACCTTGTCTTCTAGGTCAAATTCCAATCGTTTCTTTTATTTTTTGCTTTCATACATTCTGAATCTAATCCTCAGGCCCCAATATTACTTTATTGGAATAGCTTTGAATAGAAAATTTTACCAGTCGTTTAACACATTTTTGGTTCAAAACTAGGTGAATTATTATCAGTACTTAATGATATCGCTGATTGTGTTAAAGCGTATTAAAATTGTCAATACTCTTAAAAGTGCGGATTTATAAGTAATTAAGGAAATAATAATTCAATTGGGACGTTCCTTACTTTTGACACCGGGTTCTTAAAGTATTTTGGTCGAACTATCTTAAATAGTTACAAATCAATCAGGTGAATATTAAAGTTTGTACAATTTTACATTAACGATAAAGAAAAATGAAAAAGACTATATTGACAACCCTTATATTGGCCTTTTTGGCAATTTCTTGTAGTTCTGACAAGGGGAATGGCCCTGAGGTGGATGTCTCTGCGAACATTGTGGGTACCTGGGATGCGACCGAGCTACGTATTGACGAAGCCACGGCCAGTGACAATGCCATTTTTGCGAGGGAAGCCCTTGCATACTTAACGGAACAAAACTGTATTATTATCACTTTACAGTTTAATGCCGATTTAACGGCGACGGCGACGAATTCAACAGACTACCTTGAGATCGATACAACCTCGGGTTTCGATATTCCTTGTCCAACAACTTTTGAAACAGAGTCCAGTACCTACACATATGAAAATAACGTAGTAAGTTTTGTAAACGTAAATGATGAAGTTGTAGAGGTAAATGTGATCATTGACGGAGATAACATGCTAGTGGATGCGGCTGATTTAAAAATACCGGAGTTCAATGAAAGCGGCCAATTGGTATTTCAGCGCAGATGAAAAAATAATTTCAATTGAGAAAACCTTCCAATGTCCTTGGGAGGTTTTTTTTGGTCTAATTCAAACGACCGGTAAATAGGTTCAAAATCAAATTATTTTTTAAATGGTATCTTTCATTCCTTCATAACTTTTTTAGATTAAGTTTGGTTTAATAAACCTTAAATGGTGAAGTGGTTTAAACTTTTTTTGGATCGAAAGACAGGGTTGCAGAGATTTGTGTTGTGAAACATAAGTCAAACCAAAACAACCCTTTATGTACTTTATTCTTGACAAAGATATGATAGAAGAATCAATAGTCGCATACCTTCCTTCACCTAGTCGTGGCTTTAACGTTACGGTACCCATGGCCG
>NZ_MDGL01000145.1 GCF_002742265.1 Maribacter sp. 4G9
GCAGATGCCATTTTAGATAGACTGGTTCACACCGCACATAGAATCAATATAAAGGGAGAATCAATGCGTAAAAAACAAATAAATAAATAGTAAATTTAACCACAATGGAATCGATTTTGAGCACTTAGTTTGCTATGCTCACTTTAATCCGTTTTTAGTGGTTCACTTTGACCGTCCTTTCCAGGCAGAGACGATGGAATTGATTTGAGGTTTTGTGAATCCGATAATGATAACATAATTGTACAAGCTAAAAGATATAAAGATTTCAAATCACTTTATTCAAGGTAACTAATCAGTGCTGATAAAGTTGTCAATTCATTTGGATCCTACGAAAGATTATCGGATCTTTCGGTTATCGAAAAGGATAAGTTCATATCGGAGTTATTGGTTCGTTTGGAGAATCTTGAGCGTGCGAACCGTCGTTTGGCCGACCGTGTTGTTGAACTTGAGGGACTTTTGGTCAAGTA
>NZ_MDGL01000146.1 GCF_002742265.1 Maribacter sp. 4G9
CCGCGTTTTTGGAGTGCCTTCAAAAAACCGTTGAGCTCGTCACCGGTCTTGAACTGTTTAAAAAAATTGTCGTCGAATAATTCCTCGTTCTTCATAATGGTGTGAAAATTTAAAGTTAAAAAAATAGCGGGGGCATGCCCCCGCTATTTTTTTATTTACACACTTTATGAGATAGTCCCTTTTTTTTTTTAAAATGAGTTCATAAAATGGCGTATAGCGCTATGTAAAAATACATTAAATCGAATTTTAATTTAAACATTCATCTATTAAATAAAAAACTACAAATCATGAATAAAATTTTATTCCTATTATTATTTAGTCTCTTCCTAATATCGAAAAATGCTATTTCTCAAGTTAATCAAACAGAAAATAGTTTTGATCTGGAACAAACTAAAAAAAGACTAACTCAAGAAATAAATAAAATTCTAAAAGAGACAGGTATACCCTCAATTTCTTTGGCACTAATTAAAGACGATGCTATTGTTTGGGCTGAAGCTTTCGGGTATGCAAACGTTAAGAAAAAACTTCCAGCAACCAGTTCCACTATCTATAGTACCGGTTCAAATTTTAAATTCGTTACTGCAACGGCGATAATGCAATTGGCTGAAGCAGGGAAATTAGATATTGATAATCCTATCAACGATTATCTTGGAGAGTCCGCCATTAATGATTTTTCGGGTGAGGGGTCACCCGTAACTTTCCGTCATTTATTAAGTCATCATTCAGGATTAAAAGGACCTATTGAAATTGTTCCTATTTGGGAAAGAAAGCTTCCTAAAACATTAAAAGAAATTGCTTTAGAGATTAGCGCTGAAGAACCACCAGGGTTAAACTTTAAATATTGTAATCATTGTTACGCCCTTGTTGGTCTGGCTATTGAAAAAATCACTGGACAAACATTCCAGGAATATATAATAAAACATATTCTTGAACCACTTCAAATTGATTCTAAAGGTCCAGTAGTTCCAACACCAAGTATGGTGGAAGAATTAGCCTTACCATACAATCTAAATAATAATAATAAATCTGTTCCCGAATACCAATACATGTTTGATGTTTTTCCTGCAGGCGACATTTATTTAACTGCGCCAGAAATGGCTAATTTTTATATTGCACAATTGAATCAAGGCTCTTTTAAAGGTCAATCAATCTTAAATTCAAAATCTGTGAGAATGATTCAGAAACCGCAATTCGGAAGTGACTATGGTTTGGGTACTGGAGTGATTAAAAAGGGTAATATAATTTATTTACGACATACAGGCGGAGTACGTGGGATGACAACTTATTCTCTGTTAGAACTAACTTCTAAAAAAGGTTTATATATTGCTTCAAATGCCGGAGATATTCGAAATATTCTTGCTGAAATTGCAGACCTATCATTGAAACTAATAAACGGTGAAACAGAAATTGATCCTTTACCCTCATTTGCCAAAAAGTAATTAAAATAAATACAATTAACTGAAGATGATTAAATAAATAAACAGGAAGGCATCAAGTTGAAGGTCCAAGTTCTGCTCACGGGTGCTTACACTGGCATATCCAAAAATCATATAGGTTAAGTATAAATAAAGGTAAAAATGTAGACTATTTGTTCAGTACCGACAAATAGACTTTATGGAAATAGCGAACCTGCAATCTGACAATAGTTCAATAAAACGGTCCTTTCATTTTGTATGGCTATTATAAAAAGCCGGTGATTTATGTTGAGTTGAATAAAATCTGTAATCAACTCATATTTTTACTTTTTTTGAGCCGAATAAGAATTTTAATTGGCTCATGAAATATAATTGGCAACAAAATGACTGTGACTATCTTTCGCATTCATCATTGGGGGATATGTCGCCAAGGGAATACAAAGACCGTTTCGGGGAAGAATACTTCCCCGAAACGATGAACATTGATAATAATTTTATGAATTTAGCATTGTCCTAAAAAGGGGAAGGCTACAAAACGGGTAAGGCTACATTTTGAAGATATCATAGTTACTAAAAAGTCTAGTAAATTAATAAAAACGTCGAAGTGGGCAGTGTAAAGAATTTTCAAAAGATACTTAAAAACAGTTTTTCAGACGTATTGGCAAAGCAAGAAGTACGAGATATGAGTTGATACTTTGATTTTCTTGAAAATAAAATTAAAATAGTTGCAACCTATTTTAAAACAATTTACAGGGCTTAAATTCCAAAATCATTAATGTTGTAAAATGCTGCAAAGAAGTAAAAAAGAGGCAAGAATGCAGCACGATTGCAGCACGTTTGTTAACTTTTATTTAACATTAATATTTTTATAACATTGAATATCAAATACTTATAAATAAAAAAGCCTCGAAAAATCGAGGCTTTAGCGGTCTGGACGGGACTCGAACCCGCGACCCCCTGCGTGACAGGCAGGTATTCTAACCAACTGAACTACCAGACCGTGGCGTTTAGCGTGTGCAAATATACATTGCTTATTCAATTGCACAAACATTTTCTTTTAAAATATTCGCTACTACAGAAATTTGTTTCGCTCAACCAAAAATGTGTTCAGGACGGTAGAAAAATCCCTTTTTATATCTACCTCCACGTATTTAATGCGGTATTGGGCGCATTTTAGTTTAAGGGCCACAAAATACTTGCGTATACTGTCCTCATATGCCTGTTTGATGTTGTCGGCATAAAGATCTAAATGTTCCCCTGTTTCCACATCCAAAAAACGTTTGGGTGTATTGTCAAAATTGAAGTGAAATTCCAATTCCTTATCCATCAAATGAAAAAGTACAACTTCGTGTTTGTTATACTTTAAATGCCTGAGTGCTTCAAATAGCTCCTCATCCTCTTTTTCAGTTTGGAGCATGTCCGTAAAAAGAAATATGAGACTTCTTCTCTTTATTTTTTCCGCTATTTGGTGAAGATACGTGTAGGTTCTTGTTTCCTTGGCCACATCTTTCTCAGCCCCAATATCGTTCAATTTGGCCAATAACATCTGAAAGTGTCGTTCACTTCCTTTTTCAGGGGTATAATAATGATAATCATCCGAATATATACTTAAACCCACGGCGTCCCTTTGTTTCTTTAGCACATTCATCAGGGCTGCAATCGCCAAAATCCCAAAACCAATTTTATTAAGGTTTCCTATGGTCTGTGTTCTTACTTCTGGGTAGTACATGGAGGCCGAGTTGTCCAATATCATGTGGCACCTTAGATTGGTCTCCTCCTCGTATCTTTTGGTATAAAGCTTATCGGTCTTTGCAAATAGCTTCCAGTCGATATGCTTAGTACTTTCCCCATTATTATAGATTTTGTGTTCGGCGAATTCAGCAGAAAAACCATGGAAGGGGCTTTTGTGGATACCACTGATAAACCCTTCCACCACTTGGTCCGCCAACAGCTCCAAGTTGGGGAAAAGCGAAGCGTTATTTAGTTCTTGCCGTATATCCACAGCTTAAAGATAGGATAAAAAAAGGTCCGGTTTTACACCGGACCTTTCTCAATATGATTTAAAAATAAATTTTATAATAGGGCATCTATAGCATCCGTATACACCTTTTTAGGGGAAACACCCACCTGTCTACTTGCAATTTCACCATTTTTAAAGACCAAAACGGTAGGAATGTTTCTTACCCCGTATTTGGCTGCAAATTCTTGGTTGGCGTCTACGTCCACTTTGCCTACGATAGCCTTGCCCTCATATTCGTTGCTTACTTCATCGATTATAGGCCCTACCATTCTACAGGGTCCGCACCAGGCAGCCCAAAAATCTACTACTACTGGTTTATCACTTTTTAAAACTACTTCGTCAAAAGTAGCATCTGTTATTTCTAATGCCATGATTTATACTTTTAATAGATTATACAAAGTTAGTCAAATATTCTAGGGTTTCCTTACGCTTATGGTATTCGTTTTGGTTATTTAAGGATTGATGTAATCTATCCTATTTTAGTCTTTTGTGGTTTCCTCGGGGTAAATGGCAATATTATGTGTTCTTACTCCAATAGGGGTCGCCTTGTCCAATTTAGTCAATTGTACCTGCATACTCTTGGAAGGAATTACCGGCATATGGCATTGAATGCAATCGTTGTTCATTGCTGCCATTTTTGATTTTGAAACCGAACATGTTGTCTTATTTTGTTGATGGCAGGTAATGCATCTACTGTTGAAATAGGCTTTTTGTCCTCTTTGGTTCCTATGGGGGTCATGGCAGGTCATACAGTCCATTTGTTCGGATGCCGTAAAGCATTTGCTACTGGTCAATAATCCGAATTGATTACCGTGGACATCCAAAGATGTGCTAGGTCTAAGTGAGTTGAAGTTTTTTGAAAACTTTGACAAAGTATCCCCAGGTAAAAATTTAAAGGGGTTTTGGATTTGATTGCTTCTTAATCCGGAATGGCATGAAGCACATACGTCCAAACGCTGTTGTCTTGATAATGATTTGAGACCAATTAATGTTGTATCCTTTAGTATTCCATTGCTTTTTCTTTGAAGCCTTACATGACGTTCAGCCGGGCCATGGCATTTTTCGCAATCAACGCCCAATGCTATTTTGGAAATATCGTACTTGTTAGAGTTTGTGTTTTCATTGCTATTTTTGGCAAACGTTACGTGGCATTTTAGACATTGGTCGTTTACAGGCCGTAATGGATTTAACCTGTTTGTGTAATTGGGACTATTGATCCAAGAATCAGTGGGCACAAAATAGGATGCTTGCAACTGGAACAGTCCATCTGGCTGATTGGTCAAATAGGATTGCCCCTTTAATCCCGAACCTATCGTGATATCCATGCTCCAATCAAAAACCTTATGGTCTCCGTACTTTATCTGCGCATGCTGAAAGGGTTTTCCATTCTTTACCATTATTGAAATATCGGCATCCATTAAGGACACCGTATTCTCTCCTTCATTAAAACTACCGTGGATATTGTCTATAGTGGTCAAGGTGGAAGTGTTGAAATGTGCTGTTTCCAAATGGGATTCATAGATATCCTTATGGCACTCCATACAGGTTGCCGATCCAACATAACCTTCGCCGTTATAATGGTAGGCAATAACCTTAAGGTCCGAATACCTTTGGGAAGGTCCAGAAAGATAATTGTAAAGCTTTACTGCGATAAAGCCTATTACTAACAAACCAAGAACATAGAATATCTTTTTCTTCAAGGGATCCAAGACTTAAGGCTAATTTAGTTTAAAATGAACCTGCTGTTCTTCCAGTCTTTGTAAAAGCTCACTGGAAATCTGAACTTTTTGTTTTCTACTGCTCAATCGTACCTTAATCTGCTCCTGCATTTCATACACCACAAAGTTTAAAGGGTGGTCTCCCTTGTGGGAAACCAAGGTGTCCTTGAGTTGATGCACCTGGGCTTCTTTTAATTCATCGATGTTGAGTTTGATCGTCAATTTTTTGGCGAAGGACTCCATGACATCCTGTAATAACATAAAGCTATTGAACTGCATTCTTGGCTCGCCCTTGAGTCCGGTTTCCCTATTTACCCAACCTTCCCTTACATACAATTTGACGTAGGCGAAGGAGTTGAGCATTAAAAAGTGTCTGTACTTAAGGTATTCCTCTCCAAAAATCCTAAATTCAAAGGTGTCCGTATAGTCCTCCATGGTAAATGAGGCCCATCCCTTGCCGTTCTTTGAAATTCTATGCTGCACGTCCGTTATAACACCTGCGAAAGTGAGTTCCCTGTTTACATAACTCGCCAAATCGTTGCAATGGGACAGGCTGGCATTACAAAACGCCTTGATTTCCGTTTTAAAATCGTCTAGTGGATGTCCGGAAATATAAATTCCTACCACGTCCTTTTCCCTTTTCAATTTTTCCATGGTGCCCCATTCCTCACAGGGGGGCACAACGGGTTCCGGTATGGAAACTTCACTGGCGTCACCAAAAAGGCTTACTTGGGCCGAGTTTTCGTTCTCTTGAAATTTGGCTCCGTACTTAATTACTTTTTCCAGGAACGTAATCCCATCTCCATCATTATGAAAGTATTGTGCCCTGTGGGAATTTCCCAGGGAATCAAAACCACCGGCAAGCGCCAGGTTTTCAAACGCTTTTTTGTTTGCTGCTCGTAAATCGATACGTTTTGCCATATCAAAAACGGATTTATAAGGTCCGTTTTTCTTACGTTCGTCCACAATGGCTTCTACGGCCCCTTTTCCAACCCCTTTAATGGCACCCATGCCAAAACGTACCGCTCCTTCTTTGTTTACGGCGAATTTATAGTAGGATTCGTTGACGTCCGGGCCAAGTACATCCAATCCCATACGCTTACATTCCTCCATAAAGAAGGTCACCTGTTTTATGTCGTTCATGTTGTTACTAAGAACTGCCGCCATATATTCGGCAGGGTAGTGGGCCTTGCAATAGGCCGTTTGGTAGGCTATCCAAGCATAACAAGTTGAGTGGCTCTTATTGAAAGCATATGCGGCAAAGGCTTCCCAATCCTTCCATATTTTTTCCAGTTTATCCTCCGGATGACCTTTTGCCGAAGCCTGTTGGATGAACTTGGGCTTCATTTTGTCCAAGACATACTTTTGCTTTTTTCCCATGGCCTTTCGCAGTACGTCCGCTTCACCTTTTGTAAAATCTGCCAACTTTTGGGAAAGGAGCATCACCTGCTCTTGATACACGGTGATACCATAAGTTTCAGCCAAATACTCTTCACAGGCCTCCAAATCGTAGACGATTTCCTCGGTACCGTGTTTTCTTGCGATAAAGCTAGGTATGTATTCCATAGGGCCTGGTCTGTACAGGGCATTCATAGCGATAAGGTCCGCAAAAACCGTTGGTTTTAGTGCCCGCATGTGTTTTTGCATTCCGGGCGATTCGTATTGGAACACCCCAATGGTTTCACCGCGTTGGAAAAGTTCGTAGGTTTTTTCGTCATCCAACGGGAAGTTTTCCGGATCCAATTCAATACCGTGTTTCGCCTTTACGATTTTAACCGTATCCTTGATCAAGGTCAGGGTTTTGAGGCCTAAGAAGTCCATTTTCAGCAGACCAGCACTTTCTACCACCGAGTTGTCGAACTGTGTGCAATACATATCCGAATCCTTGGCCAAGGCCACGGGAACGAATTTGGTAATATCATCCGGGGTAATGATGACCCCACAGGCATGAATTCCTGTGTTCCTTAAAGACCCTTCCAATACATAAGCTTGGTTCAGGGTTTCGGACTCCAAACCATCCCCTTCAGATATGGCCAAGAGCTCGTTGATTTTTACAAGGTCGTCGCTGTTGAACTTACTTCTTAGAATTTTCTCGTCGATGCCCATGATCTTTTTCAACTTGGACATGTTGGGAATCAACTTGGCCATCCGGTCCGCATCTCCCAACGGCAGGTCCAGGGCCCTTGCAGTATCCCTTATCGACGATTTGGCCGCCATGGTACCGTAGGTAATGATTTGGGCTACTTGGTTGGCCCCATATTTTTTGATGACATAGTCCATCACACGGCTACGGCCTTCATCATCAAAATCGATATCGATATCTGGCATGGAAATCCTGTCCGGGTTTAGGAAACGCTCAAAAAGTAAATCATACTTTATTGGGTCCAAATTGGTAATCCAAAGACAATAGGCCACGGCGGAACCTGCCGCAGAACCACGACCGGGACCTACGGAAACATCCATTTGCCGTGCTGCCCTTATGAAATCCTCCACGATTAAAAAATACCCCGGATATCCCGTTTTTTCAATGACCTGAAGCTCAAAATCCAATCGCTCATCAATTTCGGGGGAAATCTCCCCATACCTTTTTTTGGCACCCTCATAAGTGATATGCCTCAAGTATTTGTTTTCGCCCCTTTTGCCTCCGTCCAATTTGTCCTCTTCGACCTGAAATTCCTCTGGAATATCAAAAGCGGGTAATAATACATCTCTGGCCAGTGTGAACGTTTCAACTTTGTCGATTACCTCCTGAATATTGATGATGGCTTCCGGGATGTCCTTGAAGAGTTCCTTCATTTCATCGGAGGACTTAAAATAGTACTCTTGGTTGGGCAATCCGTAGCGATATCCCCGGCCTCTACCTATGGGAGTCGACTGTTTTTCCCCATCCTTGACACATAAAAGAATGTCATGGGCGTGGGCGTTTTCCTTTTTTTCGTAATACGTATTGTTGGTGGCTACCAACTTTACATTATGCTTTTGGGCGAATTGAATCAAAACCTGATTTACGCGGTCCTCGTCCTCTTGTCCGTGGCGCATGATTTCTATATACAGGTCGTCCCCAAAGGTGGATTTCCACCATAAGAGGGCCTCTTCGGCTTGGTTCTCACCAACGTTCAATACCTTACTGGGAACTTCACCATATAAATTTCCAGTCAATACGATGATATCCTCCTTGTATTGTTCAACAATTTTTTTGTCAATTCTGGGGACATAGTATTTACCGTCCACAAAGGCAATGGAGGACATTTTTGCCAAATTGAGGTAGCCATTCTTGTTTTTGGCAAGCATGACGATTTGATAACCGTTATCCTTTACAGATTTGTTGGTGTGGTCTTCACAGACCTGAAATTCACAGCCAACGATCGGCGTGATTTCAAGTTCGGGCTCTGGAAGAGTTTCCAAGGGTTCCTGACCTTCTTCCAAGTTTCCGTTCAAGGTGGCTTCGTGCCGTTTCCTATTTTCCTCGTTTCTGGCAGCGACCCCGTTATTATGGTTTATGATGCCGTTCACAAAATGAAAGGCTCCCATCATATTGGCATGATCCGTCATGGCCACGGCCGGCATTTTAGCCTTTGCGGTTGCCGCTATGAGATCAGGGACACTGATGGTGGATTGAAGTATGGAAAATTGGGTATGGTTATGTAAATGTGCGAACGTGGCCGTCTCCAAAGTGGCCAGGTTTTCCTTGATCTCTTCTTTTGAAATGCCACCGGTATCCTTTTCCCAAAGGGCATCCGCAATTTGTTTGGAGGCTTTTTTGAGATTGATGTGTTTTAGACCTATGAGCTGAATTTCCTGCGGATTGGCCTCAGAGAAATTCTTAAAATAATCCGGTTTAACATCCAATTGTTCCACCGTATATTGCTTTAACCGTATCAATTCCAAAAAGCAACGGGTGGTGGCTTCAACATCCGCAGTTGCATTGTGGGCCTCGGCAAAAGGTTCCTTGAACAAAAACTCGTGAAGTTCCGTTAGGGTAGGGAGTTTAAATTTTCCTCCACGACCACCGGGAATCTGACAAAGCTCGGCCGTATGTTCCGTACAGGTGTCCAAAACGGGGAGATCCTGTAATGGATTATCAACGTTCATTCTATGGAATTCGGCACCCATAATATTCACATCGAAACCAACATTCTGACCCACGATAAACTTGGTTTGGGCCATGGCTGCATTGAATTTTTCCAAGACTTCTCCCAGGGGAACCCCTTCTTGTTCCGCTAGTGCCGTGGAAATACCGTGAATCTTTTCGGCATCGTAGGGAATGTTGAAACCATCAGGTTTTACCAAATAATCCTGATGCTCAATAAGGTTCCCCATGGCATCGTGCAACTGCCAGGCAATCTGTATGCATCGTGGCCAGTTGTCCGTATCGGTAATAGGCGCATCCCAGCGCTTGGGCAATCCTGTGGTTTCGGTATCGAATATTAAATACATGTGCTCTTTTTAATTCCAAAGGATCGGAATATTTGGACAATTCATTTTGTTTCAAGTAAATGAGGGCCAATCTCATTTTTTAAATTCCAAAAAATACAAATATCAAATACTAATGAAAACTATTTGGTATTTGATACTTGGAATTTGGAGCTTACTCTAAAAAAAAGTAAGGATAAAAATACTGAAAAGCCATGGCAGGTAAAAAGGGAGTTATAAGGAGTTATTAACGAAATGTCGTATTTTAGAACACCCCCACAAACCAAACCTGTATGAAAATTGTCAAGTACCATCTGTTAATACCGATTTTGCTTTGTTTTTCATCGCTTTCCTTTGGGCAGAACATCAAAAAAACTGATAATGCCAATATCGACAGTCTTTTACAACTTATTCCCATACAAAAAGATTCTGTACTGGTAGAAACCTACTTTACGATATTCGACCAATACATATACAAAGACCCTAAAAAAGGAATGCCCTATTTAGAGGCAGCAGCTCCAGTTATCAATCGATTGAACAGCAAATATCTAAAAGCAGAACTTCTAAAAAAAAAGGGGCTTTCCCTTCAAGAACTAGGTGATTTCAATCAATCACTTGACTATTTCAACCAAGCCAAGGTGTTGTATAAAGATTTGGGAAATCAGGCAAAACTTCAATCTGTTTATAATAATATTGGTATTGTATCAAAAGATTTGGGACAAACCGGGGCTGCCCTTGAGGCGTACTTGACCAGTATAAGATTAAGCGAATCGCTGGGGTACCCCGAGAAAGAAAGAGCCCCTGCGCTCATGAACATTGGAAAGCTGTACTCAAAATTGGGTAACCTCGAAGTATCCAACGACTATTACAAAAAAGTAGAGGCTATTTGTTTGGAACATAATCTCGAATATGGTTTGGCGATTACCCGGTCGAACCGAGCAACAAATTTGGCCAAGGTCTATAAGTTTCAAGAAGCCTTGGACCTTTATCTTGGGGCCATGCCTTATTTTGAACGGACAAACCGTAAGTCTGCTATTGGGGAACAATTGAACTTGATAGGGGCGGTGTACTTAAAAATGGATTCATTAAAAAAAGCCAAGAGATATTTTTTACAAGCCTTGGATTTAAATAATGACATCGAACAAAAAAGTCAATCGGGAATTTCGTACCGCAATTTGGGCGATGTTTCCTTTAAGGAAAGAGATTATAAATCGGCCTTGCAAAATTATGAGAACAGCTTGGCCATTGCCAAACAGTTGTCCAACAACATCGAAATCGTTGATGACTATCTAAAAATCTCGAATACCTACGAAAAGTTGGGCAACATCTCAAAAGCCTACGAATACCGAAAAATATACTCTGTGATGTACGATAGTATTTTCAGTAGAGAAAACAACCAAAAAATCAGTGCCCTTGAATTGCGATACAAATCCGAAAAAAGTGAACAGGAAATCGAACTTCAAAAAAAGGAAATCGCACTGCTCGAGGAACAACGACGCACGGCGAACCTTCAGCGCATCGGATTGATAATAGGCCTACTGACCACAATTGCCCTCTTTAGCTTGATCTATTACGGAATCCGACAAAAAATGAAACGCAACCGACTGGAACGGGAACGCGTACAGGCCGAACTGACCTTTAAAGAGAAAGAACTGACGACCCATGCCCTGCACCTGGCCAAAAAGAACGAAGTGCTCGAAGGACTCAAACAAAAGGCCGCCGAACTCAAGAAAACCGAAGGTGGCGGTAAGGCCTACCAAGAACTCATCAGGACCATCAATTTTGACCAACAGGACGATAAGGTGTGGGAAAATTTCACAAGGTATTTCGAGGCCGTACATAAGGACTTTGAAAAAGATGCGGTTTCAAGATACCCGGATATCTCCAAGAACGAACTCCGTTTGATGGCACTCATAAAGATGAACCTTTCATCAAAAGAAATCGCCAATATTCTCAATATTTCTTCCGATGGGGTCAAAAAAGCGCGACAGCGTTTGCGAAAAAAAATGAACCTTTCTCCCGAAGATTCACTGGAAACGACAGTGATGTCCATTTAGTTTGATTTTTTTAACTATGGCCTTTCTTGATAAGTTACTATCCTAGTTAGGATGCAAATCGGAAAATAGAAAATTAGTGAAAAGGTTCGCAAGTACTATACGTAATAGACTTCTATGAACTGTTAAAATGTCGAATAAATTACTATTTTAGAACTATCCCACAAACCAACCCACGATGAAGACAATTCAAAAATTGCTGTTCTCCCTGCTGTTCATTCTTTGCCTTAACCTTAGCTTTGCCCAAGACCAGAATATAGTGCAAAAAAAAGTAGATAGTATAGTAAATCTGCTACCTTCTCAAAAAGACACAACGCTGTTCAAAAGTTATATTGAATTATTCAGATTTTATTTTAGAAATGATCCGATACAAGGAAAACCCTATTTGGACAAGGCCAAAGAATTGGTAGAAATCATTGAAGATAAAAGCTTTCAAGGATGGTACTTACTTAACGAAGGGCAATACAATAACAATATTTCTGAATTTGAAAAAGCAGAAAATCTCTATTACGAGGCCATTTCTCGCTACGAAGAGGCCAAAAACCAACAAAAAATGGGGGACATTTACAACTCCCTGGGCGTTACCCTAAAAAACCTTGGCAAAACAGGGCAAGCCCTTGAGGCCTACCAAAAGGCTTTGGAATACCATAAATCTATAAATAATGAAACAGGAATAATGTTTGTATATGGTAATCTGGCCGTGCTGTATGCCAAAATGGGCAACCTTAAAGTTTCTAACGAGTATTACGAGAAAGTCGAAAAAATGGCCCGTGCCATGAACAGTGAATACCGGGTGCAGTTGGCGCGGTCGAATCGGGCAACCAACCTAGTAGAGACCAAGGATTACAAAGAGGCCCTGAAACTCTACTTTGATGCTGTTCCCATTTTTGAAAGAGAAGGCAGAAAACTGGTACTAGGCGAACAGTACTACTTGATAGGTTCGGCCTACCTCGAAATGGATTCGCTACAAAAGGCGGTGGAAAACCTAGACAAATCGATGGTGCTGAGCAGTGAAACTGGAGAGACCGCCATGCTAGGTATGGCCAAAAAAAAAATTGGGGAAGTCCATTTCAAGCAAGGTAACTATCGGTCGGCCTTAAAGGAATTTCAGCATAGCCTTGAAATCTCAAAACAGACCTCGAACAATATCGAGATTGCCGATGACTATCTCAACCTGTCCGATACTTATGAAAAATTGGGCGATGTGGCCAAAGCCTATGAAAATCGAAAACTATATTTCGCCGTACATGACTCGGTATTCAGCGAGGAAAGCAAACAAAAACTGAACGACCTCGAGGTCAGGTTCAAGACCGAAAAAAGCCGGCAAGAAGTCGTACTGCAGAAAAAGGAAATCGCACTGCTGGAGGAACAACGGCGTACCGCGAACCTGCAGCGCATCGGTCTGATCGCGGGACTATTGACCACCATTGTACTCTTTGGATTGATTTACTACGGGATCCGGCAAAAGATGAAACGCAATCGCCTTGAACGCGAGCGTGTAAAGGCCGAGTTGGACTTTAAAAAGAAAGAACTGACATCGCATGCCCTGCATCTGGCCAAAAAGAACGAAGTGTTGGAAGGGTTGAAGCAAAAGGCGGCAGCGCTCAAAAAAACCGAAGGTGGCGGCAAGGCCTATCAAGAACTGATCAGAACTATCAATTTCGACCAGCAAGACGATAAGGTCTGGGAAAATTTTACCCGGTATTTCGAGGCTGTACATAAAGATTTTGAAAAACAGGCGGTTTCAAAATATCCTGATATTTCAAAGAATGAACTCCGTTTAATGGCACTGATCAAAATGAACCTTTCGTCAAAAGAGATCGCCAATATTTTGAACATTTCTTCTGACGGTGTCAAAAAAGCGCGGCAACGTTTGCGTAAAAAAATGAATCTTTTACCCGAAGATTCTTTGGAAACGACCATAATGTCGATTTGAGCGCTGAATACAATCCCTCCTAAACCCTAACAAAATAAGGCAGTTTCAGGCTGTACCCCTTTTGTACCCCTGCAATAAAATTGAGTACCCCTTTCGTACCCCCTCCATTTTTTTAATCCCAGAACAAGCGCTCTAGGTTTGTGGTGTCATTAAGTTGACAATCAAGTTTTGTGGTCTTGCTCGGTTACGTACTGCAGGCCAAAATCGGGCAGGTCACACAAAACCAAATTAATGTTTAACCACAAAACAAAGTAATTATGAAAACGCAAAACAGATTTTTTAGACTCGTATTATTGATCGTATTGACCCTAGGCCTCACTTCATGTAGCAAAGATGAAGTTGTACCGCCGGTACAGGTAGTCGATACCGATAAGGACGGCATTGCCGATGCCGATGACAATTGTCCGAATCAAGTTGGACCGGTTAGTAATCAGGGGTGTCCCGAAAGTACTGGTGGTGGCGATGGACAAATTACCGAAAACGATGGCATCACCGAAGAAGACCTGGAAACATACAAAGGGGATATCGGAATGGTGCTCAACACAAGGGAATTGGCCAAAAAAGGCTATTTCCCCGTAAAAGCCCAACTTGAAGTTCAAGGCACCTCGGCCGATTTTTCTCAAACCATTGATTTGGATCCCTATGCTTTTATGGGTCAGATCAATTTACCGGTTGAAGATTTGAGTGAAACCGATTTGGAAACCCTCAAAAACGGGGTTCAGGTTATAGCCAAACTTTTCGATGCAGGAGGCTCTGAAATTTTTACGGAAACCTTTACCAGTATTTTGTTCAAGCCAGACCCGACGCCAGCTACCTGTGATCCTACCGATCTACCCGATTTGAATACTGAGGTTGTCTTAGTCGAGAACACCCCATATTATATACAGGCGGTAAAGTATGATAACAACCAAGTAATGCCTGAAAACAGGGCAGCTTTTCGTCGGATTTTGCAAGAGATTCCGAATGACCCGTTGAGTAACTTGTCTAACAATTTATTGAGTATGACATCTACTGTTGAATTCACCGGTGACGAAGAGAATTCATCGTTCTTTTTCGAAGCAATAGACGGTAAAGCAAACCATTTTAATATCAAACATCAAGCATCGGACAGCTATTTAAAAAGCGAACAATTGAAGTACGGTATCGTGGATTTGGGATATGACGGAATAAAAGTCGGTTTCGAAAAATCTGATAGACTAAACCAGCAATTTGTTTTACACAAAGTAGGCAACGGGGTTTACCGCATGACGGATGCCTATTTTGAACCTATCAAAGTTACATCCGGCGTCGGTCTTACCGTAGGTGCTGCTGAGGGTGAGGAATTGTTGGTGAGACTGGTACCCATGAATATCGATTGGGAGGTTCAAGAAATCGAAACCCACTATTTGGAGCCCTTGTTGCCCGCGGCACAGAATGGGTTTAGCTATAACAGTACGTTGATCAATTGCGGTAGTGGTTCGTTAAAACAAACCATCGGCGAAAAGAAAAATGTAGAAACGACAACCACCGTAGGTTGGGAAGAAAGCTTTTCTTTCATGTCTAGCAGTACCGCAAGCACATCATTGACCTTAGGCCTGGAAGTGGAAGGGAAGTTCTTCGGCAACGGTGCCACATATTCAGCGGAAGCGACCGCTAGCACCCAAGTCACGACCCAGTTTGCTACTGAGAATTCCGTTTGGAGCGAAGCAACTGGGAAAACCAGTGAAACCTTCTTCTCGGAACGGGAAATCACCGTACCCTCAAAAAGTGCTGTACAGGCCTATGATGCCTTTCAAAGTTACGACAATATTAAAGTAAATGTCGTACAGCGGGTTCAGGTAAGGGGAAGAAACCAAATCAACAATCGGGCCTTGAGCGGAGACCAAATCGCTACACAATTCCATTTCAATGGCTTTGATGGGGTGATTACACGAATAGGCCCAGATTATGCGGAGGTAACCATAAGGGCAGTAGCTACTATGGACAAAGTTTTTAAATCTAAAAGTGATGTGCAAGAGGTAGCTGCTAACTGTGGTGGATAAATTTATGGCAAAATGTGAACATCTTGAGGTCTCATAAATAGGAAATAAAAAAGCGGACGTTAAAACGTCCGCTTTTTCAGCAAATTTAATATAATGCTTAGGAGACTGCCTCTTCATATGTTTTGGCATTGTTCAATGCTTCCTTAATCTCGTTTCTATGCTTTTTCAGCATATTTTCGGTGGAAGGAGCAAGTGCCATGTCATCGTCGTTTATGATTTCATTGTACTCTTCCAAACTTGCTTTTTCCCCTCTTTCAACTTCCTCCAATATCCTTTCGGTATCATCGCTGGTGAAAGTAGTAGTGAAATTCATCCAAGTTCTGTGTAAGTCTCCTTTGATGCTTCCGCCTTTTTCTGGCAATTCGCCAAAGGTCTGTATTTCCTTTTTGAGCTCATGGCCAAAATTGTAGCGCTGTTGCACTTTATCGGCCAAGAATTTCTTTACGGTTGGATTGTCCACCTTATCTTGTGCCAATTTATAGCCTTTCTCGGCATCATATGTTCTAGTTAATAAATTGTTTAATCTATTTGAAATTTTTTCTGAATACTTCATAATGTCTCTTATCATTTAAATTTACGCTCGTTACTGTCTTTCAATAACTACTCTGTATAAGTTACAGTAATATCTCGGAAACCCAAGTATTTAAAGGGGTTTAGCATAGGTTTAACTTGTTTTTGGCCAGTATCTTAATGCATTTAACATCCTGGAATTGATTTTTCAGGTTTAATCGTTGTCAAATCAAACTAATTAAATTACATTTGCAGCCCTTTTTCAAGGATAAATAGAATTAATAACCAAGGGTCGGGCACCCTACAAATTAATGTGATATGCCAGTTAAGATTAGATTACAGAGACACGGTAAGAAAGGTAAACCATTTTATTGGGTGGTTGCCGCCGATTCAAGAGCGAAAAGAGATGGTAAATTCTTGGAAAAATTAGGAATCTACAATCCTAATACCAATCCGGCTACCATAGAGTTGAATGTGGATAGTTCCGTAAAGTGGTTGCAGAACGGTGCACAGCCAACAGATACTGCAAAAGCGATCCTTTCTTATAAAGGAGTACTTTTAAAGAGGCACTTGTTAGGTGGTGTTGCCAAGGGAGCCTTGACCGAAGAGCAAGTAGAGGAGAAATTCAATGCTTGGGTAGCAGAGAAGGAATCTGCAATCGATGCCAAAAAAGGCGGTTTGGACAAAGCAAAAGAAGAGGCCAAGGCAAAAGCATTGGCTGCTGAAAAAGAAATAAGCGAAAAGAGAGCTGCTGAAGCTGCGGCTGCAGAACTTCCTGAAACCCCTGAAGGTGAAAGTGCAGAGGAAGAGGTAGAGGCTGTTGAGGAAGCTTCCGAGGTTCCAGAAGAGGCACCTGCCGCTCCTGAAATGAAAGAGGAGGAAGCTCCTAAAGAAGGAGAATAGTATTTGCAACGATGCGAAAGGAAGATTGTTTCTACCTAGGCAAGATCGTTTCAAAATATAGTTTTAAAGGTGAGGTACTGGTAAAGCTGGATACCGATGACCCGGAGATATACGAAAATATGGAATCAGTATTTGTTTCGTTGGGAAACAATCTGGTTCCATTTTTTATTCAGCGCTGTAGGCTACATAAATCCAACCTACTTCGAATAGACTTTGAGGAAGTAAAGAACGAATCCGATGCAGATCGAATCATGAGATGCGATCTTTACCTACCCTTGACCATGCTGCCTAAACTTACCGGCAACAAATTCTACTACCATGAAGTCATTGGTTTCTCCGTTTTGGATGATGTCCATGGGAATATCGGAGTAATCGAAGGTGTAAACGATACTACTTCCCAAGCACTCTTCGAAATTAAAAAAGGGGATAAGCAACTGTTAATCCCCATCAATGATGAAATTATCACTAAAGTAGATAGGGAAAATAAAATTATTCAAGTAGCTACCCCAGAAGGCTTGGTAGACCTTTACCTTTCTTAACCTTCCAATGCTTTTTTGGCAAATGCCAAGCATTTTTTCACTTCCGCAATGGCATCGGAACCTTCGGGAATTTCATATTCCAATTCTATTGTGGCCGGAAAGGAATATCCATTATCGCGCATCAATTGAAGTGCCTCTGCCAGGGGAGTATCTCCCTCGCCCCACACGACATTGCCTTGGCCATGTTCCGGCGTTTGTCTATCCTTTACATGCATACTCTTAATATGATCATGTTTTTCCTTCATAATTTCAAGCGGGGCTTCATTACCTGCTGCTACAAAATGACCTAAATCCAAATTGAGCGCATTGTATTTTGACTGTTCCAAAGCGGTGTCCCAAAAAGTTGGTGTTTGTTGGGTGTGTCCGTGATAGGCAACATAGATATCATGTTTCGCGGCCATTTCCCCTAATTTTTTCGTGTGCTCGTCATCACTTGGGTGTTCCAGGGTCACATGGGATGCCCCTAGGGCCTTTGCGGCCTTGAACCCATAGTTTATTTCTTCATCGGTATTGTCTTTGCCAAAGGCATTGGGCTTGAATGCATAGATAGTTACCCCGGCATCATTATACATTTTCTTAAGTTCCTTGAACTTATCCATGGAAACCTTTGCACGCCACTGGGCTACTTCGACGTTATATGCTTCCATGGCCATTTGCATTTCGCTCAATTTTTTTTCATCGGCTTCGGAGAGGGTACCTTCACGTTTGGAGCGCATTAATCCCCAAAGTGTACGTCTATCGAAGGAGCTCTCTGGTTTGCCGGCAAAGGATTCAGCTGGATCTCCCATTAATTCAATTGCATTAATGCCTGAATCCAATACATATTGCAGCGTAGCTTCAGCACCTTGGTCAGGCATACTTCTAAAGGAATACGTAATTACCCCAATTTGCACCCCTTTTATTTTAGAGTTTGGGACAGGTGAATTCAGCAACCTATTTCTGCCAAAAATATTTGGGCCTACAAATGTTGTCCCAATGGCTAAAGCTGCTGAACTCGATATGAAGTTTCTTCTTGAAACTATGTTTTTTTTGTTATTCATAATACAGGTTTTTTTGATGCTCCATAAATCTTCATTTGTCTCATGGACCATGGTATTTCACGGTCCTCTTGCGGACCAAAGTTTTTCGTTAAGCTCATGCGAATAAATTTGGCCTCAACGGGGTCGAAAATCAGGGAAACATCTGCCTGTTCTCCTTCACCTTTTTCAATTTCTTTCCATGAACTTCCATCCATGGAGCTTTCTAATCTATAGCCACGCGGAAAGGTGTGAAGTGGCGGTGGCGATCCGGGACGCCAACCCCTAGAAATGGGGGTTGCGTTAAAGTGAATTTCGGAGACGCTCATAGGTTCCGGAAACACTATTTGAAACCACATGCCCTCTTCCTGATTGCCTCCAGTACTCCATCCCTCAAAATTAAATGCACTGGTAGGGGAGGCCCTGCCACCAATTCGTGTGGGTACGGAATGGCTTGCCGTAATGGTCCAATCTTCGCTTGGCACCAAAATTTGCGGAACGGATGTCATCAACTCATCATATACATAAGGCGCTTTGCGCTCCTCTGTTTTAGTCCTAACGGTATGGACATCCTCGGCCGATACCAAGGTGGCTTCATTGGATAAATTGGTCCGTATATAGGATACGATGGACGCAATCCAATCATCGGATTGTTCTTTGTTGCCCACCATAATACCTGCGGGATACGTTTTCCCATCCAATGGTCCTTCCAGTCCGTGCATCACCGTTTTAATAACATATTCCGGGTGCGATTGTACCCGGGTAGAACCGCTCAAGGCCGGTGCCATGACCAAACCATCTCCAACCGGTGTTCCAGTGCCATCGTTTCCATGACATTGTACACAGAGTTCGTTGAAGATAACCTTTCCTTTTTCCAAGCTGCTCTTTTGGGCTTCGGTAAGCTGATTATTGCCAACTTCCCACCAATTTTTGACTTCTTTTGGTTCTAATATCTGTGTACCAATTGTTTGTATTCCTTTGGCCGAATTCGACTTGAGTAATTTTTTGAGGGCAACGTCGAAGGATGGGACTTCAAGAATGTGTGCCGACAAAACGGCCTGTAAGGCCACATCCACATTTTTATCCTCAAGTAGTTTTAAATAATCCCCTCCAAGTGATTTTTTACCCGACTTATATAATGTCTCCCCTGCACGCATGGCCTGAATACGCATTCTGGGATTGGAGTCGTCCATCAATTTTTCAACCAATTTCTCTTTCAACGAACCCAGACCCTCCAAGCACCACAAAGCATGGAAACGAGCCAATGTATTATCGCTGTTATTAACCATGGCTTCAAGTTCTGGAACGATACTTCTATCCTGTGACAACACGATCAATTGTTGTGCCTTGTCCCGCCACCAACCATTTGGGTGTTCCAAGTGCTTTACAAGTTGGGCCGGTGTTTCATTGAGCATATTCGGTTTGGTCTTGTCCCGTTCTTTGCTATCATGCGTAATACGCCAGATTCGGCCAAGTCCAACGACTTTATCCAGTTGATACTGCTCAATTTTTGCACGAAGATACGTGCCTTTTTGCGCCCAATTACCCTCTTGTATGATGCCATGGTACATATCGGTAATATACATGGTGCCATCTGGTGCGGTCGTCATATCTACTGGACGGAACAAGGGATCCGTAGATCTCAAAAACTCCGACTGTTGATCTTGAAATACATTGTGCAAGGTCGTTATGCCTTCATTGACAACAGGATTTACCTGACGCACGATACGGGCTACAGGTTCCCCATAGAATAACTGTCCGTACAGGTCTTTTGGCAATCGGTCACCCCTGTATATATCGTTTCCAGCAGCTCCGGTAACCCGTTTGGGTCCTCCGTTATTTTCTGGAACCCGGTCCATACCTTCTTGCAGGTCGCCTATCAAAACAGGTGCGCCCCATGGTTCTTCAAAAGCTTCGGCATAATTGTCAGTATCCTCATAATCAAAATTACCATAATGTACGGGTTGTTGAAATTGGGATGGTAGGCCACTCGCGCCTCCCAAAAACCAAACCTTTCCATCATCATCGTGTGTTACGCCCCATTGTGCACGGTTATACCCCGTATTCTCACGAATGACCCCTGTTGGAGTTTCCCGTACCCTAAAGGCGTTATATGTACTGTAGAGCCAATTGTCCATATTGTAATACATAAAGGCCTGTTGGTGTTCCACATTACCAGATCGTCCATAATTGGTAGTGAATAGCTCTTTTTTATCAGCTTTGCCGTCACCATCGGTATCGGTGAACTTATACACATTGTCCTCATCGGAATTCATGGTCAGTACGGCATCCTTCCTGTAGGGTAGTACGAAACGTGGAAAAATAAGACTGTCTACGAAGACCGTTCCCTTTTCATAAACACCGTCATTATCGAGGTCCTCCCACCGTGAAATTCTACTTGTAGGTTCCAAGGTGCCGTCAGAATCGGCAGTGAGCATGTAGGTGCGTAATTCCAAAACGAACATCCTTCCGTTACCGTCAAAGGCGATGGCGGCCGGTTGTTCAATTTGGGGTTCCGTAAGGATAGGTTCAATATGATAGCCTTCTGGTAATAAAAATTTTTTGGCTTCATCTTCGGGATATAATGGAAGTACAGGGGTTTTTGGGTCTAAATCAGCTCCTTTCCAATCTTCATGCTCAGGGTCGACCCCTTCCGGTAGGGAAACAACGGGAAGCGAATCGGACATGGAAGAAATAACTTCCGCAACACTATCTTTGTCCACTTTGCTTTTTTCCGAAGAGCAACTCATTAAACAAAGAATCGTTAGGGCCTGCAATAAAAAAACGGAGCGCAAGCCGCAATTCTTGGGGTTTTTCTTGTTTTTTAAATTCATTTTGGTGATGGTCATTCTGGATATACGTTCGGAAATTAACTATATTCATGGCATCTAACAAGGATTTTAACGCTGTGTTTTTAAAAAGTGTCAATGAAACATTTAAATTTTAATGGAATCGTTTTATTTATCCCGCTTTTAATACTGTCTTGCAAAGAAACCCAGGTAGAAACTACATCGGAAAAAATTCGACCGCCCAATGTCGTTTTGATCTTTACGGACGACCAGGGCTATAATGATGTCGGGGTTTTTGGGGCTGATGATATTCATACCCCTAACCTGGACCAAATGGCAAAAGAGGGATTAAAATTGACAAATTTCTATGCAGCACAGGCGGTTTGTTCTGCTTCCAGGGCGGGTATACTGACGGGATGCTATCCCAATAGGATTGGCATCCATAATGCATTGATGCCCAATAGTGAGGTTGGACTTAACCCAGAGGAAACTACTTTGGCAGAAATGCTAAAAGCAAAAGGGTATGCTACGGGAATTTTTGGTAAATGGCACTTGGGAGATGCCCCTAAATTTATGCCTAATAATCAGGGGTTTGATGAATATTTTGGAATTCCTTATTCCAACGATATGTGGCCTTTGCATCCACAGCAAGGGCCGGTATTTAATTTTGGTCCCCTGGAACTTTATCACAATGAAAAAGTAATCGATACCCTTACCGATCAATCCAATCTGACCACGAAGATTACGGAAAGAAGTGTCGATTTTATTAACAGTAACAAGGACAAACCATTTTTTCTATATGTTCCTCACCCACAACCCCATGTCCCTTTGTTTGTTTCTGATACCTTCAAGGGAAAATCAGATAGGGGATTGTATGGTGATGTCATTATGGAACTCGATTGGTCCGTTGGCGAAATTCTAAAAGCTCTGGATAAAAATGGCCTCACCGAAAACACGATTGTAATTTTTACATCGGATAATGGACCTTGGCTCGCCTATGGAAATCATGCTGGTAGTGCATATCCATTACGGGAAGGGAAAGGAACTGCTTGGGAAGGGGGGCAGAGAGAACCTTTTTTGATTAAATACCCAGGAAAAATCCCTGGCAATAGGGTAGTCGATACCCCGGTAATGGCCATCGATATTTTGCCGACAATTGCCGAAGCTACAGAGACCAACTTGCCCAAGAGAAAAATTGATGGTAAAAGTGCTTGGAGCCTGTTCACGGGCCAAACCGAGAATAGTCCCCAAAAGGCCTATTTCTATTACTATCGCGTTAATGAACTTTTTGGGGTGCGCTATGGAAAATGGAAACTGTATTTTCCCCATACCTACAGAACCATGGAGGGTCAGGAACCCGGTAAGGATGGACTTCCAGGGGATTATAAGTTGGTGGAATTAAAAGATATTGAGCTGTATGATTTGGAGGCCGATGTTGGTGAGACCACCAACGTAGCGGATGTACATCCGGATATTATTGCCGAAATTACCGCCATGGCCGATGCTATGCGGGCCGAGTTGGGAGATAGCCTCACAGGAATGGAAGGTGCGGAAACTAGGGAACCTGGTAGGATACAATGAATAAGCCGTTTAGATTCAAACAATTTGTGGTACAGCAGGATAGGTGTGCCATGAAAATTGGAACGGATGGCGTACTTCTTGGTGCATGGTCAGGCTTGGAGCATACGCCAGAATCGATTTTGGATATTGGGGCGGGAACGGGAATTATTTCCCTAATGTTGGCACAACGGTTTAATGCGTTTACAATCGATGCGCTGGAAATTGATGAAAATGCCTACGAACAATGTGTGGATAATTTTGAAGCTTCCCCTTGGGGCGACCGACTCTATTGCTACCACGCGGGTTGGGACGAGTTTGTAGATGAAGTGGACGAGGTGTATGATCTCATAGTTAGTAATCCGCCATTTTACAGTGAAAAAGTAGCGAGTGGGGACTCCGCTAGGGACTTGGCGCGCCAGAACGATACGTTGCCTTTTACGGAATTGGTGAAAGGTGTCTCCAAATTATTGTCCGATCCGGGTCGGTTTTCGGTCATAATTCCCTACAAGGAAGCGAAGGATTTTATCAATTTGGCGAATGCCGAAGCTCTATATGCTTTGAGAATTTGTCATATAAAGGGTCATGAAGATGCCCCTTTCAAAAGAAGTTTGATCGAATTTTCAAGAACAAAGGCCGATACAAAAGTTGAAGTTTTGATTATAGAAAAGGAAAGGCATATGTATACCAACGAATATATTGCACTGACCAAAGACTTTTATCTAAAAATGTAACTTATTGTTTTGGCAATGTTATATTTTTACTGCACTTATAAGTTGTATGTATGAAACCTGATTTATTCGAAGCACCCGACTATTATAATTTGGACGACTTATTTTCCGAAGAACATAAATTGGTACGCGATGCTGCCAGGCAATGGGTAAAAAGGGATATTTCGCCCATTATAGAAGAATACGCCCAAAAGGCCAAGTTTCCCAATCAGATTATCAGTGGATTGGCCGAGATTGGGGCCTATGGTCCCTATATTCCCGAAGAGTACGGAGGCGCAGGACTTGACCAAATCAGTTATGGGCTTATCATGCAGGAAATAGAACGCGGGGATAGTGGTGTGCGTTCCACGGCATCCGTTCAATCCTCCTTGGTGATGTATCCCATTTATACCTATGGCACCGAAGAGCAACGTAAAAAATATTTGCCCAAACTGGCCAGTGGTGAAATGATGGGCTGTTTCGGGCTTACGGAACCCAATCACGGTTCCAACCCCGGGGGTATGGAAACCAAGTTCAAGGATATGGGCGATCATTATTTGCTGAACGGGGCAAAATTGTGGATTTCAAATTCGCCCTTCGCCGATATCGCCGTGGTTTGGGCCAAGAATGAGGAAGGACGAATACACGGACTTATCGTAGAACGTGGCATGGAAGGGTTTTCTACCCCGGAAACACATAACAAATGGTCCTTAAGGGCATCCGCAACCGGCGAACTTATTTTTGACAATGTGAAAGTGCCCAAGGAAAATTTATTGCCGAACAAATCGGGTCTTGGGGCGCCATTGGGTTGCTTGGACTCTGCTAGATATGGAATTTCTTGGGGCGCCATTGGAGCCGCTATGGACTGCTATGATACCGCCTTGCGATATGCGAAGGAACGGATGCAATTTGGTAAGCCTATCGCCGCTTTTCAATTACAACAGAAAAAATTGGCCGAAATGATCACGGAAATCACCAAGGCGCAATTGTTGGCCTTTCGATTAGGTCAACTCAAGAATGAGGGTAGGGCCACAACGGCACAGATTTCTATGGCGAAACGGAACAACGTTGAAATGGCCATTAAGATTGCCAGGGAAGCCAGACAGGTACTGGGCGGTATGGGTATTACGGGCGATTATAGCATCATGCGCCACATGATGAACTTGGAAAGTGTAATCACCTATGAGGGAACACATGACATACACCTATTGATAACCGGAGCGGATATTACAGGTCACCAAGCCTTTAAATAAGATAACAAATTCCTCAGGTTATCTTAACATATCCTCAAAAATAGGGTCTTATTTTTGCCCTGCGTGTAATTAAGATTCATGTAATTTTTGAGTTAGTTAGCTTAAGCCGATGGGAGCATCGGCTTTTTTGTTTTAAAAAGCTTTTGAGACAGTTTTTAGGTGACCTTCAAAAAGCCCCTATACCATTTACCCGATTTTTTAACGGTACGCTTTTGGGTTTTAAAATCCACATGGACCAATCCAAAACTGGGATGATAGCCTTCCGCCCACTCAAAGTTATCGGTTAGTGTCCACACAAAATAGCCATGAACGTTGAGACCTTCGTTTTTGGCCTTTAGCACCTGTTCCAGGTGATCTTTAAGATACTGCTTTCTATTTTTATCCTTGATTTTTCCCTTTGTGAAGGTATCATGGAATGCGGCCCCGTTTTCGGTTATAACAATATTGGGCATATTGGAATATGCATCGTATTTGCGTATCATTTCGTAAATGCTTGGTGGATATACCTCCCAATCCATCAATGTGGTACGTACGTTCCGTTTGGGGGCTTCAATAATCTTGGCCTTTATATAAGGAACAAAGTAGTTGTGTTGTATTACTTCCCGAGTATAGTTCTGTATACCTATAAAATCAAATTGAAATGCACTTTCCTCCATATCCCCAGGCAAAATGTAAGGCTTTAGCCTTCTTAAAATAGGTAAATCTTTTGTGGGATAGCCTAGACCCAAAACAGGTTCAATAAAAAGACGGTTTAAAAGTGCGTCCACCCTTTTTGCCGCTCGAAGATTTCTTTGGGAATTATTTTTGGGGACAATGTAGGAGCAGGAGAATGTAGTGCCAACCTTGGAATTGGGAACTATCTTCCTCAATAACCGGCCTATGCGACCCTGAGCTAATTGCGCATGATGAACGGCCGGCAGGAAATTGCGCAATCTTTTTTTGCCCGGAGCGTGCACACCCAAAAAATAACCACCGCCAGTAAACACCATCGGCTCATTCAAAACCATCCAATATTTCACCCGGTCACCAAAGGACTGAGCGCAAATCTTGGTGTATTCCTCTAACCATTGAAGGACTTCCCTATTGGTCCAACCTCCTTTCAATTCAAGGGCATGGGGCAGGTCCCAATGGTACAAGGTAGCCCAAGGCGTTATGCCAAGTTCCAAACAGTAGTCGATGACCCTATTGTAGAAGGCAATTCCCTCCGGATTTATTTTACCGGTACCAGTAGGCAATATCCTGCTCCAGGAAATGGAGAAGCGAAAATTTGGGATATTTAAGGATTTCATCAGGTCGATATCTTCCTTGTACCTGTGGTAAAAATCACAACTTGTCTTGGCGGTCTCATTGCCACGGATATTTCCTTTCTTTGAGCTGAAAATATCCCAAATGGAAGGTCCCTTGCCATGTTTGTCATGGGCACCCTCTATCTGAAAAGCGGCGGTGGAAACCCCCCAAATAAAATCCTTGCCAAAACCTGAGGAGTGAATCTTTTTTGCCATGAAGAACCCTATGCCTGTAAGCTTTTCTGAAGTAGTTTTTGAACTATTTCACTGGTAATATTTGGGTAATCTACTTCAATTTTTTTACTGGAGGCCACCCAATCCATGACTTTGGGAAGGTGCTTCTCCTTTAAGGATTTTATGACTGGAATATTCATTTCCTGTAAAGCGGCCGCATTGCATTGTTGTTCATATTGACCTTTCATAGGAACTACGAGTAGCTTCTTTTGCATGTAAAGGGCTTCCGCTGGGGTTTCAAAACCGGCACCGCATAGAACGCCCTTACTGGTGGCCATGCTTTCCACAAAGGCTTCGTTGGTAATGGGGCGTATGCTTAAATTCTTGGTGACGGTTTCCTTGATGTTGTGCTTGGAAAAAACATCCCACCTTACCTTGGGTATTTGTGAAAGAAAATGAATGATTTTTCCATCGCTATAGGAAGGTAGATATACAGTATAGTGTTCCCCTTCGTAAACGTGGGTATTACGAACATCGGCCCTGATAATAGGCGTAAAAATACCCTCGTCATAGGATTTAAAATGTAATCCAAAATGGTGGCTGCCCGGTGCATAATTCTTTAAGATCATTCTACCGAAGGTGTCCTTCTTTTTAGGTTTTGGGGCCTTATTGGAAAGCACGGCGGATTGATGGCTAAAGCTGTAGCATGGTTTTTCCTCCAATTTGCATGCCCATGCCGTAACTGGTTCAAAATCATTGATGATCAAATGGTAGTCCTGAACAGGAATGCTTCGGATTTCCTTTTGCAATCGCAAGGTGTTCGATTTCACGTAGGTTTTCCACATATCCACACCCCCTTTTTTTCCAAAGATGAAGCTCAATCCCTTGCATCGGTATTTAATCGAGTAGGGCAAGTCTATATCGGCCTGGGTACCGCTGATCAAGATATCCAGATCTATATTTTCATCAAGCAGGGCCGGAATTACGTCCCTTGCCCTGCTTAAATGCCCGTTTCCGGTACCTTGAATGGCATATAATACCCGCATTGTCCTTAATGGATTATTTTAATTTTACCAATCCGCTTGTCCTGAATTCATCCAACAAGCTTTGAAAGAGTTCCGCTCTTTCCAGAACCGGATGTTCCTCTTGGGTATCCTCCAATTGATTTTGTATACCCTTATCATTATAAAAGGAGTAGAGCTCCCATTGACCGTTAGCGTATTCCAAGGAAGTTAGGTTTTCAATCCAATCCCCGGAATTCAAATAGGTAACCGCACCTTTTTCCGTTTCGATCTGGCGAATCTCCGGTTGGTGTATATGACCACAAACAACAAAATCATAACCGTTTTCAATAGCGATTTCTGAGGCAGTGGTTTCAAAATTGTTAATGAATTTGACAGCCGACTTCACCCCGTTCTTTATTTTTTTGGACATGGAGATAGGGCCTCGCCCTAATTTTTTGCTAAAAAAATTAATAGCCCTGTTCAATAGTATCAGAAAATCATATCCTTTGGCCCCGAGCTTGGCGACCCATTTGGAGTGTTGCATGGTCACATCAAAGACATCCCCATGAAAGAACCATGCCTTTCTACCGTGAAGGGGCAAGACCACTTTGTTGACAATGCTCAAGGAACCCATCTGAAACCCAGTAAACTTACGGAGCATCTCATCATGATTGCCCGTAACGTAATGTATTTTGACACCCTTTGCGATCCAACCCATAAGGTATTTGACCACCTTCATGTGCGACTTGGGCCAGTAGCGCTTACTAAATTGCCAAATATCAATAATGTCACCGTTTAGAATTACCTCCTGAGGGGCAATGGACTTTAAGTAAAGCAATAGCTCGTTCGCGTGACATCCATAGGTGCCTAAATGCACATCGGATATGACCACAATATCAACAGGTCTTTTTTTCATAAGGGTCGATGAATTGGTGGTGATTTTTTCTTGAGTGGAATAGACTGATGGGTGAGTTTACTGAAAAACTTGGGGAAAAAGTAGTAAGAAGTTTCAGTCTTATTTTCACGCGTTTATATAAAGAATAAGAGATCCCTAAATGAATATTTTCTTTAAGTGAGGTAAATAGTTCACCATAAAAATTCCCTCGATGAGGGTTTCATCCAAAGAAAATCTCTGACTACAAAGTTCTCCTTTTACACGACCAACTTGGTTACGTGCAACTTATCTTTTGGTTACCTGATTGTTAAGTCGGTTTTAGAAGGGCCTACAATGGGAGGCAAGTCTCAAAAGACATTTTGTAAGCCAGTAATTTATAGGTAACAACAGTTTCCACTTGGTTCACCACAAAAATCGATGAACTCGCAACAAATAGTTCCGTGACGGAAATAGGGAAACTATATTTACAGTGTAATAAAAAAGTAAATAATTTTTCATTTTCATATAGTGTTCTCGTAAAAGAGTCTGGTTAAAAAAAGCCAGACTCTTTTTAGTTTGTGCCGTTTGGAAACAAAAAAATAAAGGGCCGTTGGAAATTTCCAACGGCCCTTTATTTCTAACACAGGTTTTTCTACCACAACGGTGTTCTATACAGCCCCTGTTCCGTTTTGGCTTTAAGGTTCTGCACGGCCTCTTCACGATCACTTGCATAGGTAACCCCAAACCATTCCGCACCGGAAGGAATACATTTTACCTCCACTTCGTTGGCCTGTAGCATTTCCTGGATCATAAAAGGAAGATAAAGTTCGCTTGAAGCTATTTTTTTCTCGTCTTGTAGAAATACCTTCAATTCAGCATCTATCTTGTCAAAAATGGAAGGCCTACAAACCCAGAAATTCATACTGGCTTGTTCGTCGCCCGTAAATTCTAGTCCGGTATCCTCATCCACGATTTTGTCGCCCTGTTGGACCAGTTTTAATCGTTCGTTTACGGATATCAAGTTATCTCCCTCTACCTTACATACTCCTCTTGAAACGGAACCGTGTTCAGATAGGGTATCCTTTAAGGTGTATCCCAAAAGGGCGAATGCCTCGTTATTGGATTTTATGAAGTCGGCCGCTTTTTTATAGACGGCTTGGCCGTAATAGTCATCCGCATTTAATACCACAAAAGGCCCGTCAATAACATTTCTGGCCGTCCACACGGCATGTGCCGTTCCCCAAGGTTTTTGACGATCGCCTTTATAGTCCACTCCATCTGGCAGATCCGTCAATTCCTGGGCCAGTACATTTATTTTAATGTTTTTTGGCAATCTTTCACTTAAATATTCCTCCAAAAAGGAAACATTATCTTTTTTGGTGATGACCACGATTTGTTCAAAATTGTTTTGTAGTGCATCGTAGATGGCAAACTCCATCAGGAATTCCCCTTCGGGTCCCAAATCATCGAACTGTTTCAGTTTTCCATATCTACTTCCGCTACCTGCGGCCATTAAAAGTAATGTCATGATTTTAAATTTTAAGATTCAAAAATAAGGATTGTGATGAAAATAGCGGGGAAGAATCGGCCAAACAGTTGAGGATTCCCCATGAAGTTGCCTTTTTAGCTTCCGTTGCTACCTCTAAGGTTATTGATAGAGCATAGCAAACTGATAATTATCATATTTTTTGGTCGGTGTCGGGATTAGATTTGTACCATATTTAAACCAACTATGTGCAATCTTATTCAAAAATATAATATTCCGGGTCCTAGGTACACAAGCTACCCAACGGTCCCTTTTTGGGATATTCATTCGTTTTCGGGCAAAAAATGGGAAGCTACGGTGAAGAAAAGCTTTTCTGAATCCAACGCCAAGGAAGGCATCAGTCTATACATCCATCTTCCCTTTTGTGAGAGTATGTGTACGTTTTGTGGGTGCCATAAGCGCATCACCAAAAGGCACGATGTTGAGATTCCTTACATACGCACCTTGTTGAAGGAATGGTCCCTTTATTTGGAGTTGTTCGACGAAAGGCCGATTATCAAGGAGCTCCATTTGGGAGGCGGTACCCCTACTTTTTTCAGTCCGGAAAACCTTCAAATGCTTATCAACGGTCTTTTTAGAAGGGCCGATAGGGCGGAGGATTATGAATTTAGTTTTGAAGGACACCCCAACAATACAACTAAGGAACATCTTCAGGCACTATACGATGTTGGATTTAGAAGGGTAAGCTACGGGGTACAGGACTATAATGAGACCGTACAAAAGGCCATTCATAGGGTACAGTCCTTTGAAAATGTAAAAAATGTTACGGATTGGGCCAGGGAAATTGGCTATACGTCCATCAGTCATGATATCATATTCGGTTTACCGCACCAGACCTTGGAACATGTTCTGGAAACTATAGAAAAAACCCAATCATTGATGCCGGATCGATTGGCATTTTACAGTTATGCCCATGTGCCTTGGCTTAAGGGAAACGGTCAGCGTGGCTACAAGGATTCCGATCTGCCATCTGCAGAGGAAAAGCGCGCACAATATGAATCCGGAAAAATGGAATTGGCAAAGGCTGGTTACACAGAAATTGGCATGGACCACTTCGCATTGGAGACGGACGGTCTGTATCAATCCATGCAAAATGGGAAATTGCACCGGAACTTTATGGGCTATACCGCTTCCAAAACCCAATTAATGGTAGGCTTGGGAGCCTCGAGTATCAGCGATAGCTGGTATGGTTTCGCCCAAAATGTTAAAAGCCTGGAGGAATACCAACACTTGGTAGAGCATAACATCATCCCCATTTTTAGAGGTCATATTTTAACTGATGAGGATATCGTTATCAGAAAACATATTCTAAATTTAATGTGCCAATTGGAGACGCTCTGGTTCGGGGAACCCATGCAGTTCAAAGCGCTTCCCGTAGTCTTGGAAAGATTAAGGGAAATGAAGGACGACGGTCTTCTGGAAATGACTCCCTATCAATTAAGAATCACCCAAAAAGGAAGGCCTTTCGTTCGCAATATCTGTATGGCCTTCGATTTGAAATTACACGAAAAAACACCGGAGACCAGATTGTTCTCCATGACCATTTGATTGTTTAACCTAAATCTTGTACGTATGAAAAATATAATTGTTCCCATAGATTTTTCGGATATCTCGGAATATGCATTTGAGGTAGCGGCTTCCATTGCAAAAAAGCACAACGCCACTTTGTATGTGCTGCACATGTTGGAGTTGAATCAGGCAATGCTTACCTCTACGGAAGGCTTTCATCCGGAGCAGACCGTATTTTTGATAAAGTTGGCGGAAAAAAGATTGGACGACTTTTTGGACAAACCTTATTTGAAAGGGGTAAAGGTAGAGCCAATAATAAAGCACTACAAGGTTTTTGGTGAGATTAGCGAAGTTGCCGAAGAAAACGATGTGGATTTGATCGTGATGGGTAGCCAAGGTGCGGACGGACTCAAGGAGATGTTCGTGGGTTCCAATACTGAAAAGGTTGTAAGAAACTCCGGTATTCCCGTATTGGTCATCAAATCGAAAATAACCGATTTCAATCCAAAGCAGATCGTTTTTGCATGTGATTTGAAAAACGAAAACATACATGCACTGCAACGGGCCAAGTTCATTGCCGATAGTTTTTCGGCAGAATTGAAACTGGTCTATATCAATACTCCGGGAGACGATTTTTTAAGTACCGCCGAAATTCAAAAACGAATAAAATCATTTTGCGACCTGGTCGGTTTTGATCTGCTTATAGCCATTTACAATGACTATAATGTTGAGCGGGGTGTACTGAATTTTGGAATGGAAAGCAATGCCGATATGATCGGTGTCCCCACCCATGGAAGAAAAGGACTTTCACACTTTTTCATGGGCAGTATAGGAGAGGATATTGCTAACCACGCAAGCTTACCTGTGGTAACCTTTAAGATTTAGTTGGTTGAGGAAATCACAGTTTTTAGTTGGTTGAAAAGGGTGCCTTGGCACCCTTTTTTTATACCAATTTCATGCCAATGGGATCCCAATTGACCGGTTGTTTTTTATAGTAACTTTCATTGGCCAATAGGGCAGCACCAGCGGCCCTTAAACCAAAAGTTTTAACACTTTTATCATGATTGAAGTAATTACCACTTATTTGATGATTTTGGTTAACATAATAGGATTGTTACATCATTGTCCGTGGTATCAATTGATACTAATGGCGAACCACCGGATTTTTCAGATTTTATACCGGGAAATGGTATAAAAAGAATTCCTTTCGATTGAACCAAGAAGAAGTATTAAATATTTAACTCGCTTTCACCTCTTCTAGAGTTTCTTCGGTTTTTTTATCAACCTTGGAATTTGAGAGGGTAAGATTTGATTTTTTCTTTTTACTGGATCTTAGCCATTTTTCCTCCCTGTACCTCATAAAGCTTTTCGATTTGAAAATATGAGGTGCAAATGAAATGGCCAATGCTCCCAAACCTATTCCCAAAAGTGCATTGGGGTCAATGAAAAAATCGCTAAAAGAAAAAACACCAATAATCAAAAGTGTAGAAAACGGGTAACTAATCAGTCTACTTGAAATTCAAATTTAGCGATTAGGTTCAATGCTTGAATCACGTTCATTCCGTTTTTGATGGTGGTATCGATTACGGATCGGATTTTGGCAAAATTCTGAGCATTTCTGGGGTTTTTGAACTGGCCCGATATTTTTTGTTTTACCTTGACATTTCGAATCGCTT
>NZ_MDGL01000147.1 GCF_002742265.1 Maribacter sp. 4G9
TGGGGCACCTGTAGCCCCCGTCCCACTTTAGCCAGGCCAGATGCGACAGGCAGCTGTCCGTGTCCGGGAATTTCTCCATAAAGTCGAAAAGGGACATGCTCTTGAATCTTTGCTCCATGTTCTTGATGTTTGTTTCCCCGAATTTACTACTTCTATCGTTATTGATTAAGTACCTAAGTCAATAAAAATATAAAGCCAGTGCCTAACACCGTATAAAATTAATTGCTGGTTTTAGCCAGTTTACGAAAGTCCTCGCGGACTTTCTATCTGTGATTTATTTGCTAACTTTAGTGCTTAAACCACGCAACTAATCTTATACAATCACGATGATGTACAATTCACCTAAAGGTGAACCCAAGTCGCTACATTGTCGCCAAAGGCTCCAATTCCCGCCCCTTGGGATTTGTACATCATCGCAGGGCCATGCCAGTTTGCATAATCCGTAGGATGAGGGACCATCCAACCTATCACCTTTAGGCGCCATCGAGGAAAACTGTACATATCAACGGCTATATGCAACCTGGCCACGTTCAACACGTATTTGTAAATTTATCCCAACAAGTTGCGTAAATTTAAAACCCGTAACGTGGCTTCACATAGCCCTGCGTTGTGGTTAATGTCCAAAAACCAATAAATTGAATGAACAAAACGATATTTGAGATTACCAAAATGGATTGTCCTTCAGAGGAAAATTTAATCCGAATGAAATTGGATGGAATCTCAAGTATTGCGAATTTGGACTTTGACATTCCCAACCGAAAACTAACTGTTTTTCACAGCGGACAAATTGACCAAATCGAAAAGTCCATTATCGAACTGAATTTAGGCGGAAAGAAAATCTCGACTGAACAAACCGAACAAACGGAATTTAAAGAAAATGCAAACCAAAAAAAGTTACTTTGGTCTGTACTTACCATAAATTTTGCCTTTTTCATAATCGAAATGACAACTGGATTAATCTCAAAATCGATGGGATTAGTTGCAGACAGTTTGGATATGCTTGCGGACAGTTTCGTTTACGGAATTAGCTTGTTTGCGGTTGGCGGAACTCTGACAAGGAAAAAGCGGATTGCGAAACTTGCTGGATATTTTCAAATAACACTTGCGATTATTGGATTTGTGGAAGTGTTAAGAAGATTTTTCGGAGACGAGAAATTACCCGATTTTTCCACAATGATTATCGTTTCGATTTTTGCACTTATTGCAAACGGAATTTGTCTTTACATTTTGCAAAAGTCAAAGAGCAAAGAAGAGGCACATATGAAAGCAAGTATGATTTTCACCTCGAATGACGTGATTATTAATTTAGGAGTCATAATCGCTGGACTTTTGGTAAATTGGTTAAGTTCGAGCAAACCTGATTTAATTATTGGAACAATCGTTTTTATTTTGGTAATTCAAGGAGCATTAAGAATTTTGTAACTAATCAGTGCTGATAAAGTTGTCAATTCATTTGGATCCTACGAAAGATTATCGGATCTTTCGGTTATCGAAAAGGATAAGTTCATATCGGAGTTATTGGTTCGTTTGGAGAATCTTGAGCGTGCGAACCGTCGTTTGGCCGACCGTGTTGTTGAACTTGAGGGACTTTTGGTCAAGT
>NZ_MDGL01000148.1 GCF_002742265.1 Maribacter sp. 4G9
TGGGGCACCTGTAGCCCCCGTCCCACTTTAGCCAGGCCAGATGCGACAGGCAGCTGTCCGTGTCCGGGAATTTCTCCATAAAGTCGAAAAGGGACATGCTCTTGAATCTTTGCTCCATGTTCTTGATGTTTGTTTCCCCGAATTTACTACTTCTATCGTTATTGATTAAGTACCTAAGTCAATAACTTAATTAATGATTCCCTATCAAAAACAGAAGAGAATGCTTTAATTTTTATGGTAGAAGAAGAAAAATTGGCCTTGGATACCTACTCCTATTTAGGTGAATTGTGGGGTATTAGTCAATTTTTGAATATCCAAAAAAGTGAACAATCCCATGTAAATGCGGTATCCATTCTAATAGAACGTTACAACCTAACATATTCCAGGTTGCCGGAAGGGGAATTTATGAATGAGGACCTTCAAGGACTATAAAACCAATTCGTTACAGATGGAAGCAAATCACAATTGAATGCGTTACTCATTGGTGCTACTATTGAAGATTTGGATATTGTAGACCTTGAAGACCAAATGCAATCGATTTCGAACGGTGATATCTTAAATGTTTTCGAAAGCTTACAGTGTGGCTCAAGAAATCATCTAAGAGCTTTCGTAGGTGCGATAGATCAAATGGGCGGTACCTATACTCCTCAATATTTATCCATGGAAGAATACATCAACATTTTAGAAAGTAGCAATGAACGCTGTAATTAAAAATTGTAGTTGAGGATAAAATCCACATGTAGCATATCCACCTTATTAAAGACAAAATTGGGATTGTCAGGAATGTCCCGATTACCGATTTTTCCCGTGAGCAAAAGTTCTGGTTTTAAATTCCTTAACCCTTTTATATTAAAAAAAAGGTCCAAGTTAACATGGGTGTAATCCGGCATAGCATACTTGTTGGTTTCTGCATCTGTGACGGTTGGCTTCCAGTGCCTTCCCGCACTGAAGATGGTCCTGACATTCATCTTTTCGCTCAAAAGCGCAAAGGAATCATCATACGTAAATACGAGCGCATGATTGTTGGCGGTACCCTCGCTACGTTCCCTTTTTTGGAAACTGAAAAGGTCTTCCCTACCCCACTCCCGTGGGAACAGGAACTGTCCGCCGGGCAATATGTAGTCGTACCCTAAGGAAATGTGGGTTTTCTGGGCTGTATAGCGCCATTGCAGACCTATAATATCCGAGGAAGACCTGGCGAAATACCTAAGTTCCTGCAATGCATTTCCTCCGTTCCCTACCCTGTTTTGGTGCAACCATTCCGCCTCCAACAACCATTTTTCATTCAAACGGAGACTGGGCTTCACATAAACCGTATTGAATACATTGTCAACATAGTAATTCCAAACATCCAGTTGTAGGTTTTCGGTCAGTTTTACATCGGAGTTAAAAATAAAGATAAAATCCGATTCCGTATTCCCGCCGTACAGACTTTCCGTACCAAAAACGGACCTTCCTACCGGATAGGTACCAATACTCTCCCCGATATTGAAAAAACCACCCGTAGAACGTGGGGCTATTTCATTGAGCACCCCCAATTGAAAGGTATTCTTTGAGCTTTGTTGGTGCCTATACCAAAATCCTTGCACCAATGTAGGGATCATCCTGCCGTCCTGTGGATTGATCAAGGGCGTATTGATTTTCATTCGTCCCAGAGTGAATCGGTTTTTTTCATGCCGATAGTCCACATACAATTCCCCAAGGATAAAAACGGCATCGTTTTCCAGGTCCAACCGGTCGAACTGACCCTCCTCATACCTACTTAACCTTCCTGTGATGCCATCGGGAACGGTCAAATCCTGAAGTGCCATATTAGTGGAGTTGTAGACCGCTGTGCCAAGGGTAAAACGACTTCCCAAATTCAATGTGTATTTCAAATGACCTCCTGTGGACAAGGCCCTAAAATCCTTCAACCCACCCTTATTGGATGTATGCATAAAATAACTCCGCCATTGTCCAGAAAACCTTCCACGTATGTTGGTCTCGGTAGTATCTTGGGAATACACTAAAATGGGTACTAACAATAAAAGACAAAATTTTCGCATGTACCCTTATTTGGACTTTTCTATATTATAGTTCCTTTTGTAATATTCCATAATGGGCTGGAAGGGACCAAACTTATGCTGTTCCTGTGGAAAATCGTCCACCCATGGTCCATAAGATGTGGAAACGGGCTTTAGTTTTTTATCGGGATAATCCGCCTCCGTATTCTCTTTTATGGGTCGGTCAAAACTGTTGATATAACCGGCTACATGATAGGCCTCTTCATCCGTGAGTTTTGGGTTTTTATAGGTGGCCAATCCAAAGGGCATATTGCTCTTAATGAATTCAGCCGCCGTAATCACCCTATGCATACCTGCACCGTTGTTGAAACTATCGGGTCCCCATAAGGGTGGATATAAATAGCCTTTGGTTGCATCGGGTTTTTTAATACCCTGACCATTTGCTCCGTGGCAAACCAGGCATTCCTTATCGTACACCAACTTTCCTATATCCAAATCAACCCTCACTTCCGGAATTTTTATTTTGGGATACCCCTTGTACTCGCTTTCCCTTTCTTTGGGCAAATCATCACCCAACCATTCCATGTAAGCGACAATGGACAGCATTTCTTCTGAATCCTTGGGCAACTTGTTTCCGTTCATACTGCGTTCCACACACCCGTTGATCCGATCCTGCAAATCACCCATCGCATTGGCCCTTCCCCCAAATTGGGGAAACCGATTTGCTACTCCCACCCATGATCCCGAGCCCGCCTGGGTCCCAAATTGCAAATGACAGTTGGTACAAGTGAGATTATTTCCGGTAAATCTTTTGTTTGGGACATCCGCCTGAGGACCCATTTGACCGGGCGTTTCCGAAACCAATAAAAAGCCCTTCTTCACTTGGCGGGGCATACTACCATCGGCCAAAGCGGCTACTGCATCCTTAGGATACCATTCCTCCTGCATTTCTTCCACGATTAGGGACGTGGTGGTTACCGAAGGTCCGGGTCGATAGGTAAAAAGTGTAATAAAAAGTAGGGTAACCAAGATGAGAACAGTAGCAAAGAGCCAGAAAAGACGTCTTACCAAATATCCAAAATGCTCCATAACTTGGTGTACAAACTTTTAAAAGACCAACGAAATTAGTACTCGACTCTAGAAAATACAGTAACAATTGTTACAAATAAACCCAAAATGAAACGATATTTTCGTAAACTTATCGAGAAATTTATCGATGGAACGAGCAGTGTACCACAATTCATCAACTTGAACCCAGTCAATGAAATCCAAACAATACATGTACTATATGAAATCTACAATGAGTTTACTTACCGCCATTTTATGTATAGCCATTTCGACGGCACAGGAATGGGAAACGCCCATTATCAAAGGCTATGGCAAAATCAAAAATTTCAAGGATGTGTCCGTACAGCCGGATGCCTCCTTGGAATACAAATTGGTCTTTGATATTACGAGCGATTCTGAAATGGACGGTGTCAACAAGGGTTTATGGAAAATTGCAAGGGTCATCAACATGTTGGGGTCCGCTGAGATACCATCGAACAAAGTCCATATAGTTGCCGCGCTTCATGGAGCTGCCACTTTTGCCACATTGAACGATACCAAACACCAAGAAATGTACAGCAAGGCCAATCCAAATACGGAGTTGCTGAAATTATTGAAAGAATACGGGGTGGAACTTTTTGTCTGTGCGCAGGCCACGGCTGCCCGAAATATCATGGCGGAAGACCTCAACCCAAATACGGAATTGGCCCTATCAGCGATGACCGTTCTTGCCAATTATCAGTTGCAGGGCTATGCCTTGATGCCTTAATATTTTCGAATGAAGGATTTTTGGAACCAGAGATATGCTGAGGAATCCTTTGCATATGGCACAGAGCCAAACCAATTCTTTAAAAAGGAATTAAATATTTTGGAGCAAGGCTCCCTTTTGCTACCCGCCGAAGGCGAGGGAAGAAACGCCCTGTACGCCCTGCAAAAAGGTTGGGAAACAAGTTGTTTTGATTATAGCGAACCCGCCCGAAAAAAGGCCTTAGACTTAATCGCTCCGTTTGGCTTTGATGTGGATTATCAAATATCTGATGTATTGGACTATACTTCTTCAAAACAGTTTGATGTACTTGGCTTCAGCTATGCCCATTTTCCACAGGAAATAAGGCTAAAGGCCCACCAACACCTCATCACATTTTTAAAACCTGGAGGAAAGGTGATTTTTGAGGCATTTGCAAAATCCCAATTGGGCAAGGCCTCTGGCGGACCCAAGAATGTGGAGATGCTTTTTTCCATTGCTGAAATCAAAGAGGAATTTAAGGGGATATCATTTTCCTACCTGAAGGAATTGACCACCTACTTAAAGGAAGGGCTATATCACCAAGGTGAGGCTAGGGTAATTAGGTTTATAGGTACAAAAAGGGCTAATTGAATTAGCCCATTTATTAAAAGTTTTGATTGGATTGCCTGGAAACTGTTCTAGAATTTATACTGCAAAAATGCAGAGAAATTTCTACCAGGATCATTGATTGGCACCCTTCCAAAATCTGCCTAGTTATTAAAGGCAAAGTTCATATGATTGTTGTACGTGGCATCGAACAAGTTCAGTACGGCAACTCCCAAGGAAACGTTCTTGAAAGGTATAACTCCTAGACGGATATCCAACACCTCATAACCCGGTGTTACTTGTTCCCCAAAAGACGGGGCAATGTCCTCCTGTTTGGAAGTAATGGTATAATTGGCATTTGCCCAAAATTTCTCCGTCTCATACCCCAATCTAATCCTTGTCGTCAACGGGGGCACCAAGGGCAGGGATTCGTTCAAGTCCTTATTTTTGGCGTAGACATAGGCCAGTTGCGTGTTGAAATTGAAATTGGTCCAAAAATCCAGTCCGGCCATGAGCTCAAACCCTGTTTTATAGGCCTCGTCCAAATTACGGAAGACTTTGGGGTTAACGGGTTCATTGGCAGGCATGAACTTTCGGGTCTGGGATTCGTTAATAATGGGAACGATATAATTTTCATATAACGAGTAATAAAAAGAAGTACTGTAATTGAAGTTGTTAGTATGTGCATCGGAAAAGGGCAATTTCCCTTTAAACCCAAGTTCGAACTGGTTGTTCACTTCGGCATCCAAATTGGGGTTCCCTATATATTCAAAAGGGTCCTGACCCACCGTAAAATGATTGATGACACGTTCTATCATATTGGCAGACCTTACGCCCCTACCATAGGCCACCTCCATAATGAATTCCGTTGTAGGAGCATATTTTATAGAGGTTGTGGCACTGATATTATGTTCTGTACGTTTATCCAAATCAGGATATAAGGCTGCAAAATCGGCCTCCGGATCTTTAATTTCAGAGGTTACATTATCGTACCGCATACCTGCGGTCTAAATCGTATTGGACGTTATCAGGTACTTGCTTTCAGCGAAAACACCAAGGTCGTTAATATAGGAATCCTGCCAAACTTTGTCCACAAATTCCATGGGCATGGGCAAAGGTCCCATCATATTCCGTTTCACCAAACGGGTACGGGCCCCATCACGGGCAATATGCAACACATCCAAACCTGTATATAACGAAAGTCTACTATTGGGCACGAGTTTCAACTCCATTTTACCGCCGGCGGTGGTAGCATAGATTTCGGAAAGGGCTTCCGTCATCATAAAAGAAGGCCTGTTCGTATTGGACATGATATGATCCACATAGCTATAATAGGCCTTAGCGGTTATTTCCTTTACCAATCCACCCATGCCCGTAAGCCCGTAGTCCAAGGAGAGCATGCTGCTGTTATCTACATCCGTATCCATGGGCAGACCGGCATGTAAGACGTCCCTGCCATAGGATTGTCTCCAATTGGCCTGCAATCTTTGGTTCTCGCTAAAATTATACCCAGCTATAACCCCATATTCCAGACTTCTGAAAGCGGAAGGAATTTCCGTACCATCACCATCCTTATAATTTCCAAAATCCCGATAGCCCACAGTACCACCAATATCATATTTGGAAGTGGCTTGTTGAATTTTGGCCGAGGATACCATCGAGCCACCGTTACTTTCATAGCCTGCATTTATTTGTCCGCTTAATCCATAATCCTTTGCCGATGGTTTTTGGGTCACCATGTTCACTATGCCTCCAAAAGTGGCCCCATAACGCACGGTATAGGGTCCTTTAATGATTTCAATCTTTTCTATTTCCTCTGGATTGACATGGGTTGTAATAGGGTCCATTCTATTGGGACAGGCATGCATGACTTTGGTTCCTCCATCAAACTGAACATTAAGCTGTTCATATTGGGTAGCTCTAAAACTTGGGTCAATGGCATAGTTGCCGCGTTTTATCAAGGAGAAACCATTAACATCGGCGAATAGGTCCGCCACATTTCTTGGTTGAACAATTTTCTTAACATAATCATTGGATTCCATGGTAAAGGCGGGATCATTCTTAATGTGCCCGGTTACCAATACGCCCTGCATTTGTATGGGAGCTTCATTTAAGGAAATTACCATGATTTCGTCCGAGGGGCTTACTTGGATCTCCTTGGTTTCAAACCCCATAAAGGATATTATGATTTTTTGCCCTGTGCCCTTTAAGTGCATTTGGAATTCGTGGACTTGCAACAAAAAGGACAAAAAGAAAAGGTAACCTACGACTATTTGATAAATGCTACCGGGCCAAAACTTGCCTTTGACATGACAGAAGGGCTTAATCCCGGAACCAACAAAGCATATTCCGTTTGTACCTATTCCCATGCGGAACATGCTTGGCATGCATTGGATGACCTTATTCAACAAATGAAAAAAGGTAAAAAAGCCAAAATCTTAATTGGAACCGGACATGCAAAGTCAACCTGCCAAGGCGCGGCATTTGAATATATTTTAAATGTGGAACAAGAACTCCGGCGACATAAGGTTCGGCAAATGGCCGAAATCGTCTGGATATCCAATGAACCCAAATTGGGCGATTTTGGAATGGACGGAATGCTTTTGAGCTATGGCAGCAATATCATGAAATCCAATGAAATGGTGGAAATGGTTTTTGAGGACCGCGGCATAAAATGGATATTGGGTGCAGGCGTGAACAAAATTGAAGACGGGGTCGCACATTTTGAAAATCTTGAAGGCGAGTTCAAATCCGAAACCTATGACTTTGCTATGCTCATACCTGCTTTTTCCGGACATGGATTTAAAGCCTATGATAAAGAAGAAAAGGATATCACCGATAAACTTTTTAAGGGTTTTATGATCGTAGATGCAGATTATACACCAAAATCTTACGAGGAATGGAGCGTGCAGGACTGGCCGGAAACCTATCAAAATCCTTCCTATAAAAATATATTTGCACCGGGCATTGCCTTTGCACCTCCCCATGCCATATCAAAACCAAGGGTCAGTAAAAATGGTACAGCTATCTCCCCCGCCCCACCAAGGACCGGTATGCCCTCTGGTATTACGGCAAAGTTGGTGGCGGATAATATTATAGACACTATAAAAGGTAAGAAGGAATTGCATCACAAAGGCTCCCTTGGAAACATGGGGGCGGCCTGCATTGCTTCGGCAGGATACGGAATGACCCAAGGCAGTGGCATAAGCATAACCACCTACCCCATTGTGCCAGATTACAAAAAATACCCAGATACCCAAGGCAGGCAATTGAAAAAAACCTTTGGAGAAATTGGTTTGGCAGGTCATTGGCTAAAACTTGCCCTACACTATGCCTTTCTTTACAAAGCCAAAATGAGACCCTTTTGGTGGCTCATTCCAGAATAAGAATTTCATAAAATCCAAACAAAACAATAATGACACAACGAATTTCAAAATCAAAGCGTTTCTTTATGATGAACCCCATTATTCAGTTTTTTAAGTTCATCTGGCTAAGCCTAAAGATATTGGTTATCGTTGCCGGGGGTCATGGCGGAACCAGAAACGCCTCGTAATTCCTCAAAAAACTTCTTGGCATCCCTTGTATCCGGTCAAAATTGTATGGCCTGATTGCCGGTTTAAAGCTTTAGGTAACTTTTACTCAGAATATGCTTTAGGCAGGCATGGTGTTCTATTAAAGCTAAATAAACGGCTTCTCAAACTTGAGGAAGGCCTATGTAACCATTGTTACATACATAAACCTGATCAAAGTCATATATTTGTGACTTAAAAATTATTATGGACTGGATTTACGAACCCTGGCCCTGGTATGTCTCCGGGCCTATGATTGCCTTGATCATGTTTCTGCTTTTGATGGTGGGGAAGAATTTTGGAATGTCGTCCAACCTTAGGACCCTATGTACCATATGTGGTGCAGGTAACAAAGCTGAGTTTTTTAGATTCGATTGGAAGGCGCAACGCTGGAACTTAATAGTTGTATTGGGTGCCATCATAGGTGGTTTTATCGGTTCACATTTAATGACCATCGATTCATCGGTTGCCATAAACCCAGATACCGTAACCACCTTGAAAGAAATGGGTTTTAACAGTGCCGGTCAGTCTTATTTGCCCACCGAACTTTTTGATATGAATGCTTTGGCCAATTTCAAGAACCTTGGTTTGTTAATAATAGGGGGCATTTTGGTTGGTTTTGGAACGCGCTATGCAGGCGGGTGCACCTCTGGCCATGCAATTTCGGGCCTCAGCAACCTTCAGTTTCCTTCCTTGATTGCCGTAGTAGGGTTTTTTATTGGAGGTTTGGTCATGATACATTTAATTTTCCCGATAATATTTTAAACTATGAGAACACTTGCCTATTTGTTTATAGGAATACTATTTGGAATCACTATGTTCAAATCCGAAGCTGCCTCATGGTTTAGGATATATGAAATGTTCAAGTTTGAATCCTTTCATATGTACGGAATTATCGGTTCTACCGTAGTATTAGGTATTATTATGGTTCAACTGATAAAAAGAGTGCCCATTAAATCATTCTACGGGGAAACCATACAAATTGCACCCAAGGCCAAGAGTTTTAGCAGATATATGTTCGGTGGAATACTTTTTGGATTGGGATGGGCCTTAGCTGGTGCTTGCCCAGGTCCTATGTTTACATTAGTGGGTGTAGGTTATGTTTCCATCATTGTCGTCATAATCGCTTCGATTTTCGGGACTTTTTTGTACGGTCTAGTAAAGGATAAACTACCACATTGATGCCACTTCTGTATACTCCCTACTTTTTGAAACAAAGCCAATAAAGGTAATTGAACAAAGTAATATAATACGGATTGAATCTGTATGACTTTTATCATGCTGTAACCAATTTGTTTTGAATAGTTTCAAAGGAACCTAATAAGTAAACCGATGACTATTCTATATGCGACCGATTGTAACGAGAACTCCGTATCTACTCTGCAATATGCCCAGCAACTGTCCCTGCAGCTCAATGCGCAATTGGTGCTTCTCTATGTGTATGATATTCCTCCCGTAGCCGCAAGAACCATTAAAACGGAGGAGCAGATCCAACGAAGCCTCAAAACGGAGAAGTTGCAGCATTTAACAAGTTACTATACGGAAAATGGAGTGCAAAAAATGGACGAATTAAAAATACACCCCAGGGCTGAATTTGCTATTTCAATTCCCGATACCATTTTGGAGTATACCGCACATCTGGACTGTGACCTTGTTATTGTGGGTATGAAGGACGAACATACCAAAAGAGGGCTGTTTTCAGGGAATATTGCCAATAGGCTGCTCAAACATATAAACTCTAAATTATTGATCGTTCCAAATGGTTTTGTATTCTCAACGATGACGTCCCTTGTCTATGCAACCGACTTTGAGGAAGCGGATGTCCAGGCCATTTTTCAATTAGGGCAGTTATTCAAAAACATGGACGTTTCCATAAAAATTGCCCATGTGGATACAGGTACAAATGCCAATGGAGAAGAACAAATGGAATGGTTCAGCAAAATACTGCTTGAAAAAATGAACGGAGATTATATTTCCTTTCACGTCATCAAAGCAGAAAGGGTTCCCCTTGGCCTACGGATGTTCATAGGCGATGAAAATCCCAATATGGTCGTCTTATTGGAACGGGAAGAGCAATCACTTTTTAAAAAATTATTTCACAAAGATTTGATTAAAACAATGGAGTCGGAAATCAAAATTCCTATTATGTCCATCAATCATAAATCAATTGAATAATTGGGCAAAGCAAAATTTCAATATCGAACCATAAAATATATTACCATGATTAGGATAACTGTATACAATAGAAACGGTAACATTCTTGATCACATCATATTTTAACTTCCAGTAATATTTCTAAAAATAACCAACCAAAGAAAAAGAGGCAGTAAATATCACGGTAACCAAAACTAAGATTAAACTGGTTATCAATGTCTTCAAAGTAAGTACTAGCAAGATTGAACTTTTCATGAGTAATAATTTTAGGTTCGACTAATAACTATACCATAAATTTAGTTCACGGTTTACGTATTCCATTGGTTTTGACGATGAAGCACCAATAACTGTAGACGGTTGGTCAAATGACAACGGGGAATATCTATAACAAGTTTAGCCGTCTCATTAGTTCTGGTCTGTTTGAGCGACTAATAGGAATCACATTTTTTTCTATAAGTACGCTATTATCTTCAATATCAATGATTTTGGTGAAATTGATGATAAAGGAACGATGTATTTGAAGGAACAATTTCTCCGGTAATTTTTCCTTGATTTTCTTTAACGTGGTATGTACTCTAAATTGTTCCTTAATGGTCTTGATATCGATATAGTCGCCTTTTGCCTCTATAATCAAAATCTCTTCGAGTTTCAATTTAATCAAACGACGGTCTATATTGATGTACAAATCTTCGCTCCCAGAAGGTCCGGACCCTTCAGGTTTGACATTTTTTTGTTGGGAGTTTTTAGCATTTATAATTTTTTGAACACTTTTTTCGAATCGTTCAGGTGTTATGGGCTTGACCAAATAGTCCACGATCGCCTCGTACTCATAGGCCGCTATACCAAAATCCGTATCTGAAGTGGTAAGGATAATTTTTGGTGGGTTTTTTAAGGTCTGTACAAAGTCAACACCCGTAAAACCGGGCATATGGATGTCCAAAAAGACGACATCGATATCTTGATGGTTCAAAAACTTTATGGCATCAATGGCATTTTCAAACTCATCAATAACATTCAGCGCAGGTGTTTTGGAACATAACTGCCTTACTACGGCCCTGGCTGTGGCTTCATCGTCAATTATGATACAATTCATGGTCAAATAGTTTTTAAGTAGTTTTCCATAATATTCAAGACAGATTTGAATTCGGATTCTGAAGTTGTCCGTCCTTCCAAGAGTTCCATTTCATAGGCAACGGCCAGTCTATAAGAATCCTGCATACTTAGAATGCTGAACTTGTGTTTTATTTTATGAACGATATCGGCGGTCTGTTTGGTCAGTTGTCTGTCCACACAATCCATATACAACTCCTTTTCCTTTGGAAATTCCTGTTTTATAATGGAGATGAAGGAGTTCTTAAACTCGGTATCATCACCGGACAATTGGTCCACATAACTTAAATTGGGTTTTTCTTGCATATAATTTCTTTAGAAAATAGAGTGAAAAGTGGCGCCTTCATTTTTTTCGCTTTCTACAAAGGGTGATTTTGTAAAAGTTTTATAAGACACTACTATATTTGAACTCATGAGGCGATTTTCTTTGACTTGTAGTCTATACTTTCTTCGTTCTTATGGCTATTTAAATTCTTCTTCAGCGTAAAATGGAACTCGGTCCCCTCCCCTATTTTACTTTCTACCCATATTTCGCCCTCATATCTGTCCACGATTTTTTTAACGATGGATAGACCAATGCCCGTCGATCTTTCATTGTTCCCGACAGACTGGAAAATCTTGAATATTTTCTCATGGTACTTTTTAGGGATACCTACACCGTTGTCCTTTACAGTAAATTGCCAGTACTCGTTTTTATCTTGTGCTATAACCTCTACAATTCCTTTTTCCTTTTCAATATGAACTACGGCATTCCCAATAATATTCTGAAAAAGTTGGTGCATTTTTGTATTGTCTGCTATTATGTTAGGTAATATGTCAGCAACAACAATCTCTACATGGTCCGGTATATAAATAACCTCTTGAATCTCTGTTATCACCTCATTGAGGTTTACACAAGTATTGTCCAATTCTGAACTATTTGCCGTGGAGTACTCCAATATGCCGTGAATCAATTTATCCATGGAAGCCACTTTTTCCTGCATCATCTGCAATTGTTGCTTTCCGCCTTCGTCCAGAACATCCTTATAATCTTCAAACAACCAAGTGGCCAAGGAACTGATACTTCTCAGCGGGGATTTTAGGTCGTGCGATACAATATGAGCGTATTCCTGCAATCCAGTATTGCTTATTTCCAATTCCTTCAAAAGTTTTTCCTTTTGAAACTCCAAGTTTTTTTGATCCGTAATATCCAAGTGAATCCCTATAGATCCAATGACGGTTCCGGATTCATTATATCTTGGTGCCCCACTGATGAGCCAATGCCTATTTCTGCCATCTTTGTTTTGCACCTCTATTTCGTAGGAATCCGATGCTCCGGACAAACGCCTCTTATTTTTGGAAGGAATTAATTCCTTATTGGAAACTTGAATTACTTTGCTCGCAACCTTGCCTAGTAGTTCATGTTCCTTAAAACCACTCATTTGGCAAAAACTTTGATTCACCATCTGAATAACATCATTATTGTCCACTTCCACAAGACCAAGGTTCATATTGGCAATAATGCTACTATACTTCTCCCTTTGGGCCTCTAGATTTTTTTTATAATTTTTGCTGATAGTAACATCATGATATGCCCATAGATGCCCTTTGTAGATACCGTCATTGTAAATTGGGATATAATCCCTTTCAAGAACTCTACCGTCGACCAGCTCAAGCTCATCCGAAAGCACGGTAACCCTCTCTTCGAGTATTTCATCTATTCTTTTTACGAACGCATCGGGGTTTTTAAAGAACACCTTGCTTTGTTCGGCGGATTCACTGCAATCTGCTCCTTTCAAATCATCCGGATTCACTGGGATATTGAAAAGGTTGCAGAACATTTTGTTGGTGAGGGCAATTTTTCTGTTCTCGTCTTCCAACAGTACCCCAGAATGTAGATTGGAGATTAGTGTAGACAATCTACTTTCCGATGCTTTCAACTCCATCTCCGCCTTCCGCTCTTTTGAAATGTCCTCTATAATACCCACCTGGTAGTTTATGGTACCATGTTGATTGGTGACCGCATTCATTCTGGTTTTTGTCAAAATGAACGAACCGTCCTTTTTATAGAATTTTTTTATCGCGGTAAACTCCTCTAAAATGCCCTGGTTCATCTGATCTAGCAACCTACAGGGTCCTGTTTGGACTTCTGGGGCGGATATATCCTTCAAGGAAATATTCTTCAATTCATTATGGGAATACCCCAACATCTGCATAAAGGTTTCGTTCGCCTTGATTATTCTATTATCCTTGGTCAATAGAATGCCCAAAGGGGAATTTTCAACAATTATATCCAGTTGCTTTTTCTGTTCCGCCAACAGTTCCTTTACTTCCATTTCCCCGGTTATGTCCCTGATAATACCTTGGGCCGCAATTGGTTTTCTTTGGTTGTTAAAAATAAGACTGGCGTTGATTTGGACCCAAATCTCCTTACCCTGGGCTACCCTTATTTTCGCCCTATAGTTTTTAAGGATACCTACATCCAATAAGGATTGCATGGATTCCATGGTATACTGCTGGAAATGTGGGTGTATAAAACGTGCGAGATTTACATTTTCTTTGGTGTGATCTTTTTGAAACAGATCCTTCGCAGAGGTGTTCATATTGATAACATTGAACTGCAGATCCATGAGTACGTATGGATCTAAAATGTTCATGAAAACACCATCTAATTCTGATGTCTTTTCGCTTAAAAGAGTTTCCAATTTGTTATTGGTCTCCTTTAAATGACGCGAAACATCATAAAGCTCCTTGGATTTACTTTCCAGAATTCGCTCAGCCTGCTGGCGTGCTTTTTTTTGGCGCTCCAAGGCTTTTTTAAGAAGTAGGACCTCCTTGCTATCCATGTTGAACAATCTTAAATTTGACTTCGGTTCCGTCGTCCTTTATAAGTTCATAGGTAACATCTGCCTTGCCGTTAAAATGCTCAAAGGTCTTTTCTATAAGACCATGGGCTAGACGATAAAGGCCTCTTGAAGAGGTATAGATCATTGTTAAGGAACTATCTGTCTTTTCCAGAATTTTGAAAGAAGGCAACTCTGCATCTGGATACAGTTTTTTTACATGAACATGTATATGATCTTCAATGGAGTAGAGCAACCCCAATGGACTATTGTAGTTTTGTATAACCTCTGGGTGGGCTCTGCCCAAAGACGAAAAAAGATAATGGCCAAAAGTGTATATTAGGTCACCAGAGGACACATTAACCTCTTTACTTAAAGCAGTAATAAGGCTGACCATTTCATTAAATTCGTAAGTTGCAATGGATGTATACACACCCTCGGACGGTAGATTGGATTTTTCTATGATCGAGTCAACTACCTCAAGCCCATAAGCGGTCTCGACCATTTCCAGAAACTCTGTAAAAACAATTCCTTTCATGTTGCTGAATAATTCAGGTTAAATGTAAGAAAAGTAATACGCGTAACTTAAATTTTGTTGTGAAATGGTCTTTTTAACTAGGCTTTCACCAATTCATTGATGTCCCAATACTCCAGAACTCGTTTAAGTTTATACTCGTAATCCTCATATTTTAAGGGCTTAATGACATATCCTGCAATACCCACTTTGTAGCACTCCAATAAATCGACCCTATTTTCTGATGTTGTGAGAACAATTGTGGGTAGATAACGTAACTTATCATCCTCTTTGAGGATTTTCAAAAACTCAATGCCGCTCATTCGAGGCATATTCAAATCTAACAATATGATATCGGGCAACCTGTTATCAGAATTAAGAAACTCCAGCGCCGCCTCTCCATTTTTAGCTTGGGTAATTTTATGATTTGCCTCCAGCTTGCTCACGGTGCGCTCCAACTTCATAATCTCGATAGTATCATCCTCTATTAATAAAATGTGCATAAGCGTACGTTTAGTGTATCCTACAAATATCCACTGAAGATACTATAATTATAGATCACTATCCGTGAATGGTGATTTACTGTAGACGAATGGGAAGTTTCCTTAGACAAATAAAAACAAAATTGTTACTTAGTGCACAAGTACAGTCCAAATCCAAAATTCCTGCCATGTTCTCTTATAAAAATGTTATTAATGTAGGCTCGTTTGTCCTAAATTTTCAATATTAAAAATTCTATCTTTAGAAAAAGATTGCGGCCCATTGAAACACCTCGTTCTTCTATTGTTCATTCTATCCTACGCTTTAAATGGGCAAGAGCTACCGCCAATCCAGAATTATGCTCCGGCCGACTATGGTGCAGAAAACCAAAATTGGGGTATATCACAATCCAATGAGCGATTGATCTATGTAGCAAATAACAAAGGACTCCTAGAATACAATGGTGAGGAATGGTCCTTATATACTTCTCCCAATCAGACCATATTGCGATCGGTAAAGGTAATCGCCGATAAGATTTACACGGGATGCTATATGGAATTTGGCTATTGGACAAAAAATAATGTGAACAAGCTTCAATACCATTCAATTTCCAAACAATTTAAGGAAAAACTACTTGAGGATGAGGAATTTTGGAATATCCTAAAAGTTGACGACCTGGTTCTTTTCCAATCCAAAAAGCGAATTTACATCTATGATGAATTTGGAGAAACCTTGGACCATATAGAAGCAAGGACCACATTGCCTAAGATTTGGAAATTAGGAAAAACAGTATTCTATCATGTACTGGGAGATGGAATTTATAAAATTGAAAATGGAGAGAAGGAATTGGTCTATAATCAAGAATCAGTAGCAAACGACGAGGTTATTGAAATGATGGATTTGAATGGCAAAATATTGATTTTGACCAGACATAACGGTTTCTACCAAATTTCAAAAGGCCAAGCGTTTCCATGGCCAACACAGATAGATTCAAGTTTTGGTGAGGCAACGGTATATAGTGCCCAGAAACTATATGACAACAGAATTGCAATAGGTACGATATCGAACGGTCTTTTTTTGCTAGACGAGACCGGTAAACTCATATTCCATATATATATATGGAAAATGGCCTTCAAAACAACACCGTACTTTCATTGTTCGAGGATATGGACAAGAGTTTATGGCTTGGACTGGACAATGGGATCGGACATATTGTTTTGAATTCGCCCTATCTTATTTATGATGATATCATTGGCGATATAGGAAGTGTTTATAGCTACATATCCTTTAACGATATGATTTATATAGGTACGAACCAAGGACTTTTTTACAAATCAAAAAGTTCAATGTCCGGCTTTGAATTTATTCCTGGCACACAGGGACAGGTCTGGCAACTTGAGGAAATAAACGGTATCCTATTCTGCTGTCATCACAATGGTACTTTTATCATTGAGGATAAAAAAGCCAAAAAGATTGAAGGTACTGAGGGTACGTGGAACCTACGGCCCATCAAAAATAGCGACAACCTAATGATACAGGGGTCATACGATGGTTTGTATGTTTTAGAAAAAAGGGGGGATATTTGGCAACTACGAAATAAAATCGATGGCTTTGAAAATTCTTCCCGTTTCGTTGAACTTTTTGATGAATTCATTTTTGTAAACCACGAGTACAAGGGATTGTATAAAATTTCCGTTGACGATGCCTTTAGGGCCGTTAAATCAGTTCAAATTGATACGGTACTTTGGGGAGATAACTCGGCCATTCTGTCAAGCGGGGATGAATTGTTGTACGCACATCAGAAAGGTATCCATATTTATGATGGCGTTTCCGGGAGATTTCTTAAGGATAGTCTCCTAAGCAGTCTTTATACGGAAGCCAATTACACCTCTGGGAAAATGACCGCAATAGGAGATGAAATCTGGTTCTTCACAAAAGATAACCTAAGCATGGTCTCCAAAAGTAGTTTGAACAATAAAAGGGTCATCACCAAAATTGAACTGGGGGAATCAAGTCGAAATAGTATATCGGGCTATGAAAACATGGCTCAATTAAAAAATGTAGGAAATTATGTATTGGGTACGGGATCTGGCTACATCCTATTGGACACCAAAAAAATCAGGGAAAAAAGATTCAATATAGAAATTGCCGAGATCAAAATGACCACGACCAATTCTCCAGATAATGCGGGGCAGCTTTTAGCAACAGATAAAATGGGTGATTTTGAGCATTATAAAAATAACATCACCCTTTCCTTTTATACGCCTGAGTACGGTAAATATACCCATCCCAGATATCAATATAGGCTACATGGTATTTACCAAAATTGGAGCGAATGGTCATCTAGTCATTCCGTACAATTCAACAATTTACCCTATGGTGATTATACTTTTGAGGTGCGTTCCAAAATTGGCGAGCAAATATCGGAAAACACGGCGTCCTTTACCTTTAAGATTCAGAAAAAATGGTACCAATCCAATTTGGCAATTGCCCTTTATGCCTTTATAGGCATTCTTGGGTTGTTTTTCATGCATATGGCGTATAGGCGACATTACAGACAAAGGCAGGAAAAATTGTTGGAGAAGAGTGAAAAAGAAATGCGAATTGCCAAGGCAGAAAATGAAAAAGAAATAGTTAGGCTTAAAAATGAACAATTGAAGCAAAGAGTTCGTCTAAAAAGTAACGAACTGGCCGCTTCAACCATGAGCCTACTAAGGAAAAATGAAGTGTTGAACGAGGTCAAGAACCTTCTTGATAATAAAGTTAAGGACCCGGGCATAAAAGGACCTATTACAAAAATTATTGATGAAAGTTTAACCAAGAACGATGATTGGGAACTTTTCAAGGAAGCCTTCAATAATGCCGATAAAGATTTTTTGGGCAAGTTAAATAAGTCCCATCCCAATTTAACCCAAAATGATATCAGACTTTGCGCCTATCTTCGCCTAAATCTTTCTTCAAAGGAAATTGGGCCACTTTTCAATATTTCTACAAAAAGTGTGGAAATCAAGCGTTACCGTTTACGTAAAAAAATGGGCCTTGAACATGATAAAAACTTGGTTGATTATATTTTAAATCTCTAGCTGCAAAAAACGGTCATAGTATACCACTAAAAACGGATTAATGTGAACCACCTAAAACGGATGAAAGTGAGCCACCCAAAACGGGTGAAAGTGAACCACTGAAAAGGTCGATTCTATTTGTAAAAAGTCAAAGCTCTTTTTTTGCTAAAAAAGGACGATGGCCAATAAACAAGTAGACATGCGAAAAGTAAAACAGATTTTCAAACTCCACGGTGAGGGCGTAAGCAAGCGCCAGATAAGTACGAGGTTAGGGCTGTCACGCAATACCATTACCAAGTACATTGCCTTTTTCAGGCGTTACCAGCTTACCAATTACGAGGTCTCGGCAATGACCTTGGAAGAGCTGCACAAGCTCTTCAAATCGGACCAAAAGCCCAAGAGCCGGCAGTTATTAACTTTAGAGAAATACTTTCCTTATTTTGACAAGGAACTTCGTAAAACAGGGGTCACCAAGCAATTACTTTGGCAAGAGTATTACGCAAAACACCCCGATGGCTTCAAGCTATCACAGTTCAGGTACTGGTATAACGAATGGACCAAGGAAGTATCCCCCGTTATGCACCTTACCCATAAAGCGGGCGATAAACTCTTCATTGATTACACGGGCAAGAAACTTACCATTGTAGACCGCCATACAGGAGAACTGCAAAACCTGGAAGTGTTCGTATGTGTTCTTGGCAGTAGCCAGTATACCTACGTAGAAGCCAGTGCGAGCCAAAAGAAGGAAGACTTTGTACATAGTGTTGAAAATGCCTTTTGGTTCTATGGCGGGGTACCCCATGCTTTGGTGCCCGACAACCTTAAGTCGGCAGTTACCAAAAGCAGTCGTTACGAGCCAAGGGTCAACGACACTTTCGCCGATTTTGCGGAATACTATGAAACGGCGGTACTACCTACCAGAACATACAAGCCTAGGGACAAGGCCATAGTCGAGAATGCGGTACGTATCATCTATACCCGGGTCTTTGCGCCATTGCGCCACCAGACCTTCCATAGCATA
>NZ_MDGL01000149.1 GCF_002742265.1 Maribacter sp. 4G9
TGCTATTGCAAAATCTGGTAGACCATATGATGAAACTTACGTTTCCATACTGCCAAGATAAATAGAAGATGGATTGAATAAAAAAAGCTCAAAGAATCAAGTTATTGAACCTATGAGCGTGGAATAATAATGTCTCAAATTAAGGAAGAATTTGTTTGTTTTTTACCTCAGTTCTTTGTTGGCATACGTTTTTTAGTTTTGTTCTCTCATTTTTTTATGATTTCGGAAGTCTTTTTAATCCGAATTTATAGACATAAATAATAAAGCCTAATATAATTAGCATACCTAACGCAGATGGAATGTATTGACTTTGTGGCTGATACTCTTCAAAAACTGTTCCTATAAACGCAGATAGCAGAGCCGAAAAAGCACTAGTCATTTTGTATATATGTTCATAAATCCAAATCCGATTTTTAGTATATTTTTTTCTTGGAATTAAATATCTTAAAAAATCGTATGAGATAACAATTAGTAAAGCACCAACTGTACTATAAATTATAATAGGTGACCATATCATCCCAATTGACTTGAAATAGTATAAGAAATAGACCAAAATCAAAAGGCTAACTATGGCAACCAGGATATCGAATTTTTTAGGGATGTTCGATTTCAACTTCAAAATTCTATATCCTGAAAAAGAAACGTAGCCACTTAATATTGTAATGACCAATAAGAATGTATTTCTTCCAAAAACCAGCACTCCTATTAATCCTGTGAAGATTACAGCAGATATAAATATTAAAAAACACCTTCCGGCTTTATTGTGGGCAACACCTCCTTTTCTACTTAATAAAGCCATTAATCCGAGCAAAAGAGCTATCGAGCCAGTTATTATGTGTATTAAAATATTTGTGTTGTGTAATGTTTGCATTTTTCCTAATTAAGTTATTTACGAACTTGTAATTCTTTGGCAATATGTGTCACTGTTTCAATTTCAAGTATTTCTGACCATTTATTATTCCGGTAAGTATATATACCCGAACCAATTCCGCTGTATGCAGGACCCTGATTCATTGGAAATACTTTCCATTTAAAGTTTACAAGTACTACATCTTTGGAAAGCATTTCTAGTGTCAGTTTGGGGATCTCCATTCTCATATCAGGAAATTGTTGAAGCACATTCTGGAAACGTTCTCGTAATGCATTTTGTCCAAAATAATTGCCATCGGTTCCATACATCTTAATCTCTGGTGCAAAATTGGTAAGAAACAAATCAAGATTTCCTTCATTCAATGCTTCAATTGAAGACAAATATAACTCTCGTACTGGATGGTTCTCTTCCTTAAGAACATCATCATTATTGGTTACTTTTTTGCTGGCGCAATTATTGAATAATATCGCACTTAATAAACTACAAAGGACTATTGTTCTCATAGGAATAAATTTTAGGTTAATATGCTGGTTGAGCATTTCAGCCCTTCCAATTAAATTCAAACGCAAGTAGCAGAATTTTAATAGGTTATGAAACGGTTTTATGGTAAGAGGTCATAAAATCAAGTGAGTTAAACCAAAAATAGGGCGAATGATTGAAGACGGTAAAGAATCTATTGAAAAATAAAAATTGTAGCAACAACTACTCAATTTTAATTATCCTTCTAATTGTGTTTGAATAACTTTTACTGCTGGTTATGGATGATAAGCCTTTTATAGAAAATTCAATGATGTATCTACCATTAATGTATGGTTTAATTTGTTTAATATGATTTTCATTTACCAGATACTTTCGATGTATTCTCGAAAATTTTTTTTCCAGTCTTCTTTCAAGGAAAAGTAAAGAATAGTCACAAAGCCTTTTTTTACCGTTCAAATCATAAACGAAAGAATAATTGTCGTAAGCTTCAAAATAGACAATTTCTTGTATAGGAATTAACAAAATATTATCACCTTGCTTTACTGGAATACTCGAGCTAATATCTGAGGATTTCAAATTCTTTTCAATGGATTTGGTGTTACTACTTTGAATTAGATGATTGTTATGAAATATACTGAAACCTAGCACTGCGGATATTACACCATTAAAAAGATACATTTTACCAGCTGAAAAAGGTTGATAAGGTTCGCTTTTAAAAATCAACGAGCGTATGACATGTTCAACTTCTGTTGCGAAAAAACCTATAATTAAAAATATACTTAACAATACAATATATAATTTCCAAACGGGATTAATATTTATTTTTAACCAAGGTTTGTTTACGGCTACTAGTACAGTGGTATATCCAATAAGAAAACTTGTAAATAGAGATTGAATAGCCCATTGAATCCAATTCAGATCGCCATTCATTATGAAATTGGCAGTCCCAATTCCCAAGCCAACTAATACAATGTATGGTAAAAATCGGTTTGCTTTTTTCAGTTCAAATTTGGTGGGAATCATTTTCAATTATTCTATTTGTATAAAATTACTAGTTCCATTCGGAATGTATGCCAACAATTGTATATAGTAACAAGTTACTATATTTCTATTTTAGGGGAAGTGCCTTAAAAATCCTACAAATTATTGATTGGTGCAAATAAAGTTTTGGTATTTGGAGGGATAAGGGTAATTAGAGATTCTTCCTTCTCGCTATGCTCGTCATCAGAATGACAAGAGAGCTTAAGGCTTTTGATTCATATACTTTTTGTATTCAAAAAAAGCTCCCCTCCCTGAGAAGGGAGGGGTGTTCCGCGACAGCGGAATGGGGAGGGTCGGGATTTATAGACTATACTTTTTCCATTGGAGCAATAATGTCCAAAATGGATATTGGTCAAAGAAATACTAGGATTCACAGTAAATGGTTTATACCGTGTGAAACGAAGCATCCATCCCTAAAACAGATTCTTCCTTCTCGCTATGCTCGTCGTCAGAATGACAAGAAAAATAGGGATTCGCAGTCAAAACTATAAATGAACCCTTACTAAATCTATAAAAAAGCCCTTTAAAAAAGGGCTTGTAGTATGTTTGAGTTAGCTGAGTATAAAACTAATGGCTATCTGGCAGCCTTGAAGCTATAGTGGTGTTGGCCCTTAAAAGTATTGTGGTTTTGCTGAACCCCGAAAATATGGTAGGGATCCTTTGCCAAATCCCTTGCGGAACGGGCAACCGGTCTTTGAAAGAATAGGTGTTCGCTATCAGTGTGCTGAGTGGGTCTTTGAAAAGGTTTCATAGAACAATGTTTTACTGTTAATACTATTTTTAAAGATTTCCGAAGGTTCAAACCTCCCGCAGGGCGTACCTTCAAAATCACGGGATCGGCAAGAATTAACTACATATCTTTCATTTTGTTATGATTGAATGTATTTAAAAAACCAATCCCTTAAGAGGATTTTAGTCTTTAAGAAAACAGAAATATCACAATGGAAAATTAGGTGCCCCAATTTTATCAAGTCTGAATTTTTGGTGACGGTTTTTTGCTAACTATATTTGGTTGTCAACTAACAGAAATAGCAAAAAAAAATCATTTCCCAAAGCTCCTAACGGAGCCATGATGCAATAGGTTGTTTTTCCGAAACAAGTTAGATGCGTCCTTGCAAATCAATCAAAAGAGCATTTAAAATGGAATCTCAGCCTAACTAAACTTAAGTTTCCTTTCAATGGCCTTGATCATTTCATTGGCGATGTCCTTCCCTGTAGCGTTTTCAATACCTTCCAGACCAGGGGAGGAATTCACCTCCAATAACAGGGGTCCTTTGTAGGAACGGATAATATCCACGCCGGCAACGGCCAAATTCAAGGCTTTGGTGGCCTTCAGTGCCAATTTTTTCTCCTCTTGGGTAATCTTGATCATGGAGGCCTTACCGCCTTGATGGATATTGGCCCTGAACTCGCCCTTTTCCGCTTGGCGCTGCATGCTGGCCACGACCTTACCATTGACCACAAAGCAACGGATATCCTGTCCGTTGGCTTCCTTAATGAATTCCTGTACCAGGATATTCGTGTTCACGCTTTTAAAGGCATTGATAACACTTTCTGCGGCCTTATTGGTCTCCGCCAACACCACGCCCTTTCCTTGCGTACTTTCCAACAGTTTGATGATCAACGGCGCACCGTTCACCATTTTGATCAAATCCTTAGTGTCCATAGGCGATTTCGCAAAACCGGTAATTGGTATATGGATATCGTTCTTGGAGAACAACTGCGATGCGAAGAGCTTGTCCCGCGATTGGGTAATGGACTCCGCGGAATTCTGGCAATAGACACCCAAATTATTGAACTGACGTATCACCGCACAGCCGTAAAAAGTCACCGCCGGTTTTATTCGAGGGATGACCGCATCAAAATCCCTTAGAATATTCCCCCCACGATACCTAATCTCGGGAGAATGGGCATCCAGTTTCATATAAGCCTGCTCCACATTTAAAAAGACAATTTCATGCCCACGGGCCTCGGCCGCTTCCATCAAGCGTTTGTTACTGTACAGGTTTGGGTTGCTTGCCAACAGACCGATCTTCAATCCCGTTTTTTCCATGTAATAGGGCTTGTACTTTTCCGTGATCTCATCTTCGCTAAACTCCTGTATCTGATAATTTACCGCAGGGTTCACGATATAACGGTCCGTCAATGCCTCCCTACCCAACAGCATTCGGAATTCCATGGTGTCCCTGTTCGCAAGCGTTAGTTCAATGTCAAAAGTGTTTTCGCCCAAGGTAACAGGGGTACGTACCACCAAACGCTCTTCTGAAATACCACTGGAGCTTTTCACCATCCGCCGGTCAATCAAACGTGCCTCACAGTTTAGGGCAATGCTACGGTTTTCCTGTAAGGGGTTCACCTCAAACTTTACCCATTCCTGGGCCCCTTTGTTCACAATTTTCAGGTTGGTCGCCTGTATGGAGGAAGTCTTGGCGCCGGAATCTACCCTGGCCTTGATGGCCGGAACGCCCAATTCCTTAAACACGCACCATTCCTCGCTACCTATAATCTTTAAATCTTCCAATGTTATTTTTTTCTTAGTTCAAAAATATCCTTACGACGGTCCCTAAGATTGCGTACCGCCCCAAATTGATTCAATTCCCGCAACAAACTGATGTCCACATTGGCAATCAGTATCATCTCCGTATTGGGAGTCGCCTCTGCCTTGATTCCGTTCGTGGGAAAGGAAAAATCACACGGGGTGAAAACCATGCTCTGTGCAAACTGTATGTCCATATTCTGCACATTGGGCAAGTTTCCCACACTACCGGCAATGGCTACGTAACATTCATTTTCTATGGCCCTGGCCTGGGCACAATTGCGAACGCGTGAATATCCGTTCTGCGTGTCCGTCAAGAAGGGCACAAAAAGGATGTCCACCCCTTCCTCTGCCAACAGCCGTGGAAGTTCAGGAAACTCTACATCATAACAGATCAGTACCCCAATCTTACCACAATCTGTATCAAAGGCCTGTAATTTGGTTCCGCCCTGCATACCCCAAACCTTGGCTTCGTCTGGGGTTACGTGCAGTTTTTCATAACGTTCCGTTGAACCGTCCCTTCTGCACAAATACCCTACGTTGTAAAGCTTGCCATCGATGACCTCTGGCATACTTCCGGCGATAATATTGATGTTATACGTGATGGAAAACTCCGAAAACTTTTGTACCAATACCTCGGTATGCTTGGCCAGTTCCCTAATGGCATCGGGGGTACTCATATGGTTGTTCCCTGCCATCAAAGGTGCATTGAAAAACTCTGGGAACAGGGCGAAATCCGACCGGTAACCCGATACGGAATCAATGAAATATTCCGCCTGTTGTAAGAGTTCGTCGATATCCTTATACGGACGCATTTGCCATTGTATCAGGCCCAACCGAACGATGGTCTTCGCCGTGGTTATCTCATCCGTAGGTTTTTGATAGTAGATATTGTCCCACTCCATGAGAATGGCAAAGTCGTTTGAATCCTTATCCCCTTCCAAATAGCCTTTCATGACCTTGGAGGGATGAAAGTCATTACTGATCTGAAAATTCAAGACAGGATCTTCGATTTCCTTATGACGCACCTTTTCTATGTACTGTTTGGGTGTAAGTTCCTTGGCGTATTTGTGATAGTTAGGCATACGCCCACCAGGAACAATAAAGACATCGATACCATAAAGCACATTGCCCTCGTCCGTATGCGTATTAAAGGTATAGTTGCCAGTAATCTTTCTGTACGTGTGCCTATTTTCGAATTTGGCATAGTCCACGATAATGGATAGGGCACAGCCCGCCAACTTTCCGTTGATCTTTATCACTACCTGTCCTTCAGGAAATTTTTTGATCAAACGATCGATTTCCTTCTCCGTCCAAGCGGCATTGTGAACATTCAGATAAGAGGTTACCATGGCCTCCTTAAGTTCCTTATAATCCTTAAGGCTTAGGTACTCCAGTTCTATATTTTCAATTTCTTCTACTTTCATGCAGTCAAATTCAGCTTTAGCCCCACGGTTCTCGATATGTAAACTCCAAGGGATTTGGAGGCGATGCACAGGTGTACAAAGTAGTCTCCAGTCCCGTGGCCAATTTAAAAAAGTATGGGTTTAGGCCAAAAGAACCCAAACCCAACATTTTAGTATGATCGATTTTATAATAAAACCTAAAGATTAGTCCTCATCATCTTCCCCATCCACCATGTCTTTGGGGTCAGGCTCAATGATTGCATCCGGATCATCATCAGCAAAATCCTCGTAGTCGTCCTCATCGTAGTTCTCCATGGTATACTCCAACTTGGCACTGATCTTCACCAAATATTTGGTATCCTCCGTTAAGACCTCCACGGCCTCTATACGCTCACCCTGTGCGTTTTTAAAGGATATGATATTACGATCATCATACCCATCTGGATAGCGCTCCACTAAAAGCTTCAAAACTTCGGGGGTCAACTTCTTAAAGTCTACAATGACTTTTTTTAAATGTGCGTTCTTGTCCATAAATAATTAATAGTCCAAAAGATAAGCAAAAATTAAAGGTGCAACAATGGTCGCATCACTTTCTATAATAAATTTTGGGGTGTCTATATCCAATTTTCCCCAGGTAATCTTTTCATTGGGCACGGCACCCGAATAGGATCCGTAACTTGTGGTACTATCGCTGATCTGGCAAAAATAGCTCCAGAAAGGCGTATCCGTACGTTCCATATCCTGATATAACATAGGCACTACACAAATGGGAAAATCTCCAGCGATACCTCCACCAATTTGGAAAAACCCGATACCATTTTTGGAATTATCGGTATACCAGTCCGCTAAAAAGGTCATGTATTCGATACCCGATTTCATGGTACGTGCCTTCAATTCTCCTTTTAGTACATAGGAGGCAAAAATATTCCCCATGGTACTGTCTTCCCAACCCGGACAGATAATGGGCAGGTTTTTTTCCGCTGCGGCATACATCCAAGAGTCCTTCAAATCTATTTCATAATACTCCTCCAAAACACCTGAAAGCAACATTTTGTACATAAACTCATGCGGTAGATAACGTTCTCCCTTATCATCTGCATCCTTCCAAATCTTGAAAATATGTTTTTGCAACCTGCGGAAGGCCTCTTCCTCTGGAATACAGGTATCCGTTACCCTATTCAAACCCTTTTCCAACAGATCCCACTCTTCTTGTGGGGTCAAATCACGATAATTTGGCACACGTTTATAATGTGAATGGGCCACCAAGTTCATGATATCCTCCTCCAGGTTGGCACCGGTGCAGGAAATGATCTGCACCTTGTCCTGGCGGATCATCTCCGCGAAAATCTTACCAAGTTCCGCCGTACTCATGGCCCCTGCCAAGGACACCAACATCTTGGCCCCATTGTTCAGTTGCTCCTCATACCCCTTGGCGGCGTCTACCAGGGCAGCGGCATTGAAGTGTAAATAATATTTTTCAATAAAATTGGAGATAGCTCCCTTATTCTTCGTCATCGTTAAATTTTAAACTGTTGTTCGATTTATAGTCCACATCATAGGTATTATCATACTCCTCATCCGCGTCCTGTCCCATAAACTTATAACTCAACATTTTATAATACAACTTTGCTGCCACAAAATCCGAGGATTTAGCGGAAGGATTTGGGCAAAGCTCTACCAAATCAAAACCTACCACGTTTTTCTCCTCAAAGACCTGCTTTAAAAACTCCAAGGTCTCGTACCATAAAAGTCCCCCTGGTTCCGGCGTTCCCGTAGATGGCATAATGGAAGGGTCCAGGGCGTCCAAATCAAAGGTAATGAAGACATTATCCGTCATCGCTTCTATGACCTTGTCCATCCAATATTCATCGGCAACCATTTCATGAGCGAAGAATGTTTTTTCTTCGTCCATAATAGTCTTCTCTATTGCATCCATGGAACGTATACCAACCTGTACCAGATTGGTGGTCTGGCTGGCTTCGTGCAGGGCACAGGCATGATTGTATTTGGTTCCTTCATAGGATTCCCGCAAATCTGCATGGGCATCTATATGCAGCACGGTGAGGTCGTCAAAACATTCATTAAAGGCACGGATCGTACCAATGGAAATGGAATGCTCCCCGCCTACCAAGGTTACAAATTTATTTCTTTTTATATAGTCCTTCGTGATTTTGTGGACTTCGTTGACCATGGCTTCGGGCGAAGTATGGCCCTCTATCGATTCTGCCAAGTAAATACCTTGTTCGTACACCTCGGTATCGGTCTCTATATCATAGCGCTCCATATTTTCGGAGGCTTCCAAAAAGGCCTTGGGTCCGTTCACCGTTCCCTTGCCCCAAGTCGTGGTACCTTCATAAGGGACCGGAATCAAAATAACCTTAGCGGTTTCCAATTGGGCGAATTTGTCAGGTATACCTGCATAATTCTTTGATGTACTCATCTGATTTAAAAATTAGAACAAATTAATTTGAAAGCTGTTTTTCAACCTTTGTTGATTTTTTCCTTTTCCCTTTTTGATAGTCCCCATACCCTAAAATTTCCAAAAGATCCTCAGCGGTCTGTTGTGGACTATATAATGTGGTTATCAATTCCCCATTTTCATCCTTATCGATCAGGATATGTTTGGGCTGCGGAATTAAGCAGTGCTGCAAGCCGCCAAAACCACCAATGGTCTCTTGATAAGCACCTGTATTAAAGAAACCTATATATAGAGGTTTATCCCTTTTATATTTTGGTAGATAGATGGCGTTCATGTTCTGCTCACTGTTGTAATAGTCATCACTATCACAGGTAAGCCCTCCCAAAAGTACCCTCTCGTACTCATCGTTCCACCGGTTAATGGGCAACATGATAAAACGCTTGTTAATGGCCCACGTATCTGGCAAGGTTGTGATAAAGGAGGAATCGATCATATTCCATTTTTCACGGTCGTTCTGTTGTTTTTGATAGAGAATCTCATAAATGGCACCGCCACTTTCCCCTACGGTAAAGCTCCCGAATTCCGTAAATATATTGGGAACAGGTACTTCGGCCTCGGTACAGGCAATATTGATTTGGTTCAGGATTTCGTCCACCATATACTGATAGTCATATTCAAAGGCCAAAGAGTTCTTTATGGGAAATCCACCACCAATATTAAGACTGTCCAAAGAAGGACAAATCTTTTTAAGCCTAACGTAGACCTTAAGACATTTCACCAATTCGTTCCAATAATAGGCGTTGTCCCTTATACCAGTATTGATGAAGAAATGAAGCATCTTAAGCTCCACTTTATCATTGTCCTTGATCTGGTTTTCGTAGAATGGCACTATATTTTTATAGCCGATACCCAATCTGGATGTATAAAATTCAAATTTTGGCTCTTCTTCCGATGCAATACGTATACCTACCTTAAAGGTGTCCTTTATGCTATCCGATAACAGTTCTATTTCCTCATAATTGTCAATGATGGGAATACAGTTGTCATGTCCATTATTGATTAGACGTGCGATATTCTCAATGTATTGTTCACGCTTAAACCCATTACAAATAATATAGGAATCATCCTTTAGCTTACCGTCCTTTTTCAATTGCTCCACAATGTTGATGTCAAAGGCCGAAGATGTTTCTATATGGATATCGTTTTTTAATGCCTCGTGCATTACGTGCTGAAAATGCGAACTTTTGGTACAATAACAGTAGTGGTACTTGCCCTTATAATCGTTCTTTTTAATAGCATTTGCGAACCAGTTCTTGGCACGCGCAATATTCTCCGATATTTTAGGTAGATATGTGAATTTTAAGGGACTTCCATATTCCTCGACCAAATCATTCAATGGAATATTGTGGAATTTCAGGTGATCACCGTCCAAGGTAAACTCATCCTGGGGGAAAAAATAGGTCTGATCAATTAAATCAATATATTTAGTATTCATGTAAGAAATTATATTCGATGTTTGAAAATACGTTTTAATATTTAATTAAATGTGCTCTTTTCATGTTAAGAAAACATGATGTATTTTCAAATCAAATAAGAATTTGTTTTTGGGTAGTAGGAATAAAAAAGTAGATGTGCTGACTCTGCACGATCGAGGGGTTAAAATAGGAAGTCAGCTTTAATATCCGGCTGCTTATCTTATAAGCCATTTTTGGGTTTGACTTCCTACTTCCCAAAAATCCGAACATAGAAACAAATTGCATTATGTTCAGCTAAAGGCAAAGCCCTTACAAAGAGATTTCTCTTATTTTATGGCACAAATGAAAACAAAAAAATTGAAAAAACAACGGTTTTGAAACAAAATACGTTCAAGGGAACAAAAAAGACCAAAGAGCTTAATTTTTTCATTTTATTAAAACCACAAACTATTTATATTCAGTATCTTATTCATTATTTTTAGGTATAAAACTTATAAGATGAAAAAAACAAAATATATAGAAAAGGTCCATTTTGTCATTTTTGCCTTGCTGGTAAGCTTGGCAAACGCCCAAATTTCTTCCGGTGTCTACCTATCCGATGAAGAAAATATCCGTCACGAACTCAAAATCGATAAGGGTTATCTCACCCATACCATTTATAAAACGAACCCCGCCGAGTTTGTAAAGACGCTTGGAGGCTTCTACTCTGCCGATAGCGAAAAGATCAAAATTAATCTTGAGTTCAATTCCGACTTTGGAAAGGACAGTCTAAAAGTGATGGAGATACCCTATTCGCTTAATGCGGATAAAATCATGCTTCAGATAGAAAAAGCCGTTACCTTACAAAAAAAGGATGCCGTGGAACAAGACTTGGATGGACAATGGCTATTTGCCACTCCAGGTCCTGATACGGGGCAGGAACGTCGCGGCGAGGAAAACCCCAGAAAAACATTGAAATTTTTGTTGGACGGTCGCTTTCAGTGGATTGCCTACCAAACAGAAACCATGGCCTTCTCCGGAACGGGCGGCGGTAGTTTTACATCGGTGGACGGGGTCTATACGGAGAACATCGAATTTTTTTCCCGTGATAACAATCGGGTAGGTGCCAATTTAGAGTTCAACTACGAAATTAAAGGGGACGATTGGCATCATACCGGCAATAATAGCAGGGGGGAGCCCATGTATGAAATATGGTCCAGAAGAAATTGATGTAATTCCTTTTGCATACAATTCACAAAAAACCCTATTTTTGCCAGCCTATTTGGCCTCGTACCTACCTAACGTTGGACAGGGTTCTGTAAATAGATAGATTTTTGGGGATATGATAAATTGATTCCCGAAAACTTTGAAAAAGTGAATATTGGCCTCGTAGTTCAATGGATAGAATAGAAGTTTCCTAAACTTTAGATGCAAGTTCGATTCTTGCCGAGGCTACAAATAAATGCATATAGATGCACCCAAGGTGTTACAACCGAAAATAAAAAAAGGACAGCTTGTTGGTCCTTTTTTTGTTGGAGTTTGTAAAGCGATAGCCATCTGTATGCATTTTCAACATGAGCTACCAAAGAACAACGTAGTTATCTCTTCCAGAGGCTTATTTTAGATATCAAGAAAATCCAAATATTGTCTATAAAAAAGGACCTCTCGACTGCGCTCGAGGTGACATAAAGATAGGATTTACGCATTATCAAATACCCGGAATATCCTAGTCAAAAATCATTAACCCTTTCCTCCACTATTCTTTAACTGGCTGTCCATACTATCCTCCGCAAATTTTCCCTGTACGCTCCAACCGCCATCCACATAGAACAATTGACCCGTCACATAACTGGATTCGTCAGAGGCCAAAAAAACGGCTGGGCCAATCATTTCTTCAGGTTCACCTGTTCTTTTCATGGGCACTACACGACCCCAATTCTCTCGGTAGTCCGGGTCCTCTTCCAAATTTCTTTCCGTGTTGATCGGTCCTGGACCAAAAGTATTGACCCTTATCTTGTAAGGTGCCAACTCAACGGCCATTTGCTTTGACATGGCCTCGATTCCCCCTTTACTAGTAGAATAGCAAATAAGGTTCTTTACGCTCAATACCGAGCAAATGGAAGATATGTTGATAATACTACCTCCATTTTTGTTCTTTTTCATCAATTTGGCAGCCTCAATGGCACAGAACAAGGTTCCCTTAATATTCAGATTGATGACCTTATCGAACAACGCTTCATCGGTATTAAAAAAATCGCTCCAACCTGTGATGCCGGCATTGTTGACCAAAATGTTCAATCGGCCATATTTTTCCTCGATATATCGGAACATATTGCGAATATTTTCCACTTTGGAGACATCGGCTGCATAGAATTCCGCCTTGCCTCCCTTGCTACTAATTCCCTCAACAACGTCCTTTGCATAGTTTGCTCCGGGCAAATCATTTATGATGACAATGGCACCTTCCGCGGCAAATCCTTCAGCGATTTCCCTCCCTATTCCTTTACCGGCACCCGTAACCAATGCAATCTTTTTATCGAGTCTCATCTTCAGCTATTTAATTTTATAAATCCACCGTCAATAGGATAGTCTGTACCTGTTATAAATGCGGCCTCATCACTACATAGATACAATGCCAAATTCGCTATTTCCTCGGGCTTTGCCATTCTACCTATAGGTTGCGTTTGCGATAATTTTTCAAACATTTCCTCTTGATTGTTTGGAAAGTTTTTGGCGAGATAGCCGTCCACAAAGGGTGTATGTACCCTGGCCGGCGAAATGGAATTACAGGTGATATTGTCCTTTATAAAATCCTTGGCCACGGTAAGGGTCATGTTTGCCACGGCCGCCTTGGACATGGAGTAGGCAAACCTATCCTGAATTCCAATGCTTGCCGCTATACTTGCCATGTTAATGATTCTACCACCACCATTTTTCTTCATGAGGGGTATGGCCGCATACAAGCAATTATAAACCCCTTTTATATTGATTTGATAAATTCGGTCTAAATCTGCTTCGGTTGTCGTCTCTGCCGTACCTATATGGGCAACCCCTGCATTATTGACCAGAATATCTATTTTTCCAATGGACTCAAAAGTGGAAATAACCTCCTGTTGATGGCTTACATCACAGGTATGTACCTGACCCTTCCCCCCATCTTTTTGAATCATGGACAATGTCCCTTGGCCTTCTTCCTCATTTATTTCTAAAATATGAACCGTTGCACCCCGTTTTGCCAAGACCACGGCTATGGCACGTCCTATTCCACTTCCTGCACCCGTAACAACGGCTATCTTATCCTTTAACCTGAACATATTTTAAAAATTGGTTATGCATTGCTACATGTTTGTTCCTGTCTGCCCAAGTCTTCTATTTCCAAGGCCACTTTATCCCCTGCCTTTAAGTACTTGGGCGGCTTCATTCCCAGACCTACCCCTGGTGGGGTCCCAGTAGAGATTACATCTCCTGCCTCAAGGGTCATGAACTGCGACAGGTAGTGTACCACATAATAACAATCGAAAATCATGGTATTGGTATTTCCGTTTTGCATCTGTTCCCCATTGACCCAAAGTTTCATTTTTAGATTATGGACATCTTCGATTTCCTCGGAAGTTGCCAAAAAAGGACCCAAAGGATTAAAGTTATCACAGGATTTTCCTTTCGTCCATTGTCCGCCCATCTCCAGTTGAAAAGCCCTTTCCGATACATCATGGGATATACAATAACCGGCAATGTAGTCCTTGGCCTCCTCAGCACTGTTCAAATATCTGGCATCCTTACCTATCACAACCCCTAATTCCACCTCCCAATCCGTTTTTTCGCTATTTCTGGGAATTAGAATATTGTCATTAGGCCCAACGACCGTGTTCGCCCCTTTTTGGAAAATAATGGGTTCCTGCGGAATTGCCATACCCGATTCGGAAGCATGGTCTGAATAGTTTAAACCGATACAGATAACCTTCCCCGGACGGGCAACACAAGACCCCAACCGAACCTTGTCATCGACCTCCGGAAACTTGGAGAATTCCAAACCACGTAGTTTTTCGAGTCCCCCATTTTGAAAAAAGGAGCGGTCCCAGTCCGTAAAGGAGCTGGATAAGTCCCTTCTGTTGCCATTAACATCCAAAATTCCCGGTTTCTCCGCTCCAGGTTTGCCAAATCGTATCAGCTTCATGCTATTTTATATTTAATTAAGTTTCATATAAAACTGTGGGCACACCTTGATAACCACATTCTTTAACTACAAATAGAGCACCTGCCGGAGGTTGTTCCTGTAATTCCCCATCGGTCAGATCCACCTTTGCCGAAGTTACAAAGAGATCTTTTAAATCCTTTCCGCCAAAGGTACAGGAAGTGATTTTTGCTACCGGAAACTTTATGCTCAATAACTTTTCTCCCGTTTTGGGATCCCAACGGGTCACCTGCCATCCGCCCCAATGGGCAATCCAAAGCATCCCTTCTGAATCCATGGTCATCCCATCCGGAAAACCTTCCTTCTCCTCTATCCTAATGACCACTCTTTTGTTTTTTATATTTCCGTTGGCCTTATCATAGTCGTAAGCTACAACGGTTTGTGTTGGGGTGTCGATAAAGTAAAAAGTTTGGTGATCTAGACTCCATTCCATACCATTTGAAATGGTGGTGTTCTTAATTTTTAAGGTGCTTTGATCATTAGAAAAGGCGTAGACCGCGCCCGTATCGGCATCTTCGGATAGGGACATACTGCCCACCCACAATCTGCCGGCAGGATCACACTTTCCATCATTGAACCTATTTCCCGGTAAATGGCTTTCAGGATTATCCACATATGTTATCTTTCCGGTTTCCCTATCTAAAAAACCGATACCCGATGTAGAAGCCAAAATAAAATTGTTGTCACAGCATACCGCAATACAGCCAACCATTTTTTTAACCGGATACATCTTGTGATTCTTTTTGCTCGGCGAATACTCGTGGATTTCCCCGTTCAAAATATCCACCCAACATATTACATTGTTTTTAGAATCCCAAACCGGTCCCTCGCCCAATTCACATTGGTGACCATGTACAACTTCTACCTCCATGATGTATGTTTCTTTCAGAAATTCTGGAATATTCAAAAGCAAGATCTTAGCTATACCTTTGATTTTTCCTTTACAAAATTCAACAGAAGGGGAATGGCCGGATACACCATGTTATGCCCGTACCCATCCAACTCCATCAATTCCACATCTGGATGGCCAATGACCTTCATCATCCTATAAAAATAGGCGGTTTCCTCATACCTGCCCAGCATTTCCAATTCCCTGTTTCCGCTAATCAACAACATGGGCGGAGCATCCTTCCGTATATGGAATAAAGGTGCAAACTCATCCACTATCGCTTGCGTACCGGCTATACCCATTTCCTTCCGGATGGTAAAATGGGTGATGGAATGCCCACTAAAGGGAATAAGTCCGGCAATTTTATTGGCGTCAATGTCATACTTGGAAAGGTAACCGGTATCCAGGCCAACCATGCTGGCCAAATAGCCTCCCGCCGAATGACCCGTTACAAAGATTTTGTTTTTGTTACCATGATATTTTTCTATGTTTTTAAAGGTCCAAGCGACCGCTGCTGCGGCATCTTCGATGTAAATAGGGTGCTGCACTTTTGGATGTAGGCGATAGTTCACGGTCACGACCATCACTCCTTGTTCCTTCAATCCATCCGGGATATGCTTTTCACCGCCTTCCAATCCACCACCATGAAACCAGACCACAACGGGAAGATCCGTTGTGTCCTTGGGATAATAGACATCCAGTTTGCAGCGCTCTTTTTGATAGTCCGTTTGTGAATCCGTTAGTCCATTATAATAGCCAATATTCTCTTCTAGGGTATAGGCCAGGTCTTGGGCCAATGCCGGAAGACCTATACACATTACCAAAATCACCAAGAAACTTCTTTTCATGCTCTACCTATATTTATTATTCCTGTATCTCCACTACCATTTCAACCTCAACGGCCATATTTCCGGGCAATGAACCCATCCCTACGGCAGCTCTTGCATGTTTTCCGTTTTCACCAAAAACTTCGACCATTAGGTCGGAATACCCATTGATTACCTTGGAATGGTCCGTAAAATCGGATGCCGCATTGACCATGCCCTTTACCTGTACCACACGCCTAACCCTGCGCAGATCCCCCAATTCTTCTTTTAGAACGGACAATTGGTTGATACCCGCTTCTCTAGCCGCATTGTAGCCTTCCTCAACCGTCAGGTCTGACCCTACTTTCCCCACTACATTTTCCCCATTTGCTTGTTTGGGTCCTTTCCCGGCCAGAAAAAGCAAATTTCCAGTTCTTACGGCATGTACATAGTTGGCCATGGGCTTTCCTATGGACCTTAATTCAATGCCTAATCGATTTAAACTCGCTTCTGGATAGTAATTCTCATCCAAAGGAAGTTTTTCTACTTCATTTTTGGGCATTTCATTTTTACAGCCCAGTACTAAACACATAAAAATGACAGTCAAAATTTGTTTCATAACCTTGATTCTAAATTATGGATTCTGCTCCAAGGTACTCTATACGTATGTAGTTTACAAATAGGAAAATGGACCGTTTTATAGCTTTTAAAAATTCACTTGCACCCCTAAGATTCTTCATTATCCTATATTAGGATACACCTAAACTATGATTTTCATAAAAAACAAGAGAAATTATCGCATTTTTATTAGCTTAGCGTGCTAACCAAAAAAACATAATAACAAAACCAACAAATATGACGAGTTCAACAGCAACTTCAAACGTAAATGCGAACAGACTGTTCTATGCCAGTTGTTTCGCCTTGATTACTACCGCCTTTTCTTTTAGTATTAGAGCTGGTATTTTACCACAATTAAGCGAAGAACTAAGCCTAACTGGAGAGCAATTAGGATTTATCAACTCTATGTGGTTTCTTGGATTTCCTTTGGCAATGATTGTAGGTGGCCTTATTTACCATAAGGTAGGAGGTAAAGCCATTATGCAATTTGCCTTTTTTGCTCATGCTCTAGGAATTGTTCTCACTATATATAGCGGAAGCTATATTGGTTTGTTGATTTCTACTTTATTTATTGGACTTGGAAACGGTTGTACCGAAGCGGCTTGTAATCCTATGATTGCAGATGCCTATCAAGGCTCGCGAATGAGTAAAATGCTTAACCGTTTTCATATGTGGTTTCCTGGAGGAATTGCAATAGGTAGCTTATTATCGAAATTCATGACTGATGGCGGTTTATCATGGCAGACTCAGATTTGGATAATTCTAGTACCAACGATTATTTATGCTTTCCTATTTTTTGGACAATCTTGGCCAAAAGCAAAAGTGGAGGAGGCAGCAACTTTAAGCGGCAATTTTAAATCAATATTCTCCCCGTTATTTCTTTTTATTGCCTTCTGTATGACATTAACCGCCATATCGGAATTTGGACCAAACCAATGGGTGGGTCTTATCTTAGATAAAAGTGGTGCAAATCCAATGATTATTCTTGCATTAACTGCTGGATTAATGGCCATAACAAGATATTTTGGTGGTGATTTTGTTAAAAAATTCGACCAATCTGGTGTACTTCTTGGTTCTGCTATTTTAGCCACTATAGGGGTATATCTTTTCAGTACCCAAACGGGTGCTATGGCTTACTTAGCTGCCATCTTTTTCGCATTTGGTATAGCATTATTTTGGCCTAATATGATTGGGTTTGTAGCGGATAAAATACCAAAAAGCGGGGCTTTAGGAATGTCTATCATAGGAGCTATTGGTATGTTCATGACCGGAGCTGTCCAACCCGTTATTGGAGGATGGATAGATAGTGATTTAGCTAAAGCGGCTAGCGAAGGTTATACGGGTGATGAGTTAGAATTAGTAGCAGGACAAATGACCTTAGAAAAACTAACACTTTTCCCCGGAGCATTAATAATTCTTTTCACGATTCTATATTTTTGGATGAAAAACAGAAAATCCGGTGAAGTGGCTACTGCCTAATATCTTATTATCAATATTAAAAAGGGACCATAGTTTTGGTCCCTTTTTTTTATGCTATTTGTTATTCTCCAGTAAAATTTCCAGTATTTCGATAGCCGCTTCACTAATTTTAGTTCCCGGACCATATATTGCAGTTACTCCTTTTTCTTGTAAGAATCGGTAATCCTGTTTTGGAATGACACCTCCCACCACGACAAGTATATCACCTCGATTATATGCCTTAAGTTCCTCAATAACGGCCGGCACCAAGGTCTTATGTCCCGCAGTCAAGGATGAGATCCCTAAAACATGTACATCATTCTCCATCGCCTGTTTGGCAACTTCCTTTGGTGTTTGGAAAAGGGAACCTATATCCACGTCAAAACCAATATCGGCATAGGCCGTAGCCACCACTTTGGCTCCGCGATCGTGTCCGTCCTGCCCCATTTTGGCCACCATAATCCGAGGTCTCCGCCCTTCTTGCTCCGCCAGTTCATCTGCCATGCGAACGGCCTTTTTAAAACTATCGTCTTGTTTGATTTCTTTGGAATACACGCCCGAAATGGTATTATTGGTCGCGGTATGCCTTCCATAAGCTTCCTCAAGTGCCTGACTGATTTCGCCCAAGGTAACCCTTGACCTTGCCGCTTCTACAGCTAAAGCTAGTAAATTATCCCGCTGTCTGTTTTCTTTAATTGAATCTTTTGCTGCACCGGTGATGCGATTCAATATACGACGTACTTCTTCTTCATTACGTTGAGCCTTCAAAGTAGTCAACCGATCTATTTGCTGGATTCGTACCTTTTCATTGTCAACCTCCAATATGCTCAGGTCATCCTCATTTTTCAATCGGTATTTATTGACCCCTACAAGAACATCTTTGCCACTATCCAAACGGGCCTGTTTTTTGGCCGCTGCCTCCTCAATCCTCATTTTGGGAATTCCTGCCTCAATCGCTTTGGTCATTCCGCCAAGTTCCTCCACCTCCTCAATAAGCTTCCAAGCCTTATGTGCCAATTCATCGGTTAAGGTTTCTAGGTAATAACTGCCTGCCCAAGGATCTACGGTCTTGGTAATTTTGGTTTCTTCCTGTAGAAACAATTGGGTTTCCCGTGCTATTCTTGCCGAAAAATCGGTTGGTAATGCTATCGCTTCATCCAAGGCATTGGTATGTAGGCTTTGCGTTCCTCCAAACACCGCAGCCATGGCCTCTATAGTGGTCCTGGCTACATTGTTGAAAGGATCTTGCTCTGTTAGGCTCCATCCACTGGTTTGACAATGGGTACGCAGCATCAATGATTTTTCATTTTTCGGACTAAACTTCTTGACCAACTTTGCCCACAACATTCTTCCGGCCCTTAACTTGGCGATTTCCATGAAATGATTCATCCCAATACCCCAAAAGAAAGAGAGCCTTGGCGCAAAATCATCGATTTTTAGACCGGCTTCCAAACCAGTCCTGATATACTCCATACCATCTGCCAAGGTATAGGCCAGTTCCATATGGGCGGGAGCACCCGCTTCGTGCATGTGATATCCGGAGATACTGATGCTATTGAACTTGGGCATGTTTTGGCTGGTATATTCGAATATATCTGCTACCAAACGCATCGATGGCGCTGGTGGGTAGATATAGGTATTGCGGACCATGAATTCCTTTAGGATATCGTTTTGGATGGTACCTGACAACTGCTCCTTGGAAAGACCTTGTTCTTCGGCAGCCACAATGTAAAAGGCCATAATAGGAATTACGGCACCGTTCATGGTCATGGAAACCGACATTTTATCCAACGGAATTCCATCGAACAACACTTTCATATCCTCCACGGAATCAATGGCAACCCCGGCCTTGCCCACATCGCCAACCACCCGTTCATGGTCACTATCATAACCTCTATGGGTAGGAAGGTCAAAGGCTACCGATAGGCCCTTTTGCCCTCCTTCCAAATTTCTTCTGTAAAATGCATTGCTCTCTTCGGCCGTTGAAAAACCGGCATACTGTCTGATGGTCCATGGTTTTTGAACATACATCGTAGCATAGGGGCCTCGTAAAAAAGGTGGCATTCCCGCTGGAAAATCCAAATGCTCCAAATCTTCAACATCGGTTTTGAAATATCTTTGTTTCAAGGAAATTTCCTCCGCGGTATTGAATTCCTTTTGGGATTTACCCGATGTGGTAAACGCTCCCCCACTTGATTTAAGCCTGATATGACCTACATCCCTTCTACTCATCCTTCAACCTTTTTTGTTCCATAGCTTCGGCCAACCGCGATTCAATAATAGGTTCAATCAAGGTTTTCCTTGGTGCAGTCTTTACAAAGGGGTACAGTTCCAAATGAGTCTTCATCGCATCGGAACCAGTTACAAATTTATTGGTGCCCACAAGCACCTCGTTCCCTTGGTTAAATTGCTCCTGTTGTTTGTTGGCTGCTTCCCCGATATTTTGCTGAACAGCTCCCGTTTTCAACTGCCTTAGGAATCCCCCTTCCTTTTCAACGGATTTAAATAAAATCAATGCCTTTTCGGCCAATTGGCGGGTGAGGGACTCAATATAGAAAGCCCCATCGGCTGCATTTTCCACCTTATCGAAGTAGGCCTCCTCCTTTAAGATCAATAGCTGGTTTAAGGCGATACGGCTGGAAAAAGCATTGTCCTTATGGTATATTTTATCATAGGGATGATTAAAAACCACCTGCGCACCACCCAAAATCGCTGCCATGGATTCGGCCGCGGTTCGTACCATGTTCATATTATAGTCGTAGAGGGTCTTGTTCCTTCGGGAAGGTTCGGCGACTATGAGGCAATCCATCTTGATATCATAATCTTCCATCAAGGTAGTCCAAAGTAGCCGTAGCGCCCTCAATTTGGCTATCTCAAAAAAATAATTGCCTCCAATGGCCACTTTCAAATTGATTTTTCCCAAGCTTTTTAAAAGGCCCTTGTCATTCAAATGCTGCACATATTCATGGGCATGGGCAAGACCATAGCCAAGTTGTTGCACAATATCCGCCCCGGCATTTTCATACAACGTGGTGTCAACGCTCAAAAGGTTATCGGCTTCGGTTTTTAAAAGTCGCTCTAGAATTTCATGATCTTTTGTTAGGTTGTGAAACCAATTTCCCGTGCGTGCCAAATTTCCTATAATATCGATATGTAAATGAACATTCGATCTTAAATTACCAGCGGACTTGAGCAGTGACTCTACATAAGAAGCCGATAGGAAGGAAAAATGGAAGGATACTGGAATCTTTTGCAAGTCTATGTCCTTGAGTAGGGCATCAAACTGAACTTCTTCATTGGGAACACTAAAATGAAAGGTTTCCACACCCCTTTCCAAAAACTTAAGGGCTCTTTTGTTCGCCTTTTCAGGCACCCCGGCATATATCAACTGCCCTATTTTCCAAGTCTTTTCGGAATCCGTTGAGAGGCAAGGTTCCCCCAAGTCTTCCCTGTGATAAAAGGGTTTTACATGGATTCCCTCCCTGGATTTCCATACCAATTCCTCATTATAGTCGGCTCCCTTTAAGTCATACTGGATTTTCTGCTTCCATGCTTTGGCGGAAACGGAAGGAAATTCTTCGAAAAGAGGTGCTGCTTTTTTCTTTGACATCACTCAATCATCTCAATGGGTGCTTACTCAAAGATACAATAAGAAAAAAGGTTTGACGACAGCAAATATCTATTAGGTGTTGACCCAGTTTTTAAAGGCGGTGGCCTTTGCCTTGCTCACTACCACCTTTTCCTCACAAGAAGGTGTGAGGGTTACAATCAGCTTACCATTAAAATAGTACTTGATACTCTCCAATGCATCCTTTTTTACAATAAACTGCCTATTGATCCTATAAAACTTGGAAGGATCCAATTCTTCTTCAATTTCTTCCAATTTGTTGTCCATGACATAGGATTGATTATCCAAGGTAATGCCTTTAACAATGCCCGTGTCAATTCTAAAATAGGCGATGTTATCCGTTTTTAATGGGATGAGCTGATCCCGATGGCTCACCAAAAATGTCGCCCGATACTTTCTGGCGCCACCCCCGATCAAGTTTAGCAGGCTGTCTATTTGTTGCTTATCTATACCCTTGTCCGGCGTCCTGCTTTTGAACTTTTTTATCGCTTCGGAAAGCTCCTCTTCATCGATAGGTTTTAAGAGGTAATCTATACTGTTTACCTTAAAGGCCTTGAGTGCATATTGGTCATAGGCCGTGGTAAAAATAATGGGCGTAGTAACCTCTACTTTTTCAAAAATTTCAAAGGAAAGTCCGTCCGCCAGATGGATGTCCATAAAAATAAGGGATGCCTTGTAGGGTCTGGATAAAAAATCCACCGCATCGGTCACGGATTCCAGGACCTTTTCCACTTCAATGGTTTCATCCATGGATTGAAGCAAATAGGCCAAGTTTTCACTGGCCGCCAATTCGTCCTCTACGATGATTACTTGCACACTTTTACAATTTGGTTACTATATTGGTTTTGAACATTTGTTTCTATCTCAATTAAAATGTGTAAATGCCAAGTCCTAATTTTATCCTAAACACATGCTATTCTTCAGCAATGATTCTACACTTTTGTCCTTCCGTTCATTTTTCCTTGATGAAAAACGAACCAAAAAATCAAGTCGGGCCAAGGAAATTGCTACGCACCGTCCCCTTTCGGGACTACATGCGTTGTACCCTTCACCGCACTTCCGTCCCTTCGGTGCCTATTTCTGTGTCCCGACCCAGCCACCAAGAGACTCCCAGTACACCTGAAGGAGTCACGTTTTTAAGGGCAAAATCACCTTTGGCGATTTTTTCAGGTATAGTAAAAAAGAACCAAACTTAGTTATATCTACACACAACAAGATATGACCAAATATTTTCTCTTGTATAGGTATGTAGCTTACCCTAACAAATCCCTCGATGAGGCTTCATGCTTCTTTTGCCAAAGGTAGCTCCACACTGAAAATATCATTGTCCTGCCGAATGGTAAGGTCCTGTTTTAAAAGCAAGGCATAACGTTTTTTCAAATTTATCAATCCGTTCTTTGTTCCATCCGCCAAATTCGTCCTAGGCCTGATACCGTTCTCTACAAAAATAGACCCGTTCCTTTGAACGATGTCCACTTTGAGCGGGTGCGAAGCGGATATCTCATTGTGCTTTACCGCATTCTCTACCAACAGTTGAAGGGCCATGGGCGGCAATTTTTCATCCAGATACGCCTCGTTGATCTCTATATTCAGTTTAAACCGATCCCTGTACCGCGTTTCAATAAGATAGGCATAACTTTCCAAAAATTTCAATTCTTCCTTAACGGCCACCAAGTTGGAGTCCCCGCTTTGAAGGATATATCGGTACATATGGGAAAGTTTGTTCACAAACTGTGTTGCCGGTTTATTGTCCCTGATCAATGAGGTAAGCGAGTTTAAGGAATTGAACAGAAAATGGGGATCAATCTGATTTTTTAAAGCGGCCAACTCGCTCTGCAAATTCTGCTGTTTAAGCCGTTCGTTCTCCAATTTGCTTTCCTGTTGGTCTGTCTGCAAGCGCAATACCCTCGCAATAAAGAAAAGGACCACCATCAATACCGTATAATTGAAATTACTGAAACCCCTGGCCCTATCATCCATTTCCTGACCGGTAATAAAAGGAAACAAATAATTGAAGAGGTTTAGAAACAGTATTAGAATGAGGATGTTAACGAGTATCGATAACATGACCCTAAGTCTGGGGGATTCCTTAAAATATAAGTATACGGTATTCGTATTGAACTGCAGCATGATCCAAGAGAAAACCACAAAAAACACATATCTTCCTAAAAAGTCTATCAACAGGTCCCCGGAAAGTTCCAGGTTGCCATCGGATAACATATTATAAATATAAATGGACCTTGGTAGGGATATCAACAAGGCCAAAAGCAAAGAGATCTTCAGAATCTGACCTATTTTAACGGGCTTTAGCATGATACTATATTGCATGAATCGTATGGTTTCAAATGTACATTAATTTTGGTTGGTTGGGCACAAAGAGGTTATTCATGGAGCATAGGCCCCCAAGTTAATGAAGGCCTATTAAAAGGAGCTAACTAACAACAATCAACCACCTATTTCGCATATGCGTCAAAATTTTCCGGAAGATATTTGGACACGTCAAAACCTAAATGCACTTCTTCCTCGGCTTCTAAAACGACAATATCCTTTACATCCAATTCCATTCCTTCATAGGCATTAAAACCTAAAGGCAGGTATTGCGAAGTATCAAAGCCTAAATCCACTTCTTCCTCAATCTTCAAGACAACAATCTCGCTGGCATCCAAATTGGCGGACTCCATAGCAATTTGCAAACCTTCTGCAAAGGGATTGTATTTGGCCTTATGCGGATCGTGATTTGTATCCACACAATTAGGATTGGCTTTCGCCGAAATCAATAAAACTCCCAAAATTGCCGTTCCTAGTAAAACACTTAATTTATTCATGATATTTATTTTTAATTATAAAACTTTTTTTGAATCATTTACAGGACAAATGTAGGGCTGAAGTATTGCCCATTGGGAAATAGTAAAGTGAAGTGACTGAAAATCAACTTGAACCTGCTTCGATCTAAAATGAAGTAAACAGGAATACTCGAATTCAAGTAAATAATGGCACTTGAATTTAGTAAAATGAGAAATCTCTATAAGATATTACGGGCAGTAAATACTGCCCGTAATAGTATTTCGAATATGATTTTTTAAAAAACTAAGAGGTTAATGCAACGAATTAAACCTATATGGATTTTTGGGAAAATTCTCCATCTACCAATCTCCAGATATGTAAAGGATTGTCGTTTTTAAGTTCAACGGGAAGCAGACTTTCTGGATAATCCTGATAGCAAACTGGCCTAACGAACCTTTTAATTGCATTGGTTCCTACGGATGTGGAACTTGGAGCCGTTGTAGCGGGAAATGGCCCGCCATGGACCATGGAATGGCAGACTTCCACCCCCGTTGGGTAACCGTTTACCAAAACTCGCCCAACTTTCTGCTCAAGAATTTCAAACAGCTCGGCATAGTTCTCCAAATCTTCTTCCGTGGCGTGGACGGTAGCCGTTAGGTGACCTTCCAGTTCACGTGCAGCCTTTAAAAGATCCTCTCGTGTGGCAGCTTCCACTACAATGGAAGAAGGACCAAAATTTTCTTCGGAGAGTTTGCTATTTTTCAGATATGTGTCCATTGTCGTCTTAAAGACTTTGGAACTGACCCCAATGTTGTCAGTAGGCAATTTACCCTCACCTATAATTTCCAAATCTTGGGTAGCGGACAGCTCATCCAAGCCTTTTTTGTATGCCGATTGAATACCTGCCGTAAGCATGGTGGCCGCCTCCGTGGATTTAATCTGATCGGAAAGGACCTCCAAGAATTCATTGGACCTCTCCCCTTTTGGGTAGAAACTAAGCCCGGGATTGGTACAAAATTGGCCTACACCCATATTCAAGGAATTGGAATAACCTTGCGCCAATTGTGATGCCCTCTCTTTTAGTGCCCCTGGCAAAATGAACATAGGGTTTGTGCTTCCCATTTCAGAAAAGACGGGAATTGGAACGGGCCTGGAATTTGCATAATTGAAAATCGCCATACCTCCATTATACGAACCCGTAAAACCTACCGCTTTAATATCCTCATGTTTGACCAGGTTTTCGCCGACTTCAATAGCCGTTCCCTGAACCATGGAGAAAACACCTTCTGGCAACCCGATTTTTTTGATGGCCTTCTGGATGGCACCGGTAATCAGTTCCGTCGTTCCCGGGTGTGCCGGATGACCTTTATAGACCACAGGACAACCTGCGGCCAAAGCCGAAGCCGTATCCCCTCCTGCCGTTGAAAACGCCAATGGAAAATTACTGGCCCCAAAGACCGCTACCGGCCCTAACGGTATCAACATATGCCGTATATCCGATTTTGGCAAGGGTTCCCTATTGGGTTGGGCCAAATCTATACGGGCATCTACCCAAGAACCTTCCCTTACAACACTGGCAAACAATCGTAACTGGTTCATGGTCCTTCCCCGTTCCCCTGTGAGTCGGCCCAAAGGCAATGCGGTTTCCAAGTGACAGCGTTCCAATAAAGCGTCCCCTAACGCGAGGATTTCATTGGCAATTTCTTCAAGAAATTCTGCCTTTGTCTCGTTGTCCAACTTCCTATACACCTGAAAAGCCGTGGCGGCATTTTTGGCCGCTTGGTCCACATCTTTCCATGTTGAATTTTTGAATTCGCCTTCCAATTGTTCCCCGGTCGCCGGGTTTATTGCCTGATAATAGATTGTTTCTTTACTCATTTGTTGTTCATATTCATTTTATATACAAAATGGTAGCAGGTTTAAATAACTAATTTATCTAAGACCATTAATTCATTATTAATCGTTTTAGCAACTAACCATCTTTTTTATTATATATTTTTTTTGTAGACAGGGCTTATTTTACCCATTAATACTAAAATCAGTCCGATAATTATAAATGGAATACTTAATACTTGTCCCATATTCATAAACATTGCGGCCTCAAATCCGACCTGGTTTTCCTTAAAATATTCAATTATAAGTCTTGCCGAAAATATTAGTAGTAAACACAACCCGAAAATTAACCCATCATGTCTTCTTTTAAAAGACTTTTGATAGGTGTACATTAAGATACCAAATATCAAAAGATAGGAGAATGCTTCATAGAGCTGGGTGGGATGTCTTGGTATTATATCATCTCTTTGAAAAACGACTCCCCAATTTCCGTTTGTCGGTTTTCCATATATCTCCGAATTCATAAAGTTCCCTAACCTTATGAAGGCCCCTACTATTGGACCAACAATTGCAATTCTATCCATTAACCACAAAAAGTTTGTTTTATATTTTTTACAATATAATCCAAGTGAAATTAATACTCCAATTGTTCCTCCATGACTTGCCAATCCTTGAAATCCGATAAAATTATAGGAATCCCCTACTTTTTTAATTGGAAGTAAAATTTCGATAGGATTCTTAAAATAATATTCTGGTTCGTAAAAAAAACAATGTCCAAGTCTTGCCCCCAAGATTATTCCAACAATGACATAAATAATCAATTTGTCTAATCTCTCAAGTGGAACATTTTCTTTTATAAAGATTCTTTTTTCAATTTGGAAAGCGACTACAATACCTATCATAAATAGCAAGCTATAATATTTCAAAGGAAAGGAGTCCGTTATCCAAAATATTTCGGGTTCTACATTCCAATTTAGTAATCCATCGCTCATTTTCTTAGCTATTAATTTAAAGACATGGTTTGAACTCTAATTTAGAAGTTACCCCTAAAATTAGGGATTGTATGAAAGCTGGCCTAGGTATTGAAGCAAGATTATGCAAATTTATAAGGACACCCCACGTTTCCATGGAATAAAATCATCCTGACCCAAAATATCTGCCTTGGCGTTCACCTCGCCGCTGGCCACCTGAATGACGTATTCCAAAATCTCCTCTCCCATTTCTTCAATCGACCTTTCACCTCTAATCACCGCTCCCGTGTCAATATCAATGATATCCGACATTTTATTTGCCATTTCCGTATTGGAGGACACCTTGATTACCGGAGCGATGGGATTTCCCGTAGGAGTTCCCAAGCCGGTAGTAAAAACAACAATATTGGCTCCAGAGCCAACCATTCCCGTAGTGCTTTCTACATCATTTCCAGGAGTGCAAAGCAAATTCAGACCTGGTCTGATCACATACTCGCCATAATCCAATACCCCTTGTATGGGGGATGTGCCCCCTTTTTTGGCCGCGCCGGCCGACTTCATGGCATCTGTGATGAGACCGTCCTTGATATTTCCTGGCGAAGGGTTCATATCAAAGCCCGACCCTACCCGTTCCGCGGAATTCTCATAGGCCTTCATCAATTGCATAAAACGTTCTGCATCCTCGTCGCGGACGCATCGGTTCACCAGCTCCTGTTCTACCCCGCATAACTCGGGAAATTCAGAAAGGATGGGAGAACCTTCCAAAGCGGCCAATAGATCAGAGGCATAACCAAGTGCCGGGTTTGCCGAAATTCCGGAAAATCCATCGGAACCCCCGCATTCCAGTCCCATCTTTAATTTGGAAAGGGGAGCAGGTTTTCTTTGAATGTTATTCGCTTCCTTAATTCCCTCAAAAGATTCCATAATAATGGTATTCAACATATCCTCCGTAGTTCCCAGATTTTGTTGTTCATAGATTAGCACAGGCTTTTTAAGGTTTGGATCCAGCACGTCCAATGCATTCTTTAAAAGGTTTATCTGTAAGTTTTGACATCCTAAACTTAGGACAGTTGCTCCCGCTACATTGGGATTTTTGATATATCCTGCAAATAATTTGGCCAAGGTTTCAGCATCTTGGCGTGTACCCCCGCAACCTCCTTGATGCGTTATGAATTTAACCTCTATATTTTCAAAAGTTCGTTCACCCGTCGTACCATCTGCATTAATATCACTAAGGTCCTTGCCGAGTATAAGTCGCCTCAAGAGTTGTCTTTGTTTGCTTATTTTTCCAATGGCCAATTCCTTTTCAAAGGCATCCTTTAGTATCTCTATATTTCTATTTTCGCAGAACACTAAGGGAAAGAACAGCCATACATTTTGGGTACCGACCTGGCCATCCGGCCTGTGATACCCCAAAAAAGTTCGTTCCTTCCATTGGGAAATATTGGGAGGGTTCCAAGTATACCTATCCGTTCTTCCTTGTACTTCCGCACTCTGATGCTTTACATTTTCAGTAGTCAAAAGTCCCCCCTTTTGTATGAAGTGGAGAGCCCTGCCTACTAAAACCCCGTACATAAAAACCCTGTCTCCCTCCTTTAAGTCCTGGAGGGCTATTTTATGTTTTGCCTTGGTAGGATTTACTATGGTAATGTCCTGGCCTTCAAAATGTATTACCTCACCATCGGTTAAGTCCGCCAGGGCTATACCGACATTGTCCTCTTTATGTACTTTGATTATCTGTTGCATCATGCTTTTATTTATAGCTGTCCACAAATTTCCTGAATCCCTCCTCTACACCATTTGCTTCCAAATGTTTCAAGGCTTCTTCAATAGCTTCGGGAAGGCCGTCCACGTTGTTTAAATCGGTATCCCAATAGTCAATATTGCCCAATACCTGATGAACGGTGCTCGACAGGTTGGGCAAATCCCATAGCTTTTTAAGATTATCAATAATAGCCTCATCGTCATTCAAGGGCAAATCCACACCCTTCCATTGGCCTTGATAAAATCGGATCAGACAAGCAAAGGCAAAAACTATTTTTAAGGGCAACCTTTTATTTAATTGAACATAACCCAATAGACTTGGCAGTACCCTGACCTTAAACTTGGAGATGGAATTTAACGCGATGCTGGACAATTGATGTTTGATGAACGGATTTCGGAAGCGGTCAAGGACATCCTTTGCAAAATCCTCCAATTCCCTTTTGTCCATTTCCAGCGTGGGAATCACTTCCTCGAATATTAGGGAGCGAATAAAGGTACCAGTGAAAGAATCGTCTACCGTATCCTTTACAGTTTCATTACCATAGAGCAATCCTAAAGGTACCATGGCCGTATGTGCCCCGTTCAATATCCGAACCTTTCTTGTTCTATACGGTTGCATATCTGGCACAATGTGTACATCCAAATCGGTCTTATGGAATGGCAATTTCCCCTTTAAGTTTGCATCGCCCTCTATTACCCATAGGAAAAAGGCTTCGGCACTGACAATCAATCTATCCTTATAATTCAACTGACCATCATATGCCTCAATATCATCCTTTGGATAGCCAGTTACAATACGATCTACCAAGGTATTGTGAAAAGTACATGCATTCAGCACCCAGTGTTTAAAGTGACCGGAAAGCCCCCATAGGCTTATATATTTTAGAATAATGGTCTTTAGGGTATCTGCGTTGTAATTGATCAACTCGCATGGAATAACCGTTAGCCCCGATTCCTTACTCCCCTTAAAATATTGAAATCGCTCATGTAGAAAAAGTGTCAACTTTCCCGGAAATGAATTGGGAGGCCGCATTTCCTGCGTATCATTTTCATCAATACTTATTCCGGCCTCGGTGGTGTTGGATATGATAAACTCCAGTTCTTTTTCATTCGCCAAGGCCAAGAATGCTTCGAAATCTTTATAAGGGTCAATACCTTTGACGATATTCTTAACAAGTATCTTTTCCTGAACCTCAGACCCATCCTTAATACCTTTCGTAAACAAGGTATACAATCCGTCCTGCTCGTTGAGCAAGGAAACCATACCTTTTTCAATGGGTTGCACCACGGCCACACCCGCATTGAAACCCACCTCATCGTTCAAAACCTGAAAGGCGTAATCCACAAACGCACGCAAAAAATTACCCTCCCCAAACTGGACGACTTTTATGGGTAAATTCTTTACGCTATTATTCAATTCCCTATTTAGATTTTGCATAAAATTCTATGGATATTTTTTTCCAAGACCCTGCGAAAGCTTTACAATAATCTTACTGTAATTCGTTTGGAAAAGGACAACAATTCCTTGGTAAAACCACTATTTAATTTTTGAAACAAAATACTTCATGCGGTAATTTTCATGAAGATAGCAAGAAATACCTGGAAATTCCTTCTAAGATTCTACGCTTTTTATGGATTTGATAAGAGCCAAAGTATCCTTGACCGTTTTAGTAAGTCCATCAAAATCCTTATTTGCCAGAACCTCCTTACCAATGAGTTGTGAACCCATTCCAACACAGGTCACCCCTGCATCGAACCAACCTTTCAGGTTACCCTCATCGGTACTTACACCACCAGTAGGCATGATGCTAGTCCACGGTTGTGGGCCTTTAATGGCCTTTACAAAACCGGGGCCATAGGTAGAACCAGGAAACAACTTTATAATTTCGCAACCCAGTTCCTCGGCCCTATTGATTTCAGTCAGTGAACCACAACCCGGGGACCAAAGTACTTTTCTTCTATTACACACAAGGGCGATATCCTCCCGCAGGGAAGGAGTTACGATAAAGTTAGCCCCCATTTGCATGAACATACTGGCAGCGGCAGCATCTGTAATGGAACCAACACCCATGATCATTCCTGGCAGTTCCCTAAGGGCATACTTGTTCAACTCGGAAAAAACCTCAAAGGCAAAGTCCCCCCTGGCGGTAAACTCCATAAGACGGGCCCCGCCCTTATAACAGGCCTCCAGTACTTTTTTTCCTAATTCAATATCTGCATGATAAAACAAGGGCACCATGCCTGTTTCCTTCATGACCGCAGCCACTTCCAATCTCGAATATTTTGCCATAAGCCCATCCTAAATCCTTCCCGCAGGGAAGGACTTCCATTTTTTTAACTATTAATACTAAATTTAAACATAAATATTTTCATCATACTCCTTTGAAGGGGTATGTATATGCCTATCTAGCCACCCTACCTGAAGCGTCTCCTCCCATCAGCTTTTCGACCTCATCGACCGTTACCAAATTGGCATCTCCCTTGATCGTATGTTTCAAACAGGAAGCGGCAACGGCAAAATCCAATGCGGTCTGGTCATCGCCTTCATACTTCATCAAACCATAAATGAGTCCGCCCATGAAGGAATCGCCTCCACCTACTCTATCCACGATATCCGTAATTTGGTACTGACGGGTTTCATACATCTTGGAACCGTCCCAAAGAACACCCGCCCACGTATTATGGGAAGCGGATATGGAACCTCTTAAAGTCGTAATCACCTTTTTGGCTTTTGGAAATTTTTGCATCATCTGCTTGCATACGGACAGGAAAGCTTCGGCCTTCACGTCTGCCCCATCTTTATGCACATCCAATCCTTCCGGATGTATACCGAAATGTTTTTCGGCATCCTCTTCGTTTCCTAAGATAATATCGCAATAGGAATTAAGCTCCGTCATTATCTTTTCACGGTCGCCCCCATATTGCCACAACTTTGCACGATAATTTAAATCCGTAGAAATGGTAATTCCTTTTTTATCGGCAGCTTTTACCGCTTCTAGGCAAACATCGGCGGCACCTTGGGAAATTGCCGGGGTTATACCCGTCCAATGGAACCATTCTGCACCATCAAAAACATCGTCCCAATCGATCATACCTGGTTTAATCTCCGCAATTGCGGAATGTGCCCTATCATATATCACCTTACTTCCTCGGCTTACCGCCCCGGTCTCCAAGAAATAAATTCCCAAGCGGTCGCCGCCATAAACGATCTTGTCCGTTCCAACACCTCTCTTTCGCATCTCCATGAGGGCGCACTGCCCTATATCGTTTTTGGGCAGCCGGGTGACAAAATCCACCGGTACCCCATAATTGGCCAATGAAACGGCCACGTTCGATTCTCCCCCACCATAGACCACATCGAATTCGTTCGCTTGGGAAAACCTTAAAAAACCGGGTGGTGACAATCGTAGCATGATCTCACCGAAAGTAACTACTTTTTTCATTATGAATTTAGATTGAAAATTGTTTTAAATATTAAAATATTCCTTTGCATTATTATAACTGATGTCCTGTACCATTTTACCTAACCATTTTGTGTCATTGGGGAGCTCCCCATTGGCAATATCCCTTCCAATGAGATTGCACAAAATCCTTCTAAAATACTCGTGCCTTGGGAAGGAAAGAAAACTTCTGGAATCTGTGAGCATACCAATGAAACAGCTTAATAGGCCAATATTGGAAAGCGCGTTCATCTGTTTTTCCATACCGTCCTTTTGATCTAGAAACCACCACCCAGATCCAAATTGGATCTTACCTCTAACGGAACCATCGTTAAAGTTTCCTACCATGCTTGCCATAACCTCATTGTCTCTTGGGTTTAAATTATAGATAATGGTCTTACATAGTTGGTTGTTGGTATCCAGATGGTTTAGAAACTTGGATAATTTTTCTGCCTGTAGCCAATCTCCAATAGAATCCCAACCTGTATTTGGTCCCAATTGGGTGAGCATTCTATGGTTATTGTTTCTCAAGGCCCCTAAGTGAAATTGTTGAATCCATCCATATTGATGATATTTTCCTGAAAGAAATAAAAGAACGGCACATTTAAAAGTATTCATGTCATCACCACTGATTGTCTTATTGCTCAACCTTTTTTCGACTATTGTATTGATATCATTTTCGTTAAATGAAGTATAATACATATGTGACAACCCGTGGTCCGCTATCCTACAACCATGCGAATGGAAATAAGCTATTCTCTTTTCCAAAGCATCGCATAGGGTAACGAAATTGTTAATGGTTGTTCCTGAAACTTCAGAAAGTAATTCTATATAATTTACAAAGCCATCAGCTTCAATAATAATGGCATTGTCCGGTCTAAAAGCGGTACTTACCTTAGTAGTAAAATTACTTTTCGCCAATATCTTGTGATGCTGCAGTGTATCCGTAGGGTCTTCTGTAGTACATAAAAATTCAACGTTCATTTTGGATATTAGGCCCCTACAACTATAATTGTCCTTTTTTAATTCTTCGTTGGCCCTCTCGTAAATCGATGATGCATTTACCTGCGATAAAGGTTCGGAAATGTTGAAATACCGCTGTAACTCCAAATGGGTCCAATGGTAAAGTGGATTTCGTAAGGTATAGGGAACAGTATAGGCCCACTTATCAAATTTTTCCTTATCCGTAGCTTCGCCCGTGATATATTTCTCAGAAATTCCCAGTGTACGCATGGCTCGCCACTTATAATGGTCTCCATCTAGCCAAACCTGGGACAAATTGTCGAACTTAGTATCCTCTGCCAACATTTTTGGAGATAAATGATTGTGATAATCAATAATTGGCATATCACTGGCGTATTCATGGTAGAGTATTCTGGAGTATTCGTTCTCCAATAAAAAGTCACTATTCAAAAAAGACTTCATAAGATGCTTGTTTAAGGTTAATCTATTTGTTTTGCTAAATAATAGATTTAGAATTTTTCACGGATTTTTGGGAAAGGGGTTTTATGATCTAGGTAACCCTAACTAGGGTTTATGACCCATTGGAGCATCATCCACTTTCAAATCACCCATAACATACTGGAGGCCGTCCAGATAAAACTTGAATAGCTCCGGATTTTGTAAACTTTGCGCATTGTGCGAAGGAGCGGAATAAAAAACCCTTCCCCTACCATATTTTTTTATCCAGGAAACATAATTCATAGTATCTTTTACCTTATGCTTGATTCCTTCTATCTTATCCACCTCAAAATAAAGTAATGGCCTAAAATTATAATCAAAGTAGGCATTTTTGAAAAAATAGGGTTCATCAATATGCTTGAATCCATTTCCATTGAAGGCACTTACCAAGGGGTGGTCTTTGTCCACTTCCTTAAGATGAATTTCCTGCTGTTTTGGATGATAATCAAAACTCGCTCCGGTCATTCTGCTAAATTCCAGAGAATTGTTCTGTACCACAATCGCGCCATGCATAATCACTAGGCCACCCCCCTTTCTTACATATTCCAATAGGTTGGACTCATAATGTTGCGCCTTCCTTTTGGCCTCTTCATCCGTAATGGAAGAATACTTTTTTAACAAGTCATAGAACAAATTTCTTTCAGGGCCTGTTGGGTTTGAATTATTCAATATTACCGCATCGTAGTTTTTTAGGCTTTTCCTTTCAAAATGGGTGATATCAAAACCGATTTGAACTTCGAAGGCTCCCGTTTTTTGGGCCAATATCCTCCAAACCTCATTGTTGTGGGGTATGGTCCAGTGATCAAAGCCCGTAGCTTTTGAGAACACCAGAACCTTTCTTTTTTTAGAGGCAACGACTGTGGTTTTTGATGGGGCATTATCATAAATACTTACCAACCATTCATCGTTTATGGGAAAAGGTTTTAATTCTTGTGCACTAACTGCGTTGAACATAAGTAAAGCGCAAATAATTAAGGTAGGCAAAACCTTTTTCATTTTGAAGTAGATGATCTAATTATTAATTTATGACGAACTAAAATAGTATTCGTAGTCTGTAAGTTTATGTTCCCATTGAGATGAGCTATAATACTTTCTCCGGCAAGCGTTCCCATTTTGTAACCGGGATACTCTATGGTGGTGAGATTTGGACTCACTATTTCGCATACAGGATCATTATTAAAACCAACTACTTTTATGTCCTCCGGAACCCTAAAACCTTCCCTTTGCAAAGCAATGATACAATGTGCCGCAAAATTATCACTGGCCACAAATAGTCCATCTATTTTTTTGTTTGCCCTTTTTATATGACTAATGACTTCTTCAATATGTATTGGGTCTAAGCCAGTTTCTATCAATTGATCGGCATGCAAGGAAAAGCCGTTCATCAAAAGTGCCTGTTGAAAACCTTTGAACCGATCGGCATACAATGTCCTTTTTAGATTGCCACTAACATGTATAGGATTTTTACATCCCTGATCAACAAGGTGCTGACCTGCATCAAAACCTGCCGCTAAATTGTCTATTAAAATGGTGGGACATTGAGGAAGATCGATTACACGATCAAAAAACAGAAGTGGTATTTTGCGAGAGGTAAAGGCCTCAAAATGTTCGTAATCGTTGGATTCGTTTGCCAATGACACTAATAGAGCATCCACACCACTGTTCAATAATGTAGTTGCATTTATTTTTTCTTTCTCCTCCGATTCTTGGGACTGACTAATAATTAAATTATAGCCAACCTTGTTTGCAACTTGCTCGATTCCCGCAAGTACCGTGGACATAAAGTATGAATTTAGTTTTGGCACAATAACCCCGATGGTATTTGATTGCTGCCTACTTAAATTAGAAGCGAACTTATTCGTCCTGTAGCCCTTTTCTTTTGCCAATTCCAAAACCATTTTCTTGGTGTTATCGCTTATAGAGGGGTGGCCATTTAGGCTACGGCTCACCGTAGCTGGTGATAGGCCCAACTGGTTCGCCAAATCATAAATCGTTATTCTTTTAGACATATTAAAATTCAGTTGGAACTTATTTGTGCAACAAAAATACAATTATTGCACGCTACAACCTACAAAAACATAAAAAATATAGCTAAAATTATAGGTATTATCATTATAGCGTAGTGAAATTTGTTAAAAATTAATTATTTTATGTAATAATTTATGCAATCGGTTGCTTTTTTCGATATTGATTTCTAGATTTGGCTCAGTTAACATTAAGTTCACATTTCAGAGCAATTAATTTAATCATCAACCTAACAACACAAAATATGGAAAAATCAAGTCATTTGACCATTTTGAAAAGAGCATGCCTACTGATGGTATTCTGCTATCTTGCCTGCACAAACTTTTCAAATGCGCAAAGTGGGTCCACAATAACGGGTACTGTTGTGGACAGCGAAAATTCACCCCTACCTGGAGCATCGATTGTCGAAAAAGGAACTTCCAATGGAGTTTCTACGGATTTCGACGGGAACTTTTCAATTGATCTTTCTAGTGCCAATGCAATACTTTTGGTTTCCTATATAGGGTATGATCCAAAGGAAATTAGCGTAGAAGGAAAATCCAATATTGTCATAAACCTTAACGAAAACGCCTCTGCTTTGGACGAAGTAGTTGTTGTGGGTTATGGTAGCCAAAAACGTTCCGATGTTACGGGGGCGATAGCAAGCGCCAATCTTGAAGCGTTTGAGGAAGCGCCCAATACCAATATAGCGCAGAGCTTACAGGGTACCGTCCCCGGCCTAAACGTTGGCCAGGTGAACACGGCAGGTGGGACCCCTGAAATTACTATTAGGGGGCAAGTATCCCTAAATGGTAGCCAAAGCGTACTTATCGTTTTGGATGGTATACAATATAATGGATCATTGTCTTCAATAAACCCAAATGATATCGAATCCATAGATGTATTAAAGGATGTTAGTTCTACCGCAATTTATGGGGCGCAAGCAGCCAACGGGGTAATTTTGATAACCTCCAAGGGAGGAAAGAGAAATCAAAAACCTAAAGTTTCCATTAGCTCTTCATATGCAACCCTACAACCGTCTCAAAATATAAGGCCGCTAAGAAGGGATGCATATATTGACCATTTGAACATGCAATTATACGATTTGCGTTTTCTAGCTCCTGACTATCTAACACCAAATCCAAACTATGTTGGGTATTTTGAACCCGGGCAGGGTATTAATGCCAATTTTGAACTACAATCAGATACCAATCCCGGTGAATTTAACGACAATGATTACGATTGGTGGGAGGAAGGTACCCAAACAGGCTTTGTTAGACAAAATGAAATAAGTGTCGCAGGTGCCTCAGAGTCCACTAGCTATTTGGTTTCCTTAGGACTAACCGAACAGGAAGGTATAATTAGAAACGACGACTTTTCTCGTAGAAGCATCCGCGTAAACCTGGAAAGCAATATCACAAAAGGTTGGAAGATAGGTGTGCAATCCTTTGGGTCGTTTGTCAAACAGGATGGTGACGAACCTTTTTTGTCGCAATTGGCAGGTTTTTCCCCTTTACTTGTTCCTTTTGACGATCAAGGTAATCTTATTCCCAATCCGGCAGGTACCATAGAACCCAATCCCTTTTTGGGCCTGGATACGCAAGACTATGAACGTCATGATTATTTCTTTGCCAATTTATATACTGAAGTAGACCTTCCTTTTATAAAAGGTTTGTCCTATCGTCTCAATTTTGGTAATAACTATAGAATAGATAAGTTTTACGGATCTAGTATTTATGAAGCGGGACAAACAGGGCTTGCGAGTAAGGACGTACGGTTTTATAGGGACTATACTTTGGACAATCTGTTAAATTACAGTAGGATTTTTGGAAAGCATGACGTTTCGGCCACCTTACTCTACGGAGCCATCGAGCGACAAGAAGAGACTACTGTGGCAACGGCCACCGGTTTTGACCGATTGCTGTTGGGCTACAATGATCTAGCCGTAGGAGCCATACCCACAATAAACTCAAGTGCATATACGGAGACTTTGAACTATCAAATGCTTAGGGCGAATTATAAATTTGATAACAGGTATATCCTGACCGGTACTATTAGACGGGATGGATTTTCTGGGTTTGCGGCCAATGAAAAAACCGCTTATTTCCCTTCCGGTGCCTTGGGATGGATTGTGTCCAATGAGTCTTTTTTAAGGGATTCTGAATGGATAAACAACTTGAAGTTCAGGGCCAGTTACGGTATTAGTGGAAATCAGACCCCAAGATTCACCTCCCTAGCGAGATTGGGCACCAGAGCCGCCTATGTTTTTGGGGACGGTTCAGGTCCTGCTTTTGGTCAAGAGCTTACCTCATTGGCCAATCCTAACCTAAGATGGGAAAAAACCGCGGGTCTCAACCTAGGTTTGGACTTCTCACTTTTTACCGATAGGTTGCGAGGAAACCTGGATGTATATCAAAATACTACGGACGATTTATTGTTTTCAGTAAGGATACCCTTCCTTACGGGTTTTAGCAATATTCAGACAAACGTAGGTAAGATACAGAATACTGGTCTCGAGGTTTCTTTATCGGGTGATATTGTGCGTAATGACAACTTTACCTGGACGGCTACAGCGAACTTCTCAACAAATAAGAACGAAATTCTAGAACTTACCGGGGAGGACGCTGATGGCGATGGTGTTGAAGATGATTTGATTCAAAGTAATCTTTTCATAGGGGAATCCATAAATGCAATTTATGATTACGAAGTAGATGGTATTTACCAAATAGGAGATGATATTCCAGATGGTTATGCTATTGGAAATTACAGGGTCGTTGACCAAAACGGTGATGGAGTTATTACGCAAGCGGATGACCGCAAAATACTAGGAACCAGGGACCCTTCTTATGCAGTGTCTTTGTTGAACACGTTTACCTATAAAAATTTATCCTTTAGTTTTTTCCTTAACTCAATACAAGGTAATGGTGGAAACTATATTTCAAGGAATGACAATGCACTTTATAGAAATGCCAATACATTGTACCAAAACGTACTTACAGGAATCGATTACTGGTCACCGGACAATCCAGATGGACTGAACGCCATGGCGCCAAGCAGACCTGGGATTTCAGGAACACGTTATGAAAACAGAAGTTTCGTTCGTCTACAGGATATTAATCTTAGATATAACTTCAATAGGGATATTCTTGAAAGGATAGGTTTAACGGATTTAAGTGTATTTGTTAGTGGAAAGAACCTGTTTACATGGACAGATTGGACTGGATGGGATCCAGAATTTCAAAGGGCGTCAGATGGGATTTATGGTGTAGGCCTTACTACTAATGGCAGACCTGTATTAAAAGGATACTCACTAGGTTTAAACTTATCATTCTAATTCAATAAACAATGAAAAAAATAATACTATTTCTAGCTATAATCCCCTTTTTCTGGGGATGTGACGAAGATTTCTTGGAAGAAAGACCAGAAGACTTTTTGAGTTCTACCAATGCTTTTACAACATACGCGGATTTTACTGCATCTGTTAACAATTTGTACTTTTTGGTAAGAAGGCAGTTTTACAACAGGGATGAGAATAGGCCGTTCGATTTTGTGTATGGCACCGATCTGGTCTTTGACGGGGAGCCTGGGGGCACCCAAAGGCATGGCAATATGGTACAGGCATATGACCCAGCGGGCGATATTGCCACCACACATTGGAACTTGCTGTATAAGACCATCTCTGAGGCCAACACGGTTATTGAGCGAGCCCCATTGTCTGAAATGAACGAGGAGGAGATCCAGGACATTGTTTCCCAAGCAAGATTTTTCAGGGGATTTGCCTATAACGTATTAGCCACCCTATATGGAGGTGTGCCCATAGTGACAGAGGAGATTAAAGAGCCTAAAATTGATTTTGTTAGGGCCAGTAAGAATGAGGTGTTACAGCAGGCCATAGATGATTTAATCTTTGCCGCCCAAAACCTACCCGCTATTTCAACAGCACAAGATGGTCGGGTAAATGATTTAGTGGCACACCATTATCTGGCAGAGGCCTATCTTTCCATGGGGATGAATACAGAAGCCATTGCCTCGGCCACTACGGTCATCAATAACCCCAATACCGCTTTAATGACGGCTCGTTATGGCTCCCGTTCCACAGAAGAACCTGGTGACGTTTACTGGGATCTTTTCAGAAGGGGCAATCAAAACCGTGCCAGCGGCAATACGGAAGCCTTATGGGTAATCCAATTTGAATTGGATGTACAAGGGGGCGGCATACAGTCTGGCAGCCGCGGTGGTTCATATCCTGCTGAAAGACATTTTGCACCCTTGTTACGCTTTGCCCCCTTCAACTCCTGGCCAGTAGGTGATTACACTGGAGGAAGGGGAATTGGTTGGGGAATTACCACGGAGTTCTATACAAATACAGTATGGGGAAATGACGCCTCCAATCCAGATTTCGTAAATGACATTAGAAATGCCAACCATAACTTTATACGGATTTTCAACAGGGATAATTCCTCTGCTTTGGCAATAATAGCAGATGAAATAGGCAGGGATACGGTTTGGTCCACCGAAACACAACCAAGGATTCGGGAATTTTATGCCTATCCTACCAAGGTAACCACTCCTTATAATCATCCGGAAGGCCTATTAAGACCAAGCAGTGTGCCTTTTGCCCTTACCTCGGCAGCTGGTTCCACGTACACGGATCAATATATGTTAAGACTGGCCGAAACTTACTTGCTACGGGCAGAGGCTTACTTGGCCAATAACCAGTCACAATTGGCGGCAGATGATATTAATGTGGTACGTAGTAGGGCAAATGCGTCTGCCGTGGCTGCTGGAGATGTAACGTTGGATTATATTTTGGATGAACGTGTTCGTGAATTGGGCCTTGAAGAAAAAAGAAGGCTTACTTTAATGCGGACAAACACAATTTATGATAGGGTTATACGGTACAATCCGTTTTACGTTGAAAATGGCATGCAGGAACATTTCAATTTATGGCCCATTCCTGCCAATGAAATCGAGGGTAACCGTGGTGCGGTCTTGGAACAAAACCCAGGGTATAATTAAAAAGATTTTATAAAATGTTATGTTAGTTTAGTTGTTAGTTTTATTATTTTTTTTTGAAAGTCACTTTTATTTTGCGTCTTCCAAAAATTGATTGAGTTAGTTTAGTTAATTACCGTTGTTCTAACCAAAGATTATGAAAAGAATTATTTTGATTTTAGTTTTAATGCCAATAATGGCTTGTACATCAAAAAAAGAGGAAATCATTTTCAGTTTAGGAGAGAACAACGGTATTCTAGTTGATCGACCTACCTCCGTCCACATTGGAGATTTGGATATTTCAAAGTATGATCTTTACAACAACGGACATCTTATTCCTTATGATTTTGATACAGAAACAAATAAAATCTGGTTTGTACATGGTCCCGGAAAATCCCTTGAATATACGCTTAAGCCTAAGAATGAATTCCAAAACGATGTAGATAAATTAACTGCCAAAAAAGAAGATGGCCTTTTAACCCTATCCATAGGGAATGAGCCTAGGGTAGGTTACAGGTATGGAATGCATTACCCTCCCAACGGAGTAGATTCCATTTTTAAAAAATCAGGTTTTATACATCCCCTTCTTACTCCCTCTGGTGATACGCTTACGAGAATAAACCCACCGGACCATTGGCATCATTATGGTATTTGGGGACCCTGGACCCATACCAGAATTGATACCGTTAGGGTAGACTTTTGGAATATTGGAGATGGAAATGGTACAGTACTGCACAAGGAATTTAAAAAAGAATCAAATGGACAAGTCGCTTCCGGTTTTACCGCCGTTCAAGAACATATGGACCTCAAGACTGAAAATAGTCCGCAGGTGGCCCTTGAGGAAAAACTTGAAGTAAAGATATGGGAGCTCAACAACAAAAACCGCTATATCATGGATTATAGCTCCAGCTTTACCAGTCCCTTAAAAAATGGTATCTTATTTGAAGCCTATAGATATGGTGGTGGTATTGGAATGCGATTTACGGAACGTTGGAAAAAGGATAACTGTAAGGTGCTAACCTCTGAGGGAAAAGACAGACTATCCGCAGATGGCACAAACGCCAAATGGGCCATTGTGAGCGGTGAGGCCAGCAATGGAACGGGAACGAACGGCATTCTATTTCTGAGTCATTCCGGCAACAGAATGCACCCTGAACCTATGCGAGTCTGGCCCATTGACGGAAATGGCGGCCGCGGGGATATGTTCTTTGAATTTTGCCCGATCAGACATGAACCCTGGGAAATTGAACCCAATCAAGTATATCAATTAAAATATAGAATGGTGGTCTTTGAGGGAGAACTTTCCCCTGAAGAGGCAGAAGCTTATTGGAAGGACTTCGTTGAACCTGTACAATCAGAATTAGAGGTAAATTAAAATTAACTACCAATGCAAAGAAGAAATTTTATCAAAAAAACATCTATTGGCACCGCTGCGGCAGTAGCATTTCCTACAATCGTTCCCTCATCGGTATTTGGGAAAAATGCCCCAAGTAACAAAATCAATATTGGTCAAATAGGCTGTGGGCGTATTGCGCGCGGACATGATATTCCAGATACCTTTAAATATGATGATGCACGTTTTATTGCCGTTTGTGATTTGGACTCCAAACGTCTTGGAGATGCAAAAACACTGGTAGACGGTTATTACAGGGAAAAAACGGGTAAGTCCAAATATATGGATACCAAGACCTACGGGGACTACCGTGAAATGCTTTTGGACAAGGATATAGATGCTGTAGTCATCAGTACACCAGACCACTGGCATTCCCAACCTGCCATGGAAGCGGCTATTGCCGGGAAGGATATCTACCTTCAAAAACCTACATCACTTACCGTAAAGGAAGGTCAACAATTGCAAAAGGCGGTTCAGGAAAATAACGTTGTACTACAAGTAGGCACTCAGCAAAGAGCAATGCCTCAATTTAGAGTTGCGGCAGAGCTTGTTAGAAATGGAAGGATTGGTAAAATCCATACCGTTAAAATTGGGTTGCCAGGTGACCCAGCGGGCCCAGAAGCTCCAGCTATGCCGGTCCCTAGTAACCTTAATTTTGATATGTGGTTGGGCTCTACCCCAGAAGTTCCATATACAGAAATTGGAGTTCATCCGCAAAACGACTATAGTAGACCTGGTTGGTTAAGACATAGAAATTATGGTGCAGGAATGATCACTGGCTGGGGACAGCATCATTATGATTCCGCCGCTTGGGGTATGAACACCGAACTTACCGGACCGGTATCGGTTGAAGCATTGGCAGAATTTCCAAAATCCGGATTATGGAACGTACATGGCGATTTCTTTGTAAAACATGAATATGAGAATGGCATTACCGTTTATACCAGTGGTGGTTATACCAATGGAGTTCAATATATAGGAGAGGATGGTTGGATTTTTGTTTCACGGGGAGATTATACAGCTTCCGCTTCCGATCCAGTGGATAAAGAAAAGAGTTCAAAAGCATTGAATGCCTCAGATCCCAAAATACTGGAGTCCGTCATTGGTCCCAATGAGATACATTTGGAAAAAATAGATGACCAACATGGCAACTGGTTGGAGTGTATAAAAACTAGAAAACAACCAATATCTCCCATTGAAAAAGGGCATAAGGCCTGTACCATCTGTTTGATCAGTGATATTGCCATGCAATTTTCACGCAAACTAAAATGGGATCCCATCAACGAATGGTTCATAGATGACCCAGAGGCGAACGCCATGTTGCAAAGAGCTCAACGCAAACCTTATGGAACGGATTATGTAAAAATGGGATAACATTCGAAAGGGTTTCACATCAAAGTCCCTTTTTGCTTACCTCCTATTTTGATAACCTACTAGGTCCCATTGTAAAGGTGGGGCAGAATTTACATTTACTTTGAAATTAAAGCACATGAAGAAATTCATAGTATTGGCTACTATCCTTTCAATTTTTGGTTTTACAGTTTCATGTGAACAACAAAAAGGGGAAGAGAAGGACACAAAAAACCAACCTGTTAAGCTAATGACCCTTGATCCGGGCCATTTTCACGCAGCTTTGGTCCAAAAAACCATGTATCCCCAAGTTGATTCGACCATTTATGTATTTGCACCAAATGGTCCGGAAGTCAAAGATTTTCTCAGTAAGATTGAACAGTACAACACTAGAGATGAAAATCCTACCAAGTGGGAAGTAAAAACCTATCTTGGAGAGGATTATCTAACAAAAATGCTTTCCGATAAACCTGGTAATGTAATGGTAGTAGCAGGAAAGAATTCCAAAAAAATAGACTATATATTGGATGCTGTGAATGCTGGGCTAAACGTTTATGCCGATAAACCTTTGGTTATTGATCCAGAAGGTTTTGAAAAGTTGAAGGAAGCATTTAAAATCGCCAAGGAGAACGATGTATTGATCTACGATATCATGACAGAGCGATATGAATCAACAACTATGATGCAAAAACAACTTTCGCTCTTACCTGCTTTATTTGGGGAATTGGTGGAAGGAACATTGGAAGACCCCGCCATAAGCAAAGAAAGCGTACATCACTTTTTCAAATATGTTTCCGGAAATCCTTTGGTGCGACCACCTTGGTTCTTTGACGTATCAGAAGAAGGTGAGGGAATCGTGGATGTCACGACACATTTGGTGGACCTGGTACAGTGGGAAGCGTTTCCTAACGAAGTTATGGATACAACCCAGATAGAAATGATTACCGCAAGAAGGTGGCCCACAAAGGTATCTCAGCAAGAATTTGAAAAGGTCACCGGACTTCCAACATTTCCAGAGTACCTTGAGAAAGATGTGGTAAACGATACCTTGCACGTGTACTGCAATGGAGAAATGATCTATAAAATTAAGGATAAGCATGCCAAGGTATCCGTAATATGGAACTTTATGGCCCCAGAAGGCACTGGCGATACACACTATAGTATTATGAGAGGTACAAAAAGTGACCTTATCATAAGACAAGGACTAGAGGAAAATTATAGTCCTGTTCTTTATATTGAAACCAAAGAAATAGATGGTTTTGAAGAACAATTGAATGAAGCATTGAATAGTGATATTAATGACCTATTTCCAGGCACTACGCTTACCGAAGTTAAAAAGGGCAAATGGAAGGTGAACATTCCTGATGCATTTAAAGTGGGGCACGAGGCCCACTTTGCACAGGTAACGGAGAACTATCTTAAATACTTGGAGTCAGGAGAAATGCCACCTTGGGAAGTACCCAATATGATCACTAAATATTATACTACCATAGAAGCATACAAAATGGCAAAGGCAAATTAATGGGCGAACAATTCTCTTTATCTAATAGAACGTATGCAATCTCTGGGGGAACCGGCATACTTGGAGGGTCAATTGCTGAATACTTGGTAAATGAAGGGGCTAAAGTCATCCTGTTAGGAAGATCTCTGGAGAAATTGGAATCAAAACAAAAAGTATTGGACCAAATAGCTGCAAACAGTACAACTATCTTTAAGGTGGATGTACTTAGTGAAACCGAGTTGTTTAGATTAAAGGAGATAATTTCTACATCTTTTGATACATTGGACGGCTTAATTAATTTGGCCGGAGGTAATATCCCTGGCGCAACCCTGCGGCCAGATCAGACCATTCATGATATTGCAATGTCAGATACTCAAAAAGTAGTGGACATTAATCTTTTTGGTACCGTAATGCCTTCTATAGTTTTGAGTGGTATTATGGTAAAACAAGGTAAAGGTTCTATAATTAATATATCATCCATGGCAGCCAAACAAAGTATTTCAAGGGTATTGGGCTATTCAATGGCCAAGGCCGGTGTTGATATTTTTACAAAATGGATGGCGCAAGAACTTGCCACAAAACACGGGGATAAAATAAGGGTCAACGCCATCGCACCAGGATTTTTTATAGGTAACCAGAATAGGAAATTGCTGATTAATGAAGATGGTTCCCTTACGGAAAGAGGACAGCTCATTATCAACAACACTCCTATGAAACGTTTTGGCGATGTAATGGAATTAAATGGCATGGTCCATTACCTTTTAAGCGATGCATCCTCATTCGTGACAGGGAGCATTTTTGATTTGGACGGCGGTTTCAATTCATTTTCTGGAGTTTAGAAGATTTGCCAATGAAAGTTCTTGACCAACGGACCTTACAAAAGCGTTTCTATTATGGTATCTTGTTTTTGAAATAACCATAAAACTGTATATTGTAACCTACCTTTGGAAACACGCGATAATTATCTTTTTTTTAATAAAGAATGAAAAATCTAAAGAAAACATTTAGGTGGTTTGGACCCGATTTTGGTGTATCGTTAGCGGATATAAGGCAATTGGGCGTACAAGGAATAGTGGCGGCCTGCCAGGAAGTACTGCTGGGCGAGATATGGCCCAAGGACACCATTGGTGCCCTAAAGACACAAATAGAAAATCATGGTATGGAATGGTCCGTAGTGGAAAGTGTGAATGTGCATACGGCCATCAAATACGGACTCAAGGAAAGGGACCTGTATATATCCAATTATATAGAAACTTTAAAAAATTTAGCGGCCCACGGTATTTATAACGTGTGCTATAATTTTATGCAGCTCATAGACTGGACCCGCACCGATCTAGATTATATTTTGCCAACCGGAGCATCGGCCCTTCGATATAGTCCAATTTCAGCAGCGGCATTTGACCTTTTTATATTGGAACGCGAAGGAGCCCAAGAGTCGTATTCAAAAGACGAATATTTAGAGGCCAAGGCCTATTATGGAGCCTTGTCCGATTCCGGAAAAAAGAACTTAAAAGCAGCCATTCTGGCCGGTATGCCAGGCTCCAGAAAAGAAATAGATTTAAGCGAATTTAAAAAGAACCACACCACCGTATTGGGTATAAAAAAGGAAACACTTCAAGAAAACCTATCATATTTTCTCAACGCGGTGATTCCAGATGCTGAAAAATTGGGCGTACGCATGGCCATACATCCGGATGACCCTCCATTTTCCGTTTTTGGGGTCCCCAGAATCGTTTCCAATTATGACGATATTAAGTTTTTGTTGGAATGTTGTCCTTCCCCCAGCAATGGGCTAACTTTTTGTTCCGGTTCTTTGGGAGCATCGGAAACCAATGACTTGGTGAAAATTATAGAGGATTTTGGGGATAAGATCCATTTTATACATCTTCGCAATGTTTCCCGAAACCAAGATGGCAGTTTTTACGAGGCCGATCATCTAAGTGGTTCCGTACCTATGCAAAAGGTCATGAAGGCCATCGTACAACAGCAACAAAAACGACATATGACACAAAATGGGGTGGTGGACATCCCCATGAGACCAGATCATGGACATGTTTTGTTGGATGATAAAAAGCGCCAGCAGGAATTTTACTCCGGTTACTCGCTCATTGGCAGGGCCATGGGACTTGCCCAACTTTCTGGGTTGGAAATGGGTGTACGGGAAGGCTTGGTTGTATAAAAAATATAATATTGATTTATAAAATGTACACTATCGCTTGGAAAGGAATACGGACAAAAATTTTGTGGGTATGTACTTTGCTTTTGTTGCAATCCTGTGCTTTGGAGAATAACACCAAGGTGCTTTATTTTGCCCATTCCCTTCCTATTACACATCCCGTACATAGGGCCATAATGGACATGAAGGAATCCTTGGCCCAAAAATCTGGCGGGAAACTGCAAATAAAGATCTTTCCAGATGGACAACTTGGAACGGAGCGCGAAGTCTTGGAACTCCTACAAATAGGGAGTATTTCAATGACAAAGGTAAGTGCAGCCTCCCTTTCCAACTTCGCCCCAGACTATCAGGTAACCAGTATTCCCTATTTATTCAGGGACGGCGAACATCTGTTCAAGGTACTGGAAGGTGAAATTGGGAAGGAACTATTAATGAGCAGTACGGAATATTTACTACGAGGGCTATGTTTCTATGATGCCGGGGCCCGAAGCTTTTATGCAAAGAACCAAAAAATAGAAAGCCCTGCGGATTTAGAGGGGATGAAGATCAGGACCATGAACGACCAAATGTCCGTTGATATGGTAAACACACTTGGCGGTTCCGCAACTCCCATGGCCTATGGCGAACTCTATACCGCCCTACAACAAAACGTGGTTGATGGAGCGGAAAACAACATTCCTTCCTTTGTTACCAGTAACCATTACGAGGTCTGTAAATACTATTCGTTCGATGAGCATACCATGGTACCCGATGTGGTAGTGATCGGAACACGTTTTTGGGAAACATTGAGCGATACGGAAAAAATCTGGCTTCAGGAAGCTGCCGATGAAAGTGTAGCAAAGCAAAAACGGTATTGGAAAGAAACGGTGGAAGAAAATATGAAGGTGTTGAAAAAGGCCAATGTTCAATTTTTATATCCGGATAAAAGTGAATTTTCAAAAAATGCCGCTCCGATCATGGAGAAAATGATGCAAGATGAAAAAATGAAAGCGGTAATTGAAAAAATACGGTCAGAATAATGCAAAAAACCTACAATCTCCTGAACAAAATAATCGAGGGCCTTTTGGTAATCATCTTCGGTCTACTCGTCATAGACGTAGTTTGGCAAGTGGTATCCCGTTATGTCGTAGGCCAATCAAGTTCCTTTACGGAGGAATTCGCACGCTTTTCATTGATTTGGCTGACGGTACTAGGTGCAGCCTATATCAACGGGCAGCAAGAAGGTCACCTTTCCATGGATTTTTTACTATTAAAATTGCCCGAGGCCAAACGAAAAAGGAGACAAAAAGTAATCCAAATAGCAATGGCCCTCTTTGCTTTTGTGGTTATGGTCATTGGCGGTGGTAATTTGGTCTATACTACGCTTCGATTGGGCCAAACCTCCTCTGCCCTACATCTGCCACTGGGGTACGTATATAGTATTGTGCCCTTATGTGGTCTTATTATTATGTTCTTTTCATGGTACAACGTTAAACAACTAAATAGGAAATAAATGAGTATAGAGCTTATAAGTGTTTTGGTCCTTTTTGTAAGTTTTGCCATTTTATTGCTCTACGGGGTACCCGTAGCCTACTCCATAGGTATTTCCACTACTCTGGTCCTTGTTGTCAATATGGCCTTTAATCCCTCTGTAACCACGGTGGCCCAGCGAATGACCACCGGTATCGATAATTTTGCCCTTTTGGCTATCCCATTTTTTATTCTGGCGGGGGAACTCATGAACCGTGGTGGCGTGGCCAATAGGCTTATCGCTTTGGCCAAATCCCTAATAGGGAGCCTTCCGGGAGGACTGGCCTATGTGAACATCATTTCTGCCATGTTGTTCGGGGCCATTTCAGGTTCGGCCATAGCTGCGGCCTCGGCCATTGGTAGTACACTGACGGACAAAATGGAAAAAGAAGGCTATCCCAGGCAATTTAGTGCCGCCGTAAACATTAGTTCATCCACTACGGGCCTATTGATACCCCCCAGTAACGTACTCATCATTTTTGCTTTGGCAAGCGGTGGAACGGCCTCCGTGGCCGCCCTATTTGTGGCAGGGTACATCCCCGGTATTTTGGTGGGCCTTGCACTTATGGTCATGGTCTTTTTTTATGCTAAAAAGAAGAAATTACCCAAGGCCGATAGGGTAGGCTTCAAACAGCTTTTTATTGATTTTAAGGAAGCTTTTCTCAGCCTTACGCTGTTGGTTATTGTGGTTGGAGGAATCGTTGCCGGTATTTTTACAGCGACCGAGGCTGCGGCTATTGCCGTTGTTTATGCCGCTTTTTTAGGTTTCCTCAACAGGGAACTGCATGTTAGGGATTTTAGGGGCATTTTGCTGAAAAGTGCGAAAACAACGGCCATCGTCATGTTCTTGATTGCCACTTCCATGGCCATGTCCTGGGTGTTTTCCTTTGAAGGCATACCGCAATTGCTAACGGGAATCATGGTCGATTCCGTAAGTAACCCCATATTGATTTTCTTGCTCATCAACTTAATATTACTCATTGTAGGAACTTTTATGGATATGACCCCAGCGGTTCTCATCTTTACCCCTATTTTCCTTCCCGTTGCCATGGCGCTAGGGATGCATCCTGTTCAGTTTGGAATGGTGATCGTATTGAATTTGTGTATTGGGGTTTGTACCCCCCCGGTGGGTACTTTACTTTTTGTGGGCAGTGGCGTGGCCCAAGTACCGGTTGGCAAGGTTATCAAACCCTTATTACCCCTTTTATTGGCCATGGTTTTTGTACTATTTTTAATTACTTATTTTTCAGGAATATCATTGTGGTTGCCCCAATTTTTTGGGTTGATCGATTAGAAGTGATACTACAATGATTTCCCCAAACAATTTTTTATTCATGAAGTTTGTATTTGTTCCCATAACTATTGCCTTTATTTTTTTTACCTCCTGTAAACCTTCTTATGAAGAGACCGAAATATCTTTGGATACCTATACCTTGGAAAAAGGTTTTACTTTAAAGGTCTTGGCATCGGAACCACTCCTTAAGGCACCCGTTGCGATGGATTTTGACGATAAGGGCAGGATGTGGGTAGCACAGATGCCCGGTTACATGAACGATATGCAGGGCTCCGCGGAAAACGATCCCGTGGGAAGTATTCGTATTCTCGAAGATCTCGACCATGATGGTATTGCGGACCATGCAAAAATATTCTTGGACAGCCTGATCATGCCTAGGGCATTGGCCCATGTCTATGGCGGTTTGCTCTATGCGGAACCTCCTTATTTATGGTTCGTGGACATCAAGGACGACAAACCAGCGAATCCCGTATTGGTAGACTCACTATATGCCGTAGAAGGTAATCCGGAACATCAGCCCAATGGACTATTGTTAAACGTGGACAATTGGATCTACAATGCCAAGTCCAATTTTAGATATAGAAGAAAAAATGGAATATGGTATAAAGAACCAACCACGTTTAGGGGCCAGTGGGGAATTTCCAATGATAATTTTGGCCGATTATATTACAACGATAACTCAAGGATATTACTTGGGGATTATGTGCTGCCCAATACGTTGATCGGCAATACCCATTTTACTCCAGACTCCAGTGTGGACAATGTCCTAACCAATGACCAACGTGTCTATCCAAGCCACGCCACCACGGTGAATAGGGGTTATGCCAAAGGGGTGTTGAACCAAGATAGTATTTTGATCCATGCTACCGCCGCATGCAGCCCCTTGGTTTATAGGGGAGGTTCTTTTTCCAAGGAATATGACCAAAATGTCTTTGTATGTCTACCCGAAGGAAATTTGATCAAAAGAGTCCTACTGAACTTCAAAGGGGATTCGATCACGGCGCAGCATGCATGGCAGGATAAAGAATTCTTGACCTCTACGGATGAAGGGTTTCGCCCCGTATCGATTAAGAACGGCCCTGATGGCAGTATATATGTAGTGGATATGCACAGGGGTATGATCGGTCACCATGCCTATTTAAGTCCTTACTTGAAGAAAAAAACAGCGAGAAACCGTTTGGATACCATCACCAATTATGGGCGGATTTTAAATATCAAATCAGAAAATTTTCAAGAGGTACCAATCCCCGATTTTAAAACTAGGACCGGCGAGGAACTTATTTCCTTATTGTCCAGTGGGAATGGTTGGATTCGTGATCGAGCTCAGCACCATCTGCTATTTCATAAACCCGATGGATTGATACAGGCCTTAAAAGATGTAATATTCAACGCCAATAACGATTGGGCACCAATACATGCGCTTTATGTTTTGGAAGAATGGGATAAGCTTACCTTCGATTTCCTCTCGGAGGTTATTGAAAAAGGCAATGATAAGGCTGCGGCACATGCCTTGGTACTTTTGAAACCCTTTGCTTTGGAAGAACATAAGGATTCCGCCAAATCTCTTTTTGAAAAGGTCGTGGACAAAGATAGAATGGTGCTGGATATTTACCTTGGCAATACTCTAGGTACTTGGATGCAAATTGATAACAATGCCTTTGCCCAGACTTTTTTGACCCTTTTAAAGAGACATAGCGAAAATGCTACGGTACAAGAAGCACTCATAAGTGGATTGGATGGCATTGAAAAGCAATTACTTGGTACTAAGGACTTAGATGAGGATACCTTTGCCTCCTTTACAGATAAGCTAACAAAAAGTATCTCCAATAGGGACCAAAAGGTATTCAATCCAATTTATACGAGAAAAACATTAAATGAGGATGATAGAACAAGTGGCGCAAAAATGTTTTATGCTATTTGTGCCTCGTGCCATGGACCCAATGGTCAGGGTATCGAGGGCCTTGCACCTCCTCTCATTAATTCGGAACATGTTAAAAATACGGAGCGGTTGGCACTTATTATGCTCCATGGTCTGGAAGGCCCCATACAAGTAAATGGGAAGGAATACGACCTTAATTTGGCCATGCCCGGACTCATTAGGAACGAGACCATAACCGATAAGGACATTGCGGATATCATCGCCTATGTTACCAATTCTTTTTCTGACAAACCCAAAACCCTCAAGGAAGAACGTATAGCCGAACTGAGAAAGGTTAAATCCTCCTCGGGCATGGAGTTTACCGAATCTGAGTTAATTCAGCTCGATACTGAAAAAGAGACCTTGGACAAAGGGAAATAACCAAGGTAGACGGTGAGGAGATACAGTGTTATTGGAATTAACTCAGTTGTAGAAATGGCTTCATTGTAAGCTACTGGTCCAACGGCGATTTTAAAAATTCAACCGCACCATCACGTTTAATGTGGTTCCCAAGGCATACCGTGTAAATTGGTTTGCAGAATCATCAATCCCTATTCGGTAATAATCGTTGATGGCATTTTCCTTGTTCAAAACGTTCCAAAGAGAGATACCCATTTTTGAATTGACACCATTTATCAATTTAACCTTGTATAAGGCGGACATATCGATTCGTAAGTAATCCGGTAATCTTGTATTGTTGGCATCATCAAAATTTATTTCGCCATCAACCACTTCATCGTTTAAAACGGGTACAGAAGTAGGTTTACCGGTTCTATAGTTTAAACCAGCTGAAAAATCGAAAAAATCATTTGAATAGGTAGTTCCAAAAGTTAGTGAATGGGTATTGTCAAAATTACTGGGAAACCTACCCTCTTCAAGATTTTCAAAGTTGTAGTTATTGACCATATAAGAGTAACTTAGCCAACTGCTTAAATTTGTTACCTGTTTTCTAATAAGCACATCCAAGCCAAGAACATCATAGCTTCCGCGCTCCTTTTGAAACTCATATTTTGTGGTGAAACTTTGACTCTGTGTGGTAATTCCCTCCACTTCCTTCACATAACCCGTAGCATCGACCAGCCAACCTGCTTTGGCAAATTGAAGTCCCAAGGAGCCCTGTTTGCTCTTTAAAATGGGAATGCTGTCATTATCCGTCAATTGCCACCTTCTTCGTTCAACGCCAAGGAAATCGTTTTGAAAATTTACGATTTGGGAAACATTTTGGTGCTTAAGTTCTCCCTGAGCCTCCAAATGAAAGTTCTTACCCAACTTCTTTCTTAAACTAATCCTGGGCTCTACCAAGAATTCGCCAAATTTTCCAATATAATTTAATCGCACCCCTGGATTAAGGGTGAAGCCGCCATTATTGTTCCGGTAATGACCCTGTAAAAAAACAGCATGTTCCAAAAGTACTTCAGAATCCCTTCTTAAAAACCTAGGGATATCAATATCGTTTTCATTAATAACTTCCGATTCTATCAACTGATACCCCAAAGTGCCCCAAAAATTGTTCCACCTATACTCCCCTTTTAGCCTTATACCTGTTTCCGATACCGTATTTTCCTGTAAAAACCGTTGCCCCTGCAGCACATCTGCATTGATTCCTTGTAGTTTGTAATCTGTATTATAGGCATCTAAGGATGTGGAAAATTTACTGCTCCAATTTCGCTCATATCCCAGGCCCATAGCTACGCTATTCTGTATCAAGCCACTTCCCCTAGTGACCGACTCCTGGTTTACGGAGGAGGTTTCGTCAAAATCCAGGTTATTTCCAAAAAGTATAAAATTCAGTCGTATTCGGTCCTTTTCAGATGGATGGTATAACCATCTTACCGAAGTGTCGTAAAAATTAAATTCCTGGTTGGAGTTTACTACATTTTCCTCGTTATCCTCGATCTCCGTTTGTTGGACCACCCGCTTGAAATACGTGCCATATATTGACGTGTCAAAAACATCGTTCAACGATCTTCTTGCCGCCAATTGCAGTGAAGACCTATCCCCAATGGGAATATCCGCAAAAAAAACGGCACTTATAAAATTCAACCCCAAACTTCCTTTAAATTCCTTTTGCACATAGGAATCCGTGGACATTTGGATACTCCCCGAAACACCATCGGTAAACGAGGCGTCCGTACCATTGGTTACCACCTTGACTTCCTTTGTAATCTGTGGATTGAAACTCGATATAAGGCCAAAAAAATGCCCTGACTGGTACATTTTTATGCCGTCCCATAGTATGAGGTTTTGGTCGTGCGAACCTCCCCTAATATTGATATTTGAAACCGTTTCATCCACACTTACGACGCCTGGCAATGCTTGTACGGCCTGTAGGACATCTGTTTCTATCAATCCGGGCAAAGCGGAAAAACTGGTAAAGTTTATGGCCGTACTACCGTCACCTTTTCGGTCTATTCCGCGTACCAGGTAGCCTTCCAAAACAACCGTATCCATTTTGGTAATTTCCTCAAACATCTCAATGATCGGGCATTGATCCTCTCCAAAAGTAACTGCCTTACGCCTAATGGTAGAGAAACCTAAAAATCGAATTTCTATAATTTCCTCTAGGGAACTTACCTTTATTTCAAAGAAGCCATCCTTGTCACTAACCGCATTGTCCGTGCCTGAAACAATGGTGGCCCCTTCTAGCATATAGGAATTAAAGGCATCCTTTATTTGGCCACAAACAGACAGTTGTTTGGTAATCGTATAAATAGAAGTGCCAATTTTTGTAAAGTTAAGCTTGGCCTCCCTTTTGATGGACTCAAATTGCTCCTCCAAGGAGTCATTTACGGAGGGAATATCTATATAGATAGTATCCAAAATGTCACTTTGGTAATTAAATTGAATTTGATACCGATCAGATAGCATGGAAAGAAAATCCTTTAGGAAAACCTTATTTTGGATCCCTTGTCCAAACATTGGAAAAGTTCCAAAAATCAGTACTGTTAGGACGATATAGGCTCTACTGGTTCTCTGCACTTTTAATCAATACCAAATTCTCTCCAGATTTTTCATAGGTGAAATTCAGTGACTTGGCTACCGCCTGCAATGCATTTTCCAGGTTGTTCAATTCAAATGCACCTGTAAACTCCTTTGCAACATTAATATTTTCTGTTTCAATGCGGATATTATAATGCTCCTCAAGTGCCGTGAATACCGTCTTAACGGCCATATTTTCAAAAACCTTCATGTTGTTTAGCCATTCCGGTTCAGCGACCGAGATGGCATAAGTTTCTGCAAATCCATCAACTACCCTATATGCGCTTCCCGCCGGAAGCTCAATTTTATCCTCTCCATATAACACCTGAACAAGACCTTCGTAACAAATGACACTAAAAACATCGTCCGATACCTGCACATTGAATTGTGTCCCCACCACCCTAACAATACCTTGGGAGGTTTGCACATCGAACTTTTTGCCTTTGGCGACCTTAAAAAAGGCCTCGCCTTTTAATTCTACCGTACGTTCTTTGTCCCAAGTATTTTCATTGAACCTAAGATCAGAGAGTTCATTTAAAGTTACCATGGAACTATCGGGCAGTTCAACAAGCTCTTTCTGTGCCAATTGGGTCTGGATGGAATTTTCACCGCTTTTGGCAAAAAAAACATACAACCCAAATCCTAGGACAAAGACCGCTGCAATTTTCAGCAACCATTCTGAAAGTCCAGTGGCTCTTGGACTCTTAGCGACCAATTTCCTTTCCAATACTTCGAAGCTTGGCAATTTTGAAGGGTTCTGCCCTTTAAAACGTTGACCTTCCTCCCTGATTTCTTTGTAGAATGCGCTTTCCTCCAATGCTTCAAAAGCCTCGCCCTCTTCAGGTGTCAGTTCCTTATCCAACCATTTTTTTATAAGGTATTGCTTTTCCATTTCAAACTTCTAGTTATACCTAAAACACCTTACGCTTAAAATGTCCCATAAATTATTTCAATTTAAATTCTTCCAAATGCTCTTTTAGTATATCAAATGCCGCATAAATACGGTGCCCTACTACCTTTCTTGTCACCCCAATCGCATCTGCAATTTCCTGATGTGTCTTGCCTTCCACCTGATTTAGCAGAAAAGCCTCCCTTTGTTCCGGCTTTAAACTGGCAAGCACCCTTTCGTATCTTTCCATGAATTGTTCCTTCCGCATTAGGAACTCCGGTGATTCATTGTCGTAGTCGTTGGCCTTAACCTTCTTATAATTCAATACAACCTTTTGGTGCCTAATCTCGTTGAGCATCATATTGTTCGCTACGGTATAGAGGTAGGATTTGGCAGTCTGTAGGGTTATGTTTGAACAGTTCTCCCACATTTTAATAAAGGCTTCCTGTACCTTATCGCCAGGATTAAGGTTTGTTCCGTACTTAAAATAGAGAATGTCGTTCAGCCCCGGTGCATATTTCTCGTACAGGTTGGAAAATAGTATTTTATCACAAATATTGGAGTGCAGTGCTTTGGTCAATGGTGGTGGTTATTTTCTAGCGATTAAAGATAGAGAAAAAAAATATTCACTTTTTTATGGGACATTTCATCCAACACGTGTTTTAGTAGTAAATGAACCTTTGCCTGCAACTATTTTGGCAGAAAGAAGAAATACAGACAAAATGAACACCCAAAAAATTATCTGCTTAGTATCCTTCCTTGGAATTTTGTTTTTAAGTTCCTGTAGAACGGAGGACGATTTGTCCATAGATCCTCCTATGCAAGAATTTATTGGATCAAATACGAACATTGCGGATTTGCTCAACAAAACCTCCTTAAAGGATGGCTCATTTGACAATATAATAGACAATGCCAGTTGTTTTAGCGTAGTATTACCGGTAAACGTAACGGCCAATGGTCAAGTAATCATGGTTTCCTCCCTAAATGATTTACAGATCATTGAAAACATTTTTGATACGGACCTTGACGATACGGACCTGTTGGAAATAGATTACCCTATTACCTTGACCGCATCCAACTTTGAAACGACCACGGTAAATTCGTCAGCAGAGTTACTTTCGTTGACTTCCCAATGTCCTGCAGAAAATGCTTCCGACGATGATATTGAATGTATCGATTTTGTCTTTCCCATAAGAGCGACCGCATTTAATGATAATAGTGAAATTATCGAGTCCTTCAGTTTTGACAATGACAAAGACTTATTTGATTTCATTGAGGATATAGAGGATTATTCCGCGGCAACCCTCATATTTCCTATCGATCTAGTTCTTTATGATGGTAGCCAAATCAGTGTTGGTTCCATTTCAGAATTGGAAAGCGTTATTGAAAATGCAGAAGACGTTTGTGACGAGGATGACGACAATGATTTTGACGATGATGACTGTGACAATTGCACCACTGATAATATTGATACCATATTCTCTAATTGTATGGAGTGGACCGTGGATAAACTCGAACGAAATGACGATGACCTAGAAGACCTTTACAGCAGTTATTCCTTTGCATTCGCAACTAATGGCGATATAACGGTTTCCAGTAACCAAGGTACCACCTTTGGAAGTTGGCAAGCATCCGGTTCCGGCAATGATATCACCATGGTGATCGATATCCCAGGCTTGAATGATTTTAACGACTCCTGGACCGTACATGAAATACAAGGGACTACTACGGAAGGAAAGTTGGATTTAAGAAAAGGAGATGACAGGTTACGTTTTGAAAGCTCATGCTCCGGAGAAGGTTCAAGCGGTGGTGATATCCTTAGCGCTGTGCTTACGGCATCGTCAAGTATATGGCTGATAGATACTTATTTGGATGACGGTGTCGATTTTTCCTCAAATTATAATGCGTATGAATTCACGTTTAATACCAACGGAACAGTTTTGGCAATCAACGGGTCCTCAACGAATTCCGGAACTTGGTCTTCCCAAAACAACGCGACGGAGCTAATGTTGGATTTTAATTCCATTGTTACTCTGGACGAACTTAACGATAGCTGGGACGTAATTTCTGTAGTGGACAATAGAATAGAACTTTCGGATACCAGCGGAGGTGACGGAAGTACGGATACCTTGATTTTTATAAAAAAATAATAACCCTAATAACTTAAATACAATTACTATGAAAAAGAACATTTTTAATTTAGGCATGCTAACCGCATTATTACTTTTTATCGCTTCTTGCACAAAAGAGGACAGTGACCAGGAAATGCCAAACCTAGCTCAATTACAGGCCGATGCCGAAGAATTGAACAACACCGCATCGTCCAATGGTGTTTGGAGCATTACAAAGTTTATTGATTCTGGAAAAAATGAAACCAACGACTTCATAAACTATGGTTTTACCTTTAACCCAGACGGAAGTTTGGTTGCCAACAATGGCAGTACTACCGTAACGGGAACCTGGTCCGTCACCATAGACGACGACTCCAATGACGATAGTTCCAGCAGCGACGATAATTCCAGCAGTGATGACAACGTTGATGATTGCAACAACTGTACGGTAGATCAACTGACCCAAGTTATTACGTCGTGCTCGGATTGGTTTGTGGACAAACTGGAGTTGAACGATGACGACTTTGAAGACTCTTATTCCGGTTATAGATTCAATTTTACGGCAGACGGAGGCATTACCGTTACTGCAGGCTCCGACAGTTTTTTGGGAACATGGCAAGCTTCGGGTGCAGGTAATAACATCCAAGTCATAATCTCAGTACCTAATCTATCGAATTTTGAAGCCACTTGGACTCTGCACGAAATCGAACTCTACAACGGTGAATCCAAAGTAGACCTTAGAATCAACGGAGATGACAGGTTACGTTTTAAAAATTCATGTACTATCGGGGATTTTAATGGCGGAAGCTCCACCGGTGAAATTGATTTCAATATCTTTTTTGCCTCTCCTGCGAACTTTAACGAATTAACGGAAGATTGGAACGTCATTTCACATACACTAAACAAAATTGAATTGATCCACGTGAGTGGCGGAAATGGAGGGACGGACCTACTGACCTTTGAAAAATAAGGTAATGCCCATGACGACCTAAATACCTTTCAAAACTATGGAACCCCCCGCTATGAAAAAGAAGGGTTTGGTCAGACTGTCCTAGGCAATTAGCTTAGGGCAGTTTTTTTATCCCCAAAATCCAGAAACAATGGTCGTTCCATGAGGGCCAATTTCTTACCCTGAAAACTTTCCAAACAAAAAAACCTTGTCGTTGTAGACAAGGTTTCTCTATAATTTTGCCCCCCTCACTTCGTCTGGCTCAGTACAGGCTTGGGTTCCCTTTGGACTAGCTTTAAATTGAGCGAAGAAATACTCAGGATAAACTTCTCGCCTCGAATAGTAAAAAACAAGAAAGCCATTCAATCTCTTGAATGGCTTGCTGTCATTAAGCTCCTCCTCTTGGGCTCGAACCAAGGACCCTCTGATTAACAGTCAGATGCTCTAACCAACTGAGCTAAGGAGGAAAATACCGTATTTATCCTTTAAAGCGGGTGCAAATATAAATGTTTTTTAAACTTTGCCAAACAAAAAAAAGCGGTTTTTCTATTTAAATAACCATTTGTACAAATCGTTCCCATTAGCGAACAATAATAGGGCGATCAACAGAAAAAATCCTGTCATTTGGGCATATTCCAAAAACTTGTCGCTGGGCTTTCTGCCCGTAATCATTTCATATAACAAAAACATGACATGGCCCCCGTCCAAGGCTGGTATGGGAAGTATGTTCATAAAGGCCAGAATAATGGAAATAAAGGCTGTGGCGCTCCAAAAGGCAGGCCAGTCCCACCCATCTGGAAACAGGCCTCCTATAGCAGCAAATCCACCAACCCCTTTATAAGCTCCGGTAGATGGATTGAAAATCTTCTTCATCTGTTTTACATAGCCTCCTAGGGTATTGACACCCTTTTCTATACCCGCTGGTATGGATTCCAAAAACGAATACTTGACCTTCTCTATTTTAAAATAACCGTTTTCAGCATATTCCTCAAAACTATTATAACCGGCAAAGACTCCCAGCTTACCTTCATCACTTACCAGGGCTTTTAATGGAATTGTGCGGCCGTCCCTATTAACTGTCAATTCTACTTCCTGTCCTTTATTTTCCTCCAATATTGGAACAATTTCATCCTGATATTGGACGGATTTGCCGTTCACGGCTACCACGGCATCCTTTTCCATTAAACCGATATTTGCATTGGGAGAATCCTCAGGGACTTCACGGATAATGAAAGGGGTCCTATAACTTAAAAATCGAACTCTGTCCTCATCCTCCAAGAGGGTAGCGATGAAATCCACGGGAATTTCCTTATCGAAGGTCCTTCCATCCCTTTTAATGGTAATGGTATTGCCGTTGATGATTTCCAAAGGCAGGGAACCAAACTTTTCCACCTTTTTACCATCAACTGCCGTAATCAAATCGCCTGTTTTGATTCCCAGTTCATCACCAATATTTTTTTCGGTGACCAAAAAACCATCCTTTAAGCTATCCGCAGGAACATACTGCTCCCCATAGGTATAAGCCATACCAATATAGATGATCACTGCCAACACAAAATTTACCGTGACCCCGCCCAACATAATGATCAACCGTTGCCAGGCCGGTTTGCTACGAAATTCCCAAGGTTTGGGTTCTTCCTTCATAGCCTCGGTATCCATGCTCTCATCGATCATGCCTGCAATCTTCACATATCCACCTAGTGGGAGCCAACCAATTCCATATACGGTTTCCCCTATTTTCTTTTTAAAAAGGGAGAATTTTACATCAAAGAACAAATAGAACTTTTCTACACGGGTCTTGAATAATTTGGCGGGTATAAAATGTCCAAGCTCATGAAGTACGATCAACAAGGAAAGGCTTAAAAAAAATTGGATAGTCTTTATAGCGATGGGGCTCATTTACGTCTTCTAAAAATTAAATCGGACAAAAGTACAAGTTTACGAGGTCTAAAAAAAAGAAACTCGGTATACTCCAACTATTTTTAAGAATATTTTGGCTTTACAGGCCCATTATAATTTGAATGAAAACCCATGCTGGCGTACCTTTGCAAAAAAAGAAAATGCGCTCTTTCTTTGGTAGATTCAAGATTTTTGGATGGGTCATGCTGGGTATCTCCGCAGTGATCATATACCTCTTTTTTAATGCCCTCCAACCTAAGAAAACACTTCCTATATACAATCCGGCCATGGTAAACAGCGAATTGGTGGACCAGGAAATTCAACACATACGAAAGTACCATACCATAGCGGACTTCGCTTTGGTGAACCAAAATGGGGATACCATTACCCAAGAAGATTATAAGGACAAGATTTATATAGCTGATTTTTTCTTTACCACCTGCCCTACCATTTGCCCGATCATGACCAAAAACATGGCGTCCATCCAAGACAAGATCGGTGATGATGTATTGCTACTTTCCCACTCCGTCACGCCCCAGATAGATTCCGTGGCGCAATTGAAAAAATATGCGATTGAAAAAGGTGTGGATGACTCCAAATGGAATTTGGTTACGGGAGATAAAAAACAGATCTATGAACTGGCCCGCAAATCCTATTTGGCAGTAAAGACGGATGGCGATGGCGGCCCCTATGATATGATTCATACGGAGAACTTCATCTTGGTGGACAAAAAAAAGCGCATACGTGGGTTTTATGACGGCACCAATGAAGAAGAAGTCCAAAAACTCTTGGATGATTTGCAAGTGCTTAAATCGAGTTACGAGGAATAGATTTTAAACTATAAAAAAGTTCCAAGACCGATATATCTCGCCGAATACTTGCTTATGATAAAAATTGCGTTATTTTTGCTTACTTATATTGAATCTAAATAAGAATTGGAGACAACGGTTGCACACTTAAAGCGAGGTCAAAAGGGGATTATCAAGGAGTTTACGGAGGATCTACTGCCCATTAAGCTTTTGGAACTAGGTTGTTTACCGGGCAACGAAGTGGAACTGGTACAGGTTGCCCCCCTAAAGGACCCCATCTATATAAATGTAAATGGATCTCATATTGCCATTAGGCGCGTAATTGCGGAGCAAATAGCTTTGGACATCGTTGATGAAGACGTGAAACCATGAGCAAACAAATCAACGTAGCGCTTATAGGAAATCCCAATACCGGGAAAACTTCAGTGTTCAATCAATTGACAGGTCTCAACCAAAAGGTGGGGAACTACCCTGGTATCACCGTTGAAAAAAAGGAGGGCATCTGTAAACTTCCCAGGGGCGTAAGGGCCCACATAATTGACCTTCCCGGTACGTACAGCCTTAATACCACCTCTTTGGACGAGAGCGTTGCCGTTGAGCTGCTCCTGAACAAGAACGACAAGGACCACCCTGACGTGGCCCTCGTGATTTCCGATGTTGAAAACCTCAAGCGGAACCTTCTGCTCTTTACCCAGATAAAGGACCTAAAGATTCCGGCCATCTTAGTCATTAACATGGCCGATCGTATGACCCGAAAAGGTATAAGCATCGATATACCCCTTCTGGAAGAAAAACTCAATGCAAAGATAGCCCTGGTAAGTACCCGAAAAGGTATGGGCATAGAGCAGCTAAAGGAGCTTATTGCGGATTATAAAAGTCTTTCAAAAACACCAAATGTAGATACCACGGTAATCGACCCGGAATATTTTGAAAAGCTCAAAAAGACATTTCCCAAAGAGGACATCTATAAGCTATGGTTGGTCATCACACAGGATGTGAACTTTATGCCCATCGAAAAAAAACTGATCAAAGATGCCTCCTCGTTTAGCACCAAATCAAAATCCGAGTTAAAAAGACTTCAACAAAAGGAAACCATCCTTAGGTATCAGTTCATTAATGGCATTTTGAAGGAAACCTATAAGGTAGATATTAACGCCGCCAAGGGATTTAGGGCCACCCTGGACAAAGTACTGACGCACAAGCTTTTAGGGTATCTTATTTTCTTCATCATACTCCTCACCATTTTTCAGGCGATCTATGGGTGGAGCGAGTACCCTATGGATATGATAGACGGCTTTTTTGCGTCTGCTACGGAATGGGTAAAGGACACCTTGCCCCCAGGAGTATTCACAAATCTTATTGCCGAGGGTGTATTGGCCGGTATTGGTGGCATTGTCATCTTTATCCCCCAAATAGCCTTTCTTTTCCTATTCATCTCCCTTTTGGAAGAAACCGGATATATGAGCCGCGTAGTTTTCTTGATGGACCGTATCATGCGGCCTTTTGGTCTAAGCGGTAAAAGTGTGGTGCCCTTGATTTCGGGAACGGCCTGTGCGATACCGGCCGTAATGGCCACCAGGACCATTGAAAACTGGAAGGAGCGACTAATTACCATTTTGGTAACCCCGTTTACAACCTGTTCCGCAAGGTTGCCCGTGTACCTGATCATCATTGCATTAGTGATTCCCGAAGGTAGTTTTTTAGGACTGAGTTTTAAGGCTTTGACTCTCATGCTACTTTATCTTCTTGGATTTTTGGCAGCGATAGTTTCCGCCATGGTTTTGAACAAAATTCTTCAAATAAAGAGTAGGACTTTCTTTGTCATAGAGCTACCGAACTACAAATTACCCCTGCTAAAAAATGTGGGATACACGGTATTGGAAAAAACCAAAAGCTTTGTTTTTGGAGCTGGTAAAATCATCCTAGCTATTTCCATCATTCTTTGGTTCCTAGGGTCCAATGGGTTCTCGAATGATTTTGAAAATGCGGAATCGATTGTTGAAAAAAGAGTTAGGGAAGAGGGTTTTTCTACATATAGCGAAACCTACATCAAAAACAACCTAAATCAATACCGGGCGTCCTTGGAAGAAAACAGAATCGATTCTGGCGTAATACAGGACTCCGTTCAAACAATGCAATCAACCTTGGAAGGAAGGGCCCTTAATCAAGAAATAGCCAGTTATAAACTGGAACATTCCTACATGGGCTATATGGGCAAGGCCATTGAGCCAATTGTAGAACCCTTGGGATATGATTGGAAAATAGGAATTGCCGTCTTGACATCCTTCGCCGCCAGGGAGGTTTTTGTAGGAACCTTGGCAACCATCTATAGCGTGGGAAATGACGAAGAGGAAACCATTAAGAACCGTATGGCCGCAGAGGTAAACCCCGTAACGAAAGAACCCTTGTTCAATTTGGCCTCCGGTATTTCCTTATTGCTTTTCTATGCATTTGCCATGCAATGTATGAGTACCTTGGCCATCGTTAAAAGAGAGACCAATTCTTGGAAATGGCCAGCCTACCAACTTGTTTTTATGAGTCTATTTGCTTATATTATGGCGTTCATCGCTTATCAAACCCTAAAATAAATGGAACTGTTACAGCACATTCTGGTCTACATAACCTTGGTGATTTCCGTGGGGTACCTTGCCTATAAATTTATTTTGCCTAAACGATTGTTCTCCAGCGGAAAAAAAACCAATAAAGCTTGTGGACAGGACGATTGCGGTTGTCACTAATACTTGTACAACTTCACTTAACACCTTCTGATCGTTAACGGAACAAAAAAAATTTCACAATAATATCCAAAAGGGCATGGTTTTGTACGATCGGTTACTTTAGTTTGTATTTCTAGGAAACAAATCGGGGCAAACCCGAGAGTTATTCGAAGGAAAACATACTTAAATTTCGAGGTAAGCCTCGGAGCATTTAATCTCGATTATTGAGTAAAATTTTTATGAAGAGAACTCCCACCTTTGTTTTTTGGACCCTCTCCTTTTTATGTGGTCATTTTATGTTAGCCCAAAACCTAACGTCCACGGTGGTGGATAGTGCAACACGGCAGCCAGTACCCTACGCCACCATTATCCTTAAAAAAAAGGGTGTTATCACCAATGAGGAAGGTAAATTCAGTTTTCTGATGGAGGAAAACATCGACGCAACGGATTCCCTCTTTATTTCCTGTATTGGGTATGAATCCATCGGGAAGCCTTTGAACGAGTTTACGGGCAATACCATAGTGTTGAATCCAAAAGCTATTGAGCTGAGGGAGGTAATCGTTTCAAACAAAAATTATACACCGGAGGAAATTCTGGAATTGGTAGGAGAAAACATCGGGAAAAATTATAAGAACGGTTTTACAAAAAAACGCTTGTTCCTTAGGGAATCGTATAGGAATTACATTGAGAAATCCCACTATCAAATTAAAGAATCCACTATTCCTGCCTTGAACAGGCAATTTTTGGACAGTGTCCTAAAATCCATCCCATCCAACGATACTTATTACACGGAAGTTTTGGGAGACCTATATGGAACGGAAGACGAGGACGAGCAGAAATTGGACCTCATAAAAGCCTCTGAGCTTTATAACAAGAGTAGCCGTCTAGACCTAGAAAACCTGGAAGAAAGGTTCAATGATATCATCAAAAAAAATGTAAAGACGGATTCCTATTTCAAGGTGAAATCTGGGTTATTTGGAAACAAGGTGGACGCCGAGGAACTTTTTGAGCAGGAGGTCGATTCCAATGAGGTGGAATCGCTCAATAAAGAATTAGAGGAAGCTAAGGAGCGTAAGAAGTTCTTCTCCAACTATAAAAGAAGGACCCTTGCCAACTTGTATACCAACCTTCCCATCTTTGAGGATTCTGATTATAATATTCTGTGGAAATCCAACAGGTACGAACTTACCCTTGAAGCGTTTTCCTACATAGGCGACAAGCCATTATATGTCATTGATTTTAAACCAAAACGTTCTGAAGACTTTAAAGGAAAACTCTACATAGATGCCAATGACTTTGCCCTCGTGAAGATGGACTTCGAAAACGTGGAGCCCCTAAGGAAATTTAGCTTGTTGGGCATTTCCCTTAACGAATACCTCGCCAAGGGAAGCATTCTTTTTGGCAAGGATGCGGATGGCAGGTACAGCTTGCGCTATTATGAGATCACAAAAGGCAATAGGGTTGGGTTCAAAAGGCCCGTCAAGATCATCGAAAAGAACAAACATGTAAAGGGACGCAGAAAACAGAATGAACTTCATCTAAAAATTGATGCCGTTTTCAACGGAAGGAACAGATACGAGGTGGTAGTTTTTGAAACGGAGGCCATTACGGAATCCGCTTTCAATTCCTTTACCGAAAATAACGACATACTACCTCAGTATATACCCAATTACGACCCTGATTTCTGGAAAGGATATACCATCATGGAACCCAATATGGCCATAAAGGAGTTCACTTCACAGGTGGATCACGATTAAAGGCCCGGAGAGGCTTTAAAACAGCGTATCGATAAAGGAGTATAACAGCAATATCCAACCCAAAACAAGGAGTATGCCCCCAAGAGGGGTTATAGGACCTAAAAGCTTCAGTTTCTTCCCTTTCGATGCGCTAAGACACAATCCATAGATACTAAAGGAAAATAACATTGTCCCCAAAATAAAACTGAGGACCATGTACTGCTCGAACTTGGCTTCAAGGTTAAAATTAAACCCGATCATCAAAAGTACCAGGGCATGGTACATCTGATATTTCACCCCGGTCTCAAAACTGGCCATTTGATCTTGGGTAAAGGATTTCTTCAACCTATGGGCCCCAAAGGCTCCAAAGATTATTCCCAACAAGCCAAATAAGGCCCCTATTACTTGAGAAAGTAGTACCATGCAAGGAAATTTCTTAAAAGGATTATGGTTTGATTTTTATTCATCATAAAAAAATTGCTCTTTTACAATTTTACCATCCTCGATCTGATACACGGCGATTTCGGACATTCTAGAGCGCTGACCAGATGGCTTGTGGGTCGTATCCATTTCAAACCTTAGCGAAAACCAATTATCTGCTACTATAGGATCGGACACCTCAGTGCTATGGACCTCAAAATTCTCCTGCCACCATTCCCTCTTTTGCTGTATTCCTTCAAAACCTTCCACAAGGGCACCTTCTTTGGTACCATCATTTTCGATACTAATTATTTTAGGGCTGTAAAGTTCTTGATAAGGTTTTTCAAAATCCCCTTGTCTGCAAGAAGCTACTAGTTTGTCGGCAATTTCTTGGGTAGTCATAATCATGTATTTTACATTAATATATTATTCCTGTTTGTATAGGGAAATTTTTCCCAAATCAACAACATGCGGATATGAATAAAAATACGAAGAAAGTCGTAGCCTAGGAATATATGTCCAATAAGTTTTAGCATATTTCCAAAATGAAACTACGCTTAAACAAACAAGAGTCTATCAATTAGGCACCATTCCTGTTTTGACAATTTTCTGCTGAAGTTGGCTAAAAAGAATATTGGTCTCCAAGGAATCCTTTAGGTTGAAATAGAGTTTTATGGAATCTTTGTAGACCAACTTAATTTTAGGCTGGGAAATATTGTCCACAAAAACATGGATTTTCTTATCCGTCAAGGAATCCTTGAATTCCTGAAATATTCCCTTTTCCTTTTCCAAGGCGGAGAAGCCGTTCAAACGTATCATAGGTGGAATTCTTTCCACAAATACCACACTGTCCAAATCCGTGTACCGCACTTTCTCCATATAAAAACCTGATAGTAGCCTTATATGATCCGGAGCAGTTTTTATCCAGTTTCTATAATGCATGGTCAAAACAGAGATGCATATAATTATAGTGAGGACCAAAATCAAGTTCCAAAACCAATGTCTCTTTTGCGATGCCATATTGTATGTTGATCGAATCACGAACGTTCTGCTCTTCACAACGAAAGTTCACTAACTATAACTGCGTATTTCCGGAAAAATTATTTTGCCCCCTCCTTGAAAGATCGGTTTATCCCAATCCAACATCCAGGGTCATCATGATGATAAACCCGCCAATAAAGCCCATGGTCGCAATATCCGTGTACTTGTCCTGTTGTGTTTCGGGGATGACCTCTTCCACGACCACGAATATCATGGCCCCAGCGGCAAAGGAAAGTGCATAGGGTAAAATGGGTTGAAACGTAAGTACCGCCCAAGCTCCCAAAACACCGGCAATAGGTTCCACAATGGCCGAAGCCTGACCAAAAAGAAAGCTCTTTTTCCTACTAAGGCCATGTCTGCGCAAAGGCATGGCAACGGCAAAACCTTCGGGGAAGTTTTGAAGTCCTATGCCCAAAGCAAGGGCGACCGCCCCTCCAATGGAAGCTCCTTCAAAACCGGCCGCAACACCACCAAAAAGTACTCCTACCGCCAGACCTTCCGGAATGTTATGCAGGGTTATGGCCAGGGTCAACAGAGTTGTCCTATGCCATGGGGTATTTACCCCCTCGGCCTCACTTTCCTTAAAATTGATATGTAAATGAGGAAGGATCTTGTCCAGACCAAATATAAAACCTGCCCCTAGTAAAAAACCCACGGCCGCTGGTATCACCTTTACGAATCCCTCCCCTGGACTCATTTCGATTCCAGGTGCCAGCAGACTCCAAAAACTGGCAGCCACCATTACACCCCCGGTAAAACCGAGCATTCCGTCCAGAACCGCCCTATTCATGGTCTTAAATAAGAATACGAGAGCGGCTCCGGCTGCTGTGAGTCCCCATGTAAATAGGGTGGCATAAAATGCAGCCAATACCGGGTTTATTGATTCAAAATAGGCAATAACTGAATCCATGGTCGATTATTTATTTTCCAATACCTCCAAAAACAAATTGGAAGCTATTTGATCGGATATTCTCATTTCCTTTTCATTGATGGCAATACTTACCGAACCATCAAAATCCTCCTTTTCCAAAATTGTCAAAGTGTCACCCAAGGATATCCGGTTTTTATCTAAAAATTTTAAAAAGGCGGCAGAGGAATCATTGACACCAACACAAACGCCCTGGCAGCCAACAGGAAGTTCACTGATCAATTTTTTTACCGACTTTTTAAACGCTCCTTCCTTGGTGGGAATGGGATCACCATGTGGATCTACCCGGGGATTGCCCAAATAGTTGTCCAATTTGTCTATAAGCTTGTCGCTTTTTATATGCTCTAGCTGCTCCGCGACCTCATGGACCTCGTCCCAGGCAAAATCCAATTTATCCACTAAAAAGACTTCCCATAAACGGTGCTTTCGTACTATGGAAAGAGCCGTTATGGCTCCTTTTTCAGTCAAGGAAACCCCCTTGTACTTTTTATAGTTCACAAGGTTTTTATCGGATAACTTTTTGAGCATATCCGTAACGGATGACGGTTTGGTTTCCATTTGGTCCGCTATCGCATTGGTGGTTATGGAATGCCCCTCCCCTTTTGCCAAATGATAGATGGTCTTTATGTAATCCTCTTCTGAAAGCGTCATGTAAATTTAATATAAGGCTAATTTACATTTTTATATCCAAAAACAAATATTTAGTTTTGTCTAAATTTATTTTTAGTATATTATAAAATAATATTTTGATTTATGCCTATTAGAACGGTTTGCTGCATTCTGTGTATGCTTTACGGCCTTAAGACCTGGACCCAAGGGGCTTCCATAACGGGGAAGGTTTCTTCGGAAAAGCATTCCATACCCTTTGTGAACCTATATCTTAAAAACACTACGATAGGAAGCTCCACGGATGAGCTAGGCATGTATACCTTGAGAAATATAGTACCGGGTACCTATACCCTTGTAGCTACCGTGATGGGATATCTCCCGTTCGAACAGCGGATTTCCCTTTCGGAAAATCAACAATTAGTGCTAAACATAGAAATGGAAGCGGCCGCGGAACGTTTGGATGAAATGGTCGTAACGGGCACCCTTAAGGCCGTGAGCCGCTCAGAAAGTCCGGTTCCCGTAGAGGTCTATAGTCCTACTTTTCTAAAACAAAACCCAACGGCAAACATTTTTGAGGCCTTGCAAAATGTGAACGGCGTACGGCCCCAAATCAATTGTAACGTCTGCAATACCGGAGATATTCATATCAATGGCCTCGAAGGCCCGTATACCCTGGTAATGATAGACGGTATGCCAATCGTAAGTGGCTTGGGTACGGTGTATGGCCTATCTGGAATTCCAAATTCGCTCATAGAACAAATTGAAATCGTTAAAGGTCCAGCTTCCACCCTATATGGAAGCGAAGCCGTTGGGGGACTCATCAATATAATTACGAAAAATAACCTTACTGCTCCGGAGTTTTTTGGAGATACTTTCATGACAGATTGGGGGGAGTACAATCTTGATGTAGGCACCAAAGTAAACCTTGGTAAGAATACGAACTTGCTTTTGGGAATCAATTATTTTAAATACGATAATCCAATAGATAACAACGGGGATAATTTTACGGACCTTACCTTACAGGACCGTATTTCAATCTTTCAAAAATGGGATTTTAAAAGAAAGAATGCCCGAATTTTTTCCGTTGCGGGCCGCTATTTTTATGAAGACCGATGGGGCGGGGAATTGCAATGGACCCCAGCATTTAGGGGTGGTGATGAGATTTATGGAGAAAGTATCTATACCCGCAGATGGGAAATTCTTGGTAAATATCAATTACCGGTAGAAAAACAGCTAATGTTTTCCTTTTCCTATAACGACCATAGCCAAAACTCGGTATACGGGAACGTACCCTATTTGGCAGACCAGCGCATCGGTTTTTCGCAATTGACATGGGATAAATCCATAGGAAAACATAGTCTATTGGCGGGATTCGCGTTACGCTACAATTATTACGACGACAGCACCCCTGCAACTTCCAATAGTACCGGTAACAAACCAGACGAGGTACTTATTCCAAGCCTCTTTCTACAAGATGAAATTGCCTTCAATAAAAGGAACTCCTTTCTTGTAGGAGCCCGGTATGATTACGATAGTAGGCATGGAACTATATTTACGCCGAGAGCCGCCTATAGGTTCAAATTTACGGATACCGATATTCTGCGGCTTAATGCCGGTACGGGCTTTAGGGTAGTAAATTTATTCACTGAAGAACATGCCGCCCTAACGGGCGCTAGGGACGTAATCATTGCAGAGGAGTTGAAGCCGGAGCGTTCTTTCAACATGAACTTGAATTATCTTAAAAAAATATATGCCGACAATGGCACCTTCCTAGCTTTTGACGCATCCATTTTTTATACCAATTTTCAGAACAGCATCATCCCAGATTATGACACCAATCCCAACCAAATCATCTACGACAATCTCAATGGAAAATCCATCTCGCAAGGGCTAAGTGCCAGTTTGGACATCGCATTTCCCAACGGCCTAAAAGCAATGCTTGGTGGCACATTTCAAGACGTTGGCGTGACCGAAAATGATATAAAAAGACGGCAAATACTCACTGAAAGTTTTTCTGCTAATTGGAGTATCAGCTATACCGTATCGACTTGGAATTTGACCTTGGATTATACAGGAAATCTATATGGCCCCATGCGCTTACCATTGCTTGGAACTAATGACCCCCGTAGGGAGTTTTCCCCAACTTGGAGTATTCAAAACATTCAATTCTCGTACAACAAAATCAAGAATTTTGAATTCTATGGAGGCATAAAAAACCTCTTAAACTGGACCCCAAACAATGGCAATCCGTTTATTATCGCCCGTGCCAATGACCCCTTTGATAAGGAGGTAAGCTTTGACGCCAACGGCAACGCTATCCCCACACAGAACAACCCCAATGGCCTAACATTCGATCCCTCCTATGTATACGGTCCCAACCAAGGAATAAGGTCCTTTCTGGGTTTGCGTTATACCATCAATTAAAAGTTTAAAACCAATGGTATTTTGTATTTTTGATTCTTTCTAATGCATATTATTGCCGCATCCTTAAAGAATTGATGAACAATTACGATTATATTATTATTGGTGCCGGAGCATCAGGATTATTACTAGCGGATGCCATGGGTTCCGATCCGTTTTTCAGTACTAAGAAAATATTGGTAATCGATAAGGACGCGAAACAAACCAACGACCGCACATGGTGCTTTTGGGAAAAAGGAACGGGCCAGTTTGATGGGCTTATCCATAAAGCTTGGGATACCATTCACTTTGAGGGTAAAAAAATTTCAAAGAGAACGAAAATTTCGCCCTACCGTTATAAAATGATCCGTGGAATTGATTTTTACAATCACTTTTTAAACCGTTTACAAAAGTACAGCAACATTACCTTTATCCAAGAGGAAGTGGTAGAACTAAAAGAATCAGCTACAGAAGTTACCGTGCTAACCAATACCGCACAACACAAGGGCAACTATATTTTTAGCAGTCTTTTTAACTACAGTATGGTGACAGAACAGCAAAAGTTTCCTGTACTACAACAGCATTTTGTGGGTTGGGTGGTAAAAACCGAGAGGCCGGTGTTCGATGAGGCCCAGGTTACCTATATGGATTTTTCAGTTCCACAAAAGGGAAATACCCGTTTCATGTATGTACTACCCTATTCTCAAGATACGGCACTGATTGAATATACCCTTTTTTCTGAAAGCTTATTGGATAAAAGAGAATATGAGGAAGCACTAAAGACCTATATTCAGCAGACGTTTAAGTGTGAATCCTTTACCATTTTGGATACTGAACAAGGTAGTATTCCCATGACCTGTTACGACTTTAGGAAACACCATACGAAAAGAGTACGGTATATAGGAACCGCGGGCGGATGGGCAAAGCCGAGTACGGGATACACCTTAATGAGCACTACGAAAAAAATCCCCAAACTTATATCCCTCATTAAGAAAGGGAAACCGCTACAACCCTTGAAGTTAAAAAATAAGTTTTGGTATTACGATCTTCTGTTCTTGGATGTTCTGCATACCGAGAATGCAAGGGGGCATGAAATTTTCGAATCCCTGTTTAAGGCGAGAAGCCCCCAAGGTGTTTTTAAGTTTTTGGACGAGGAGACGAATATATGGGAAGATTTCACCTATATCAACGCCTGCCCCAAAACACCTTTTCTAAAGGCATTTTTTAAACGCCTTTTTTAAACCGTCCTGTTCATTAATTTCTCACCAAATTGGCGGAGCAGGCCTTTCTTAACGGCGCTGATTTCCATATCCTCTAAAACGGAGAAGGCCTTGGCCGTATAATCGGAAATGGCGTTTCGGGTTGCCGCATCTGCACCGGTCCTTTTAAAGATTTCCCTTACCGCATGTACCTTCGTATCTGTTTCCTTGGGTTGAATAGAATATAAATGCTCCAATTCTTTTTTCCCCATTTCAGATGCCGAAATCATAGCTTTCAAGTACAAATAGGTCTTTTTGTTTTCGATAATATCGCCTCCTACCTGTTTGCCAAAAGTTTCAGGATCCCCAAAAACATCCAAGTAATCGTCCTGCAGCTGAAAAGCGATTCCTAAATTCAAACCAAAATCGTACATTCTTTCCTGTGCCTTTATAGGTGCTTCAGCAACAATCGCCCCCATTTTAAGGGCAGCTGCGACCAGAACTGCTGTTTTATATTCGATCATCTTCAAATATTCTGGCAGCATTACATCATCGCGCGACTCAAAATCGACATCGTATTGTTGTCCTTCACACACTTCCAAGGCGGTCTTACTAAAGAGCATGGCCAATTGTCTAAAGACCGGCGGGTCATAATTTTCGAAAAGCTGGTAGGCCATAATCAGCATGGCATCCCCAGAGAGTATACCTGTATTAATGTCCCATTTTTCGTGTACGGTCGTCTGGCCCCTACGCACGGGGGCATTGTCCATAATATCATCATGGACCAACGAAAAATTATGGAATACCTCGATCGCAAATGCAGCATCCAAAGCTCGCTTATAATCGATATCGAAAACCTCGGTCGCCATTAGAACCAACACGGGCCGTAAACGCTTACCGCCAAGTCCAATTATGTAACTGATGGGTTCATATAGGTTCCTTGGTTCCTTATCAAGTTTTTTAGCGTCCAAATACGCAATGAACTCAGATCTATATTCATTTATGGAAAGCATACATGCAATTTTTTTCAAAAATAGGATAATCCAGTCAATTAAATATTCCTAATTACACTGCGCTTTTATTCATAAAACCTAAGGCATACTTGCGTTTATTTAGAATAGTGACTGCGATTAAAGAAGTAATAACTTGTAAATTTATAATTATCCAGAGCTAAAGCTATCAAATCCATGATTTTAGGTGCATTTTTTTTTATTTTATTGTTTTTAACATAATTTTTGAATAATTTAGCTAATCAACCTAAACAACACGCATATGAAAATTTTTTACCATCCATTGTCTTTTATGGAAAAATGTAGCAAAACCTATTGGGCAGTTCTTTTGTTTTTAGCAACTACAACGTTTTCGTTTGCCCAAACCACAGTTTCGGGTACGGTTACGTCAGCTGCCGATAACATGCCTTTACCTGGGGTTTCAGTGATTGATGTGAACAATCCTACAAGGGGCGTTCAGGCAGATTTTGATGGAAATTATTCCATCACCCTGGACAATGGCAATACAAGCTTACGATTTAGTTATATTGGATTTAAATCCGTTGTGGTGCCTGTCAACAATCAAAGTACTATTAATGTTTCTATGGAAGAAGATGTGGCCAACTTGGAAGAAGTGGTTGTTGTAGGATATGGAACACAAAAGAAAGCGACCGTAACCGGTGCGGTTACCGCCGTTCAGGGCCCGGTTCTTGAAAGTTCTCCAGCAATTAGCGTTTCCAATTCCCTGGCCGGAAGGTTGCCCGGGGTTGTAATAATACAAACGAGTGGCGAGCCCGGTAATGATCAGTCTTCGATTAGTATTCGTGGAACGAATACACTTGGGAACAATCAACCCTTGGTGGTCATTGATGGTATTCCCGATAGGGATGGTGGCGTTGGCCGTATAAATCCAGACGATATAGCCAACATTTCAGTTTTAAAGGATGCTTCGGCCGCCATATATGGTGCCAGAGCGGCAAATGGTGCCATTATCGTTACCACAAAAAAAGGGGACCCTGGAAAAATGAAAATTAATTACAGGGCTGATTTTGGGCTTACGAGACCAACCAGAGTTCCTGAAATGTCAAACGCTGTGGAATATCAAACCATCATGAATGAACTGGCGATTTACAACAGTAATATTCCTGCCAACCAATGGAGTGCTGCCAATACCGCCTTCCAAAATGCCGGAAACTATACCATTCCTGGAAGTGGTGAGACGGTAAACGCGGCTTTTAGTCCAGAAACTATAAACGGACATAGAACACAGGCCGATCCGTATTTATTTCCTGATACAGATTGGTTTGGCGCTGTTTTTCAGGATTGGGCCGAACAACAGCGACATAATCTTGCTGTAAGCGGAGGAAGTGAGGACCTGACTTATTATGCCTCCTTGGGATACGCGGACCAAGGTGCTATTTATAAAAATTCCTCAACGCGCTATCAACAGTATAACTTTAGGATCAATACGGATGCCAAAATCAATGATTACATATCCACTAAATTGATGATGGGTTATAGGAAAGAAGACAGGGCCCTTCCTACAGAAGGTGCCGGTGCCATTTTTAGAATGCTCATGCGCGGTAGACCAAATGAAACCGCCGTTTGGCCGAATGGACTACCAGGACCGGATATTGAGAATGGACAACAGCCCGTAGTTATAACGACCAATGCCACAGGTTACGATAGTCAGCCAACGGATTATTTACAGTTTACGGGATCGGTAGATATCAAAAATCCTTGGATAGATGGATTGACCTTAACTTTATTGGCGGGGGTAGATCAAAGTCAACAACGCAGAAAGTTGTGGCAAACACCTTGGACCCTCTATTCCTTGGACCGGGCAAATTATATTGCAACAGGCAACCCAGTGCTTAGCGGATCCATTCGGTCCAATTTCACAGACCCTAGGCTTACACAATCATCCTTAAATGTTTTAAACACCAACCTTACAGCGTTATTGAATTATGATAAAACTATAGCAGATGATCATTCCATCAATCTATTGGCTGGGGTCACCCGAGAGAATTTTCAAGGTGAATTCTTATCTGCTTTTAGAAGAAATTTCCTTTCCACTGCCGTAGACCAATTAGGGGTGGGTGGTGAAATAGGTCAAGAAACCGATGGTTTTGGATACAATAGGACACGATTAGGCTATTACGGTCGTGCTCAATACAATTTCAAGGAAAAATACCTTGCCGAATTTATTTGGAGGTATGACGGATCGTATATTTTTCCAGGAAACGATCGCTTCGGGTTTTTCCCCGGGTTCTTGGCAGGATGGAACATTTCTAACGAAGACTGGTTTAATGTAGAGGCTATCGACTATTTAAAGTTAAGGGGCTCTTACGGGCAAATGGGTAATGACCAGGTGTTCTTTCAAGGCAGTCTGCAGGAATATGCCTATTTATCAATTTACGATTTTGGAACCTATCCTATAGATGGTGTTGTACAGACTACGTTGACAGAACCATTGCTTGCCAACCCAAGTTTTACATGGGAAAGGGCAAACAATTACAATATTGGTCTGGATGGCATCACCTTGAACGGAAAATTGAGCTTCACCCTTGAGTATTTTCTTAACAAGAGGGACCAAATATTGATTCAGGAAACAGGATCAACACCCGGTTCTTCAGGTATCTCCAATTTGTTACCCCCTGTAAATGCCGGAAAGGTAAACAACGAGGGATTTGAATTTGCCCTGAACTATTATGGCGGCGATGCGGATGGATTTAAATGGGATGCAGGTATAAACGGTGGTTACGCACAAAACAGTGTTGAATTCTTAGATGAGATACCCGGTGCGCCAGCCTACCAATTACAAGAAGGGAAACCCATAGGTTCGTACTTGGTATACGAATATGATGGTGTGTTCAGGGATGAAGCTGCCATTTCGAGCAACACGCTGGATTATAGTGCCGTAAAACCAAACTTGGAACCAGGAGACATGAAATTTAGGGATATTAATGGAGATGGGGTTATTAATGATTTAGATCAGGTTAGGCTTAACAGTAGTATCGTCCCTAATTTCAATTTCGGGGTTACTTTTAATGCCTCCTATAAAAACTTTGATCTTGCAGTTTTATTTCAAGGTGCCACGGGTGCAGATTTATTTATTTCAACGGAATCAGGGGATATCGGAAATTATTTGAAATATAGTTTTGATAACCGATGGAGTCCAGAAAATCCTAGTAGTGTTGATCCACGACTGGCAAGTAGGGGGGACACCTATTATTCCTTTGGAGCGGCCTTTGGTAACAACACCTACAATTTATTCAGCAAGGATTATATTCGGCTTAAAAACGTACAATTAGCTTATAATTTTCCAAACAGACTAATTGAACAATTTGGGCTATCGGCTTTTAGGGTTTATATGAACGGATTAAATTTGGCGACTTGGGCCGCGCAAGATATCTATGATCCAGAATCAACCACCACTAATGGACAATTTTATCCACAACAAACGATTATTAATACAGGTTTTAGTTTAACATTTTAGAAATAAGTTATGAAAAAAAGAAAGTTAATACTGTTAGGCTTGTTATCGGTGGCGCTCATACCGCTATCCTGTAACGAGGATTTTTTAGAAACGCAACCCTTGGATTCAATTTCCGCAGACGCGGCATGGGCAGATGGTGCCTTGGCGCAGGCTTTTGTGTTCAATGTTTACTCTTCACTAGGCTATGGTGGGTTCGAAGAAGAGGGGTTGGCATCAATTACCGATGAGGCAATGTTTACCCACTCGGGTAGAAACATCAATGTAATCACAGAGGGTTCCTTATCTCCCGCCACAACGGGTAATGACCGCATTGTACCGCAATGGAACGAATTGTATTTAGCAATTCGTAAAGCTAATATTGCCATACAGGAATTACCAAACGCTACCTTTGATGATCAAGTTCTTAAGGATAGATTGCTGGGCGAATCATTGTTTCTTAGGGCGTATTATTATCATCAATTAATGCGCTTTTATGGTGGTGTACCTTTAATTGATAGACCCTATGTTCTTGACGAGGATTATTCAATTGCCCGGAATACTTACGAGGAAAACGTAAATTTTGTAGTAGCCGATTTAGATAAAGCAATTGCCCTATTGGATGGCAAGGAATTTACTGCAGGTAGAGCTTCAAAACTAAGCGCAATGGGATTAAAATCAAGGGTATTGCTCTACGCAGCTAGCGATCTACGCGATGGCCCAACCGCAAGTGCAAAATCATCCGTACTAGGAAGTTATTCGAACTTGGATTTGGTAGCTTACACTTCGGGCGATAGAGCTTCTCGTTGGAACGCCGCAAAGACAGCCGCTAAAGCGGTTTTAGATGAAACCACAGGTTATAAATTGGATTTAGCTGCACCGGTATCTGCCGATGAAGCTAAGCAGACCTATGTTTCCATAGCTATGGGAGGTGGAAGTGCTATTGGAGATCCTGCCGCTAGGGCGGAATTATTGTTCGAACGTACCCACACACCCTTGTTCACTGTAGAAAGCAATTGGCCCTTAGGTGGTATTCACCAAGGAATTAACAACGGTCCAAACGGATACCACAACTGGGCGGGAAATACGCCTATCCAGCAATTGGTCGACGATTACCAAATGATGGATGGATCTGATTTTGATTGGGACAACCCTGCTCATTCGGCAGCACCCTATGAAAACAGAGATCCTCGGTTCTATGCAACAATTCTATATGATGGCGCAAGTTGGAAACCACGCCCAGACGACGTTGCAAGTATAGATCCCTTCGATGAGATACAAACAGGAACTTATGCGGACGGTTCAGGCGGTATCATTCCTGGAGTGGATATGAGGGATTCCCCCATTGAAAATTGGAATGGCTCTAGAACCGGCTATTACGTTCGTAAATTTATAGATGCTGATCCGGCAGTAGTTGATAATCAATCCAGCGCACAAGTAGTGCCATGGCCATTCATAAGGTATACCGAAATAGTACTGAACTATATTGAAGCATCCATAGCCACCGGTGACGAGGGTGAAGCAAGGGCTTGGCTGAATAAAATTCGCTTTAGGGCAGGTATGCCGGCAATAGATGCTTCTGGTAGCGCACTATTGGAAGCATACATTAATGAAAGAAGGGTGGAACTGGCCTATGAAGAGCATCGATATCATGACGCCCGTAGGTGGATGATCGCTGATGAGACCTTAGGCCGTGGAATAAAGGTGATGAAAGTGTCAGCTACCTTAAAACCTGGAGCTACACCATTATCCCCATACAGACATGACACCTCTGTATACAATTACAGCTATAATGTAGTGGACAATACAGATAATGAAACTAGAAGATGGGAAGACAAAATGTATTTCATGCCTTTAAGTAGGGATGAAATGAATCGTAACGATCTTTTAATCCAGAATCCAGGATATTAACTGAATTTCTAATTGAGATAATATAAAAATCTATCCCCGAAAAGGGATAGATTTTTTACTTTTAAGCAAATGATTAAAAAAAGTATAGCCCTAATTTCTGTCTTCGTTTTAGTGTTCTATGGATGTAAAACAGATTCCAAGGAGGAACTGGGAGATAGCGCGGCAACTACGGTTGAAGGCCCTACCCTATTCACACTTTTGCCAAAAGATGAAACCAATGTAGACTTTGAAAACACATTAAAGGAGGGGCTAAATGCGAACGTACTTGTTTACGAGTACCTTTATAACGGTGGAGGTGTTGCCACGGGAGACTTTAATAATGACGGACTACAGGATTTATATTTTACTTCGAACATGGGTGAAAATAAATTTTACCTTAACATGGGTAATCTATCCTTTAAGGATGTAACCCGTATTTCTAAAGTAACCGGTAGGCCCGGTCCCTGGAAAACAGGAATAACTGCAGCTGACGTGAATGGCGATGGCAGACTTGATCTTTACCTATGCTATTCAGGAGCATTACCCGACCCTAAACGAAAAAACCAACTTTTCATCAATACAGGCAATGATGCCAACAAGGTGCCCATTTTTGAGGAGAAGGCAGAAGAATTTGGTTTGGACAGTGCGGCATACAGTAATCAAGGTTATTTTTTTGATTATGACAACGACGGAGATTTAGATATGCTATTGTTGAATCATAACCCTAAATCACTTCCCGTCCTCAATGAGGTAAGTACCAAGGAATTTTTAAAAAAGGATGATGCATTACAAGGAACCAGGTTATTTGAACAGAAAAATGGAAAATTCTTTGATGTTACCGTAGCATCGGGTATTAGTGGTTCTGCCCTAACCTATGGGTTAGGGTTGGGAATAAGCGATATAAATAATGATGGGTGGCAAGATTTTTATATTTCAAATGATTATACGGTACCGGACTACCTCTACATCAACAACAAAAATAAAACGTTTACCGATCAGTTGGGAAAACAAATGGGGCATATAAGCCATTTCTCAATGGGTAATACCATCGCAGACATAAACAATGATGGATGGCAGGATATTTTTACATTGGATATGCTGCCCGAGGATAACAAGCGTCAAAAACTTTTATTGGCCCCAGATAATTACGAAAAATTTGACTTGAATTTGCGCAGTGGTTTTCACCACCAATATATGAGAAATATGCTGCAGCTAAATAATGGTGACGATACCTTTAGCGAGATTGGTCAAATTTCAGGTATTTCCAAAACGGATTGGAGTTGGGCACCCTTGTTTGCAGATTTTGATAATGACGGGAACAAGGATTTATTCGTAACAAACGGATATTTTAGGGACTACACCAATTTGGATTTTATAAATTATATTGAAGATTTCGTTCAGTCCAAAGGGCGGCTGCAACGACAGGATGTTTTAGAACTTATTGAAAAAATGCCCTCATCAGATTTAACGAATTACTATTTCTCCAGTAAGGGCAATCTTATTTTTGAGAATACGACCAAAACCGCCGGTGTAAATCAACCTGCCAACAGTAACGGCGCAGTCTATGTGGATTTGGATAATGATGGCGATTTGGATTTGGTCGTCAACAATATTAATAAGCCCGCATTTATTTATAGGAATGATACGGATACGAAATCCAAAAACTACCTAAAGATCGCTTTGGAAGGTGCTCAAAAAAATACCCAAGGCATTGGTTCAAAAGTAACCTTGCACGCCCAAGGAGAACTTCAGGTACTTGAGCAAATGCCAACCCAAGGCTATTTATCCACCGTTTCCCACCAGCTCCATTTTGGCCTAGGCAATAAAACCATCATAGATTCACTAACCATAAAGTGGCCAACAGGAAAACTGCAAACGATTTATAATGTACAAACAAACCAGAAAATTATTCTTAAAGAGGAGGATGGAAGTAAAGAAACCCAAAACAAGGCAGTAGAAGAATCTATTTTCGAGCCAGCTAGTATTCTAATCAACTACGTACACCAAGCATCGCCTATAAATGATTTTAAAAGGCAGCCCCTGCTCTTAAAGCAATTATCCCATCAAGCAGCCTTCATAAAAAAAGCGGACTTAAACAATGACAATAGGCAAGATATCATTATAGCTGGTGGAATTGGCCAGGCAACGGCCGTCTACTTGCAAATGGCAGATGGTAGTTTTGAAAAAAAGGAGGTTGCAAGTTTTGAACTGGACAAAAATAGTTTCGACAGTGACATTGCCATTTTTGATGTGAACAATGATGGTAATCTTGATATTTACACGGCAAGTGGGGGTTATCATGAGTTTACCCCTAATGATACTTCATTGCAGGACAGACTCTATTTTGGGGACGGCAAAGGTAATTTTATTAAAAATCTGGATGCGCTGCCCGTTATGCATACGAGCACAGGAACTGTTGCCTTTTCGGATATAAATCAAGATTCCTTTGTGGATGTATTCGTTGGAGGCCAGGTCATTCCTGGCCGGTATCCAGAATCCCCTAGAAGTTATATCCTCATTAACGATGGCCAGGGAAATTTTAAAGATGAGACAGAAAACATTCAACCACAACTAAAACAACCGGGAATGGTTACAGATGCCAAGTGGGCCGACTTAAATGGCGATGAGCGAGACGATTTGATTATTTTGGGCCAATGGATGCCCATTTCAATTTATAGCAACAATGGCGGAAAACTGGTGAACCAAACCAGTTCCTATTTTGAAAACGAGCATTACGGACTTTGGAATTCCCTACATATCACCGACATCAATGATGATGGTATGCTGGATATTCTTGCAGGAAATATAGGTGAAAATTCGCCGCTTGGTATAAGTCCGGAAACACCCGCAGAGCTATACTATTCAGATTTTGATACTAACGGTGCGGTAGACCCTATTCTAAATTATTACGTCAACAACAAAAGTTATCCCGCTTTGACCCGGGCGGAGCTTTTAGGCCAGCTTACCTATCTACGACAAAAATTCAATAGCTACGAATCATATTCCGAAGCAACCCTTTCCGATATTTTTACCGAACAAAATTTAGCTACTGCAGAAAAGTTGCTGGCTACCGAAGAAAAAAGTATGTTATTTTTAGGCACAGCAAATAAAAAATTCAAAGAAATTGAACTTCCAAAGGAAGCTCAATTTGCTCCAGTGACCGATGCTGTTATTGAAGATTTTAATAAGGATGGCCATAAGGATATTCTTGTTGTTGGTAATGACGCTTTTTATAAACTAAGCCTTGGTAAATTTGATGCGAACTATGGTACGCTACTCTTAGGTAATGGAACTGGTCAATTTGATTACGTTCCTCAGGCAAAATCCGGTCTTTCTGTTCGAGGCAGTCTTACGAATGCACTATGGTTCAATAACAAATTAGTGATAACCACCTATGGTGAACCGCTCCAAGTTTATTCAATGGCTAATTAATAGTTGACTAGTATGGCTAACCCATTTTTAAACAAGACTCCCTACCTATTACTATTTTTAATAGGATTCTCTTTTAGTTGCCAAAACGCTACCAAACCAAATTTGACGGATAGGCAAGTTGCAACTAAATGGGCAAACATGGCATTGTACATCACCAGGTACACGCCTTCCAATTCACCAACATTTGCTTCCAGGGCCTTTGGTTACATTGGCCTCACCTTGTATGAATCTATAGTAGAAGGTTACCCCGAATACAATTCAATGAAGGGGCAGTTAAATGGCTTAGACTCCTTGCCAGCGTTCAGGGACCAAGAAAGTTTGGATTGGGTACTGGCGCTGAATGCCGGGCAATCGGAAATTATTAAGAAAATCTATTTACAGACATCGGATGAAAACAAAATCAAAATTGATTCTTTGGAAAAAGTGATTCATGATCAGTTTTCTGAAAATTTAGACAACGAAACCGTGACCCGATCCGTTTCCTATGGCAAAGCCATTGCAAATGCCATATTTGAATGGTCTAAGACGGATGGAGGACATCGCGGATATTTACAAAACTTTGACAAAAGCATGGTCCATCCAGAAAGACCTGGTTCATGGAAACCTCCACTTTTCGCCCAATCCTTCAGCCATCATCCGCTGCATCCCCATTGGGGTAAAAACCGTACGTTCGCCCCTGCGAATACAAGTTTGGAAGAACCAAAAGTAATCCCCTATGATACTACACCGGGATCCCCCTATTATAAACAGTTTGAAGCCGTTTACTTAAAAGATTTAGACCTGACACAACCAGAGAAAGAAGCTGCAATTTGGTGGGGAGATGATCCCGATGTATCCTTTACACCTCCCGGGCACTCCTATTATTTTGCAACTATCGCAGCAGAAAAAAACAATGAGAGCTTAATTGCCTCCGCCGCCCTTTATGCCAAAATGGGAATGGCGGTAGCGGATGCGTTTATAAAATGCTGGAAATGGAAATACCAATTCTTTACGGAAAGACCCAATACCTTCATTCCTAAATATATCGATGAGGAATGGGAGTCATTTTGGCCGGATCCCCCTTTCCCTTCATTTCCATCAGGTCATGCAATACAAGCGGCTGCAGCTGCAACCGTCTTGGAGGATACGTACGGTAAAGATTTTGTATTTACCGATAAGGCCCATGAAAATAGGGAACGTGATGAGTTCCGCGATACAGATTTTGTAATTAGAACCTTTAATTCATTCTGGGAAGCAGCGCAAGAAACGGCGGATTCTAGATTTTATGGCGGCATTCATACTCCATTGGATAATGAAGTAGGGCTTGATGAAGGCGTTAAAATAGCCCATAATATAAATTCACTGAACTGGAAGAAATGAGATGAAAAATAGTTGGATACGCTTAAAATTTATTTTCAAATACATCCCATTGTTGTCCCTTCTTCCAATCAATGGGCAGGAACTGTTTGTTGATATCACCCAACAAGCCGGTATTCAACATCAATACTACGTCTATGAAGGAACCTTTGGTGGCGGCGCTTGTGTTTTTGATTTGAATAATGATGGGTATGAAGATATATATATTACCAGTGGTACTTCCCAAGACGTGCTTTATCTCAACAATGGTAATGGCACATTCAAAAATATTATAAAGGGCTCAGGACTTGAAATTACGGATGGTTTTGTTACGCAAGGCGTGGTAAGTGCAGACGTGAATAAGGATGGCTATCGAGATTTATTTATCACCACGATTACAACAACAGATGGTGCAACTATAATCCCAAGGGCTAAGAACCTACTTTTCTTGAATAACGGTGATTCCACTTTCAAGGATGTAACCCAAGCTTATGGTCTGGAGGATTTAAATTCATTTAGTACCGGTCCTAGTTTTGGCGATTTTAATGCAGATGGTTACCCAGATTTATTTGTGGGTAATTATTTCCAAGAATTTACTGGCAAACTGGGCATTATCAAAGATGCAACCATCGTCAGTGCCAACCAAACCGCCAAAAGTTACCTCCTGGAAAACATCAATGGTAAAAAATTCGAAAACGTATACGAAGCATACGAACTAGGTCATAAGGGATTTGGGTTTGGTGGTGTATTTACCGACTTCGATAATGATCAAGATCAGGATTTGTTGGTCAATCAAGATTTTGGATATAAAGCAGTACCTAATTTTCTTTATGAAAACCAATACCCGAACGACGAATTTGAAGATGTGAGTAAGAAAACCCAAATGGACTTAAAAATTAATGCCATGGGGTCTGCTGTAGGTGATTATAATAACGATGGTTGGATGGATTATTATGTCACCAACATTAAGTTTAACATGTTGATGGAAAACCAAGGCACAAAATTGCCGTTTATAGACCGTGCCAAGGAATTGGGAACCTATAATCTATCTATAAGTTGGGGGGCGAATTTTGCAGACTTTGACCATGATGGCGATTTGGATTTATTTGTTTCCAATGGAGACCTGAACCCCAACTGTACCCCTATGGGTAATTTTTACTTTGAAAATAATCAGACACATTTTATAGACCGGGCACGGGCATTGAATATTGGTGATTATGGTGTAGGACGGGGTTCTATAACCTTTGACGTGGATAATGATGGCGATTTGGATTTATTGGTGGTCAATCAAAAACCTATACTAAACTATCCTATACCTTCCACGACCAAACTCTTTAGAAATGATTTATCCATGGGTAATTGGCTAAAAGTTGCACTACAGGGCATAGAGGCAGAGTTCAATGGAATTGGATCAAGAATTACCCTTATTGCCGGAGGCAAGAAACAAATACGCGAAATTGACGGTGGCGGGTCAAGTCACCTTTCACAGAACTCCGTAATAGCACATTTTGGCCTGGGAAAGATTGAAGCCATAGACTCCTTAATAATAGATTGGACAGGTGGAAAAAGACAAATACTTACTAAAATTAATGCAAACCAACTCCTAAAGGTCTCGGAAATCGAATCAGAAAAAAGACCGCTCAAACGTATTATACTTATAGTAATTTCAATCCTACTTGGCCTGTTAGCTTACTTGGTCCTTAAAAAGAGAAAATCTACTTCCAACCAATAATTCTTCTTAGATTTCAAGGTAACCCTTATTCATACCCCCTTAAGCGGCGCTGCTAATTTTCAGTTTATTCGTGACAAAATGTCGTTGTTCTAGTCACTATAGTATAAAAAATTGTAGTAATAATGCAATAGATTTTAAAACTTACGTCTCAACTAATGAGGACTTAAGAAAACCCTTTAATGGTTTCTAAAAAACAGCAACAATCCAACCTGACCAATTTTTTTTAAGTAGAATATAGTTCGCTCAAGAACTATGTGCGCTCAAAAATAAAGCAAACGGCAGATAGCGATGCTGAAGATACAATACAGGATGTTGCCTTAAGGATATTCTCTAGGCCCTTGGATGCATTACCAATACATAATATAGGCGGGTTTGTGTACAATGCCATTAGAAATAGAATTATCGATATAATGCGCGTAAAAAAGGAACGGGTCGGTGACGAAAGAACACTTGAGCGCTTATGGATCGACTTTGCCGGTTTATTGTATGAGAATGTGCCTGACTTTTATTCAGATAATCTTATGGAACAATTACAATTGGCGATAGACGAGCTTAAGCCCGTTTACAAAGAGATTATCATCGCCGTGGATTTCGAGGGATACACCTATAAGGAAATAGCGGAGGATACCGGAATTCCTTCTGGCACCTTAATGTCTCGTAGGCATAGGGCCATGGCTATTTTAACGCAAAAACTGGAATTGATTAAAGAATAAATTAAGAAATTATGGAAACAAGAAAAAATAGGGAAAGACACATAGAGCGAAAGATAGAAAGTAAAGTGAAGAAAGGCTTTAAGGTTTTTTTCTTCATACTACTAGGGATTGCTATCGCATTTCTGGTAGGCTACATTATGATGCACTTGTGGAATTGGTTGATGCCAGATTTATTTGGGTTACCGCAAATAGGGTACTGGAAAGCACTGGGCATTTTATTACTGGCTAAAAGTATATTTGGTTTTGGGGGTGGAGGAGGCCCAAACAAAAGTAAAAAAAGTAAAAAGGGAAGACGCTTTGGAGCAACTTGTGATGAAAGTCGTGATTTCTCTCAGTGGAAGTATTACGACGAATTTTGGAAAGAGGAAGGAGAACAGGCCTACATCAACTATGTGGAAAAAATTAATTCGGCGAAAAACTAGTTCAATGGAGATGGCCCTTTCCTTTTCCCTATAGACCCCTTGAATGCATGATTAGGGACCTTGGTAGAAACCAAATTGGAAAAAAGTCAAGAACCTCGAATATTAAATAATTGTAACACTTTAGAAACTTTTTTAGTTTTTTAAGTTTCCTACTGTATATTTGCCCCCACTATGAAAGAAAAAATTCGGGATACGGCGACACAGCTTTTCTTGGAACGTGGTTTCAAAAGCATAACGATGGATGATATTGCCAATGAAATTGGAATGTCAAAAAAAACCATTTATAACGAGTATAGTAACAAGACAGAGCTGATCGAAGATTGTGTCATGCATAAATTCTGTGGTTTAAGTGATGGTATCGACCTCATTATCGCCATGGACAAAAACCCCATTGAAGAGCTGTACGAGATAAAACGATACGTTCTTTCGCACCTTAACGATGAGAAGACCTCACCACAGTTCCAGCTCATGAAGTATTATCCAAAAATTTATAAAAACCTAAAAAACCTACATTTCAATAAAATGCAAAAGTGCGTAATGTCGAACGTAGAACGCGGGCTAGAGCAAGAAATATATAGAGATAATCTAAATGCGGAATTCATAGCAAGAATATACTATTCCGGTATGAATAGCATTAAAGATCAAAACTTGTTCCCATTGGACAAGTTTCCGGTATCAAAATTAATGGATGCCTTCTTGGAATATCACCTAAGGGGCATTGTGACCCCTAAGGGCAAAACTATTTTAAATACAATCATCAATTCAAATCAAGAATAAATGCGAAGTCGATTACTGCTTTTAACCATACTACTGTCTTTTAGCCTTGGGTATTCACAAGAACAGACGTATTCTTTTACACTTGAGGAAGCTGTACAGTTTGCCTTGGAAAACAATTATGCTGCCCTAAATGCCGATAGGGACATCATAGATGCCCAAAAACAAAAATGGGAAACCATTGCAACCGGTCTGCCACAAATATCCGGTGCCGTCAATTACCAAAATCAATTAATACAACAAGTGTTACAATTGCCCGGAGAAATTGCCGGTGGTGATCCCGGTACATTCGTTGAGGTCGTATTTGGGCAGCCCCAACAAGTTAGTGCCGCAGCTACGTTGAGCCAACAGATTTTTGATGGCTCTTATATTGTAGGAGTTCAAGCTACCAAAGCATTCCTTAGTTATAGTGCAAACAATAAGGAAAAAACGGCGCTGGAAGTGCGCAAACAGGTGGTAGAAGCTTATGGAAATGTCCTTTTGGCCCAAGAAAGCGTATCGATACTTGAAAAGAATAAAACTACGCTTGAAAAAAACGTGTACGAAACAAAAAAACTTTATGAAAATGGCCTGGGAGATGAAGAGAGTGTGGATCAGTTACAAATCACATTATCCTCTATTGAAAACCAATTAAAGAACGCTTTGCGGTTGAGTGAAATTACCGTACAAATGTTAAATATCAGTATGGGCTTGGATTTGAACGCCCCTACCCAATTACAGGAAGACCTTGAAGATTTGACCGTTTCAAAAATAGACTTGGGCATCCTATCTACTGCCTTCGACATTAGTGAAAATGTCGACTATAAATTAGCGGAAAATCTAAACCAACAACGCTATTACGAATGGAAATTGGCAAGAAGCAGGGCGTTACCTACCTTAAACGCGTTTGCATCTTACGGTGCGCTTTCCTTTGCTGAACAATTTTCGTTTTTTGACAATGGTCAGGATTGGTTTGAATTTTCTACCATTGGAGTAGACCTTAGTATCCCTATTTTTAGTTCCTTAAAACGAAGCGCTAGCACGCAACGTGCTAAAATTGCTTTGGAGAAGGCAAAGACCCAATTGACGGAAGCGGAACAACAGATCCGTTTACAATTGGAAAATGCCAAAAGCAATTATGTACTTGCCATCGAGCAGTACGAGACTTCCAAGGAGAACCTGGCACTTGCGGAACGCATTGAGAACAAAAACCAGATCAAATATACGGAAGGCCTTGCCAGTAGTTTTGAACTGAGACAGGCCCAGACACAATTGTATACGGCCCAACAGGAATACCTACAATTTATGGTGGAAGTCATCAATAAGAAAACGGAGTTGGAAATCATTTTAAACAAACAATCCTAAGCAATCAATCAATTAAATATACTATTATGAGAAAGTTATTATCCCTGGCCATTCCTTTGGTACTGCTATCCTGTGGAGGTGAAAATCAATCCGTTTCCGGGTTGTTAGAAAGTGGGAATCTAGAGGCCTTGAGAGCAAAGAAGAACGAAATAGTTGAACAACAGAAGGAACTTGAAAACCAGGTAGCACAGTTAGACTCTGTCATATCCCTATTGGGTACGGTAGAAAAGCTTCCCTTGGTGAATACTATAACCTTGGAATCCCAAATTTTCAACCACTATTTGGAACTTCAGGGCGATGTAAGCACCAAACAGAACGTGCTAATTTATCCGGAAATGGCAGGTACCTTGCAAAAGGTTTACGTAAAGGAAGGACAGCGCGTGAACAAAGGGCAGATATTGGCAACTATTGACGACGGTGGCATGGGAAGCCAGCTTTCCCAATTGAAGACCCAGGCAGAACTTGCCAAAACCACTTTTGAAAGGAGAAAAAGACTCTGGGAACAACAAATTGGTTCTGAAATTGAATTCCTATCCGCCAAAGCGGAATATGAAGCCAGACAGGATGCCGTAAAACAAGTCGAGAGCCAATTGGGAAAATCAAATATAAGGGCACCATTTTCAGGTATCATAGACGATGTTATCAAAGATCAAGGAACCGTGGTTTCACCGGGACCAGGTTCTGAAATGTTCAGGATCGTCAACCTATCGGATATGTATATAGAGGTAGATGTCCCTGAGACCTATCTAGGTTCCATCTCAAAAGGAAAGGAAGCTTTGGTTTATTTTCCTGTATTGGGCGATAGTATCCAAACAGAAATCAGGGAAACCGGCAATTTCATAAATCCATCGAACAGATCTTTTAGCGTGGAAATTCCCGTACCAAACAAGGAAGGGAAAATAAAACCCAACCTTACGGCAAAGGTAAATCTTAACGACTACACCAGTGAGGATGCAATCTTGATACCTTCAAGTATTATTTCCGAAAATGCGGACGGTGAACAATATGTATTCGTGGCCAGAGAACCCGATGCCGAAAATGAAGCGGTCGTAAAAAGGACCATTATTACCATTGGCAAAACCCAAGGCCCTCTGGTAGAGGTAGTATCCGGTCTGGAAGCGGGAGACCAAGTAATTAAGGAAGGTGCCCGAAGCGTAAAAGATGGTCAAAAAGTAAAAATTCAAAAGTAAGTTTCCATGAGCGATAAAGTAAAGAAAAACGCCGACAAGGAGTTTAAGCTATCCTCTTGGGCCATTGACAACCCATCGGTGATATATGTAATGATCGGCATATTTTTATGGTTGGGGTTTTCGGCCTATATGTCCATGCCAAGGGAGGATTTCCCGGAGATTGTGGAAACCAAGATATACATTAGCACTCCCTATCCAGGCAATACGGCAGAGGATATTGAACGATTGATCACGGACCCCTTGGAGGACCGACTCAAAAACGTTAGCAACGTAGTGGAAATCGTATCCACTTCCCAAGAGGACTATGCTATCATCACGGTGGAGTTTGATGAGGAGATTACCGTAGAACAGGCAAAGCAGAATGTAAAGGACGAAGTAGATTCAGAAAAGGCCAGTGAAGATTGGCCCACGTTCAACGGCGCCAAGGTAGAGCCCAATGTGTTCGACCTGAATTTTTCCGAGGAAGTACCCATAATGAACATCAATTTTACCGGGGATTATCCGGTAGAACGTTTAAAGGAATTTGCGGAGTACCTCCAGGACGAAATAGAGGACCTTCCCGAAATAAAAAAGGCAGACATTCGCGGTGCACAGGAGAAAGAAGTGGAAGTGGCCGTGGACATCTATAAAATGATGGCTGCCAAGATCAGCTTTCAAGATGTACTGAATGCCATAGGGAACGGTAACATGACCATTTCCGCCGGAAATTTAAAGACAAGCGGACAGCGAAGAACGATCCGGGTTTTGGGTGAGATCGAAAACCCTAGTGACCTGAACAACTTTGTGGTAAAGTCGGAAAACGGTGCGGTCTACCTTAAGGATATAGCAAAGGTAACGTTCGAGGAAAAGGACAAAACTACCTACGCCAGGGAATTTGGGGACAATGTGGTCATGCTCGATGTAAAAAAACGTGCGGGTAGGAATGCCATTTCCGCAGCGGACAAGATCAAGGAAATCGTAAAACAGGAGCAGGAAAATTACTTTCCGGCAGATTTGCATATTTCCATCGCCAACGATTCTTCTTCAAGGACCTTGAACCAAGTGGACGATTTGGTGAACAATATCATTTTTGGTATCATCTTGGTGGTAACGGTATTGATGTTTTTCCTTGGTTTTAGAAACGCCCTTTTCGTGGGGTTTGCCATTCCCATGTCCATGTTCATGTCCTTTATGATCCTTTCTTCCTTAGGGTATACCCTAAATACCATGATCCTTTTTGGAATGATCATGGGGCTGGGTATGTTGGTGGATAACGGTATTGTGGTGGTAGAGAACGTATACCGGCTCATGGACGAGGGCATGCCAAAAATTGAGGCGGCCAAAAAGGGTATCGGTGAAATTGCATTCCCCATTATCATCTCAACGGCAACTACGGTGGCGGCCTTTGTTCCCCTTGGCCTTTGGCCGGGTATCTTTGGGCAGTTCATGAAGTATTTCCCTATTACGCTTTCAGTCGTACTGGGTTCTTCCTTGGTGGTGGCCATCTTCATGAACTCCATGTTGGTTTCCCAGTTTATGAGTACTAGTGAAAAGGACCTTACCAAAAAACAGCTCATACGAATGAGTATTATTTTAGGCGGGCTTGGTGCCTTACTATTGATTTTTGGTGGGGCCATGCGCGGATTGGGCTCGGTGTTGATCCTTACCGGAATCATGTTCTGGGTATACAAATACCTCATTAAGGGTGCGGCCATGCGTTTTCAAAAGAAGACCATGTCCCGCTTTGAGGATTGGTACGAAAGACGTTTGGTACATGCCTTGAGAGGTAAAAACGTGTATTGGTATTTTGGTGTGACGTTTTTACTTCTTATTGTCATTTTCAGGCTATTTGGATGGTCATTGGAATCTGAAAGGACCAAGGTGGAATTCTTTCCGGACAATATTCCCAACGAGATTTATGTCTATATAGAATATCCGGAGGGTACAGCCATTGAAAAGACCAATGAGATTACCAAGGTGGTGGAAAAACAGGTATACGGACTCATGGACGATCCCGCCTATAAAAAGAACGGGGAGAACTTCATTGTTACCTCCGCAGTATCCGTAGTAGGCGAAGGAGCCGGTAACCCCTTAACGGATGGTGGCTCCTCCGCAGAAATGCCGCATAAGGGTAAAGTGACGGTGAACTTCGCGGAATTCAAATACCGCAATGGCATAAATACAGAGAACATACGTGCCAAAGTACAGGAGGCCGTAGCGGGCATTTATCCCGGGGTGGCCATATCCGTAGAAAAAGAGGCGAACGGACCACCGGCAGGTCCGCCAATCAATATTGAATTGGAAGGCAGGGATTACGACCAGCTCATCAATACGGCAGAGGACATCCGCAACTTTTTGAATACCAAGAACATTGAAGGTATCGAGGAATTGAAAATCGATGTCAACAAAAGTAAACCTGCCATGCGTGTAAATGTAGACCGAGAAAAAGCCGGGGAACTTGGCGTGGCCGCGGGGCAGGTGGGCAATCAATTGCGTCGGTCCCTATTTGGAGAAAAGGCGGGAGTTTATAAGGAAGATGGGGAAGACTACGACATCAATGTACGGTTCAACGAGGAATTGAGGTACAACAAAAGTGCCCTGTTCAACCAGAATATCATTTTTAGGGATCCCGCCAGTGGACAGATTAAGGAAGTTCCCATATCTGCCGTTGCCAAGGAAACCAATACCTCTGGATTCAGCGCCATAAAACACCGGGACGGAAATCGTGTGGTTACCGTGTATTCCGGATTAAAAGCAGGTGGTAACGCCGCAGCGATCGTTGCGCAGATCCAAGAGGAAATGAAGCAGTTCCAGGGGATGCCAAATAACATTAAAGTGGATTATACCGGGGAGATCGAGGAACAGAACAAGCAGCAAATGTTCCTGATAGGTGCGTTTTTCTCGGGTCTTGGCCTTATCCTATTGATACTGATTTTCCAATTTGGGGGTATTTCCAAACCCTTGATTATTATGATCGCTATTTTCCTAAGTTTTATTGGGGTATTTGGAGGTTTGATGATAACAGGATGGTCCTTTGTGATCATGATGACCATGATGGGAATCATTTCCCTGGCGGGTATCGTGGTGAACAACGGTGTGGTCCTGTTGGATTATACCCAGATTTTGGTAGACCGAAAAAAGGTGAAACTGGGAATGGACGACAAGGACCTATTGACCTTGCCCGAAGCTAACGAAGCCATTGTGCGTGGGGGAAAGGCACGTCTACGACCTGTACTCCTCACAGCTATCACCACGGTGCTAGGATTGATTCCCTTGGCGATCGGATTAAATATCGATTTCTTTGCCCTTTTTTCCGAGTTTAACCCACATATCTATATTGGTGGGGATAACGTGGTGTTCTGGGGGCCCTTGGCCTGGACGGTAATATTCGGTCTCTTGGTGGCCACGTTCCTGACCTTGATCATTGTACCGGTATTGTTTAACATCGTATACCGCATCAAGATAAAGCTGAGGAGTTTAAGAAGCAACAACTAGTTTCAGAACATTTTTAAAAGACTTTCCGGTTGGTTTATTCAGACTGACCGGGGAGTTTTTTTGTTTTTAGTCCGTAGGTGTTGAAAATTCTTACAGCGATACTTAGGGCTAACAAAGCCCATAGAAAACATCCGATAGCCGAAAAAACAAAAGAGCCCAGTTCCTGAAACCCGTAAATGCCTCGTATACCTAAAAAAGTGGCAGTGAGCAGACCAATAAAACCCCAGGCCATCAACCTATACTTTAGGGAAGGAAGTTGTGCTTTTTCCTCAGGTAGTTTCAGCACAAACAAAAAGACAAGGATGATACCCAAGACCGAACTTACGAACTGAAAAACATTGAACAAGGATATCCCCCAAAGCTTCCGGTAAAAAAAGTCATAATAGTAATTTACTATGTAACCGTCGTAATGGGTGAAGTCGTCCCATAGCAAATGGGTGAACACGCCCAAGAGGATGGATATGAGTACCCTGACCCAATGGTTCCAGAAATAAGGAACCCAATTAAAAGTTAAGGAAAAGACCAACCGAATGGCCAGGAAATAAGGTAAAATACGTAGAAATAGTTGCTTCACTAGGCCATGGTAGAGAAACAAGATACCAATGGCTACGGGTATGTTGAAGAGCAGGATCCCGGGCCATGAGTCGGCCCAGTTCCCATTGACTTCCATACGTAGGAATCCTTCGAAATCTGGAACCAGACTACCTACGATCAATCCAGAAGTGGAAAGAGGTCCATTTTTCCTCAAAAAGGGAAGTACGACTGCGGGATGTGCAAAGGTAAACGGCATAGATGAAATTGTATATCCTAAACGGCTTGTTAGCCATTTTCTTACAATTTAAATATCCGAATAACAGTATTGCATAAAAAAAACCCGATACCATAGTACCGGGCTTCAATTCTTTTATATGAGATGCTAGTTGGTCACTACGGACTCCTTTACATTCATTTTTTCTACACTAGCAATCCTGTTGTTTTCAAAACTGACTTCTTTAATACTTTCACCTTCCCAAAACAACCACTTACCTGTCTTGACACCTTTATCGTAGTTGCCCATGGCAATTTTTTCGCCTTTGGTATCGTACATGATCCATTCTCCCTGCAATTTTTCGTTTAGGAAAAAACCTTGTTGGGAAATTTCCCCATTGGCATGAAAATATGTAGCCTTAACTTTTTCCCCTACTTTTTCAAACTTAGGTGCTATTTCCTGTGCATTCACACCAAAGGAAAGTGCTAAAAGGGCGATTATTAGTAAACGTTTCATAATATATATTTTTTTTAATTAAGTACCTTCGACATAACATTAACGTTACAAATATAGAATTATTTTACTATAAATCAATATTTAGGTAACGTTTACTTAACATTAAATTTACATTGAAGTGGTAATCTTCTGTTTTATAACGTTTTACAATGTTAATTTTAACATCAATACCCTTCCTTACATTTTGAAAAAGGGATGGAATAAATAAATTTCTAATCAACCAAGACTTCTTAAATTTGCCTTTTCTTTTTATAAACCAATACTTATGTACAGAAGCCATACCTGCGGAGAATTAAGGGATTCACATATAAACACCGATGTTGTTTTGTCCGGATGGGTACACAAGACCCGAGATAAGGGATTTGTGGTCTGGGTGGACCTCCGCGACCGATACGGTATTACCCAATTGGTATTCGATGAGGACCGTACTTCCAAGGAACTTTTAGAAAGCGCCCGAAACTTGGGCAGGGAGTTCGTAATACAGGTGAATGGATCGGTAATCGAAAGGGCTTCTAAAAATGATAAGATACCCACAGGATCCATAGAGGTTTTGGTGAAGGAGCTCACCATACTCAATACGTCCAAAACACCCCCGTTTACCATTGAAAAAGACACGGACGGCGGCGAGGACCTACGAATGAAATACCGGTATTTGGACATCCGGCGTAACCCGGTAAAGAACAATCTCATCTTTAGGAGCAAGGTTGCCATGGAGGTGAGAAAATATCTTTCGCAGCAAGGATTCATAGAGGTTGAAACCCCTTATTTGATAAAATCGACCCCGGAAGGAGCTCGGGACTTTGTTGTTCCCAGTAGAATGAACGAAGGCCAGTTCTATGCCCTGCCCCAATCCCCACAGACTTTTAAACAACTGCTGATGGTGGGGGGAATGGACAAGTACTTCCAGATCGTAAAATGCTTTAGGGACGAAGATCTTCGGGCGGACAGACAACCGGAATTTACTCAGATCGATTGCGAAATGGCCTTTGTGGAACAGGAGGATATCCTAAACGTCTTCGAGGGACTCACGAGATATCTTCTGAAAGAAATCAATGGTATAGACGTAGATAAATTCCCAAGAATGACCTACGACGAAGCCATGAAAAAATACGGAAACGATAAACCGGATATCCGTTTTGGAATGGAATTTCGCGCCCTAACTCCCAAAGGGGGAACTTTTGGTTTTGATATTTTTGACAGTGCGGAATTGGTAGTGGGTATTTCCGTACCTGGTTGTGCCAACTATACCCGTAAGCAAATCGATGCCTTAACGGACTGGGTGAGACGTCCCCAGATTGGGGCCAAGGGTATGGTTTGGGTAAAATACAATGACGATGGAAGCCTTAATTCCTCCGTCAATAAATTTTTCGATGAGGCCGCCTTGTTGGATATGGCTACACAGATGGATGCAAACCCTGGGGATTTGATGCTCATTTTGGCCGGGGAAACACATAAAACACGTACACAATTAAGCGCCCTCCGTATGGAATTGGCGCAACAATTGGGCTTGCGAAAATCCAATGAATTTGCCCCATTATGGGTAGTGGATTTCCCTCTTTTGGAACTCGATGAGGAAACAGGACATTACCATGCCATGCACCATCCATTTACCTCCCCAAAACCGGGGCAAATGGAATTGTTGGACACCGATCCGGGAGCGGTTCGTGCCAACGCCTATGATCTGGTATTGAACGGCAACGAAATTGGCGGAGGCTCCATCCGTATCCATGACAAGGAAACCCAATCCATCATGTTCAAACATTTAGGGTTTACCCCAGAGGAGGCCAAGGCCCAATTTGGATTTTTGATGGATGCCTTTCAGTACGGTGCACCGCCGCATGGGGGAATCGCCTTTGGTCTGGACCGATTGGTGGCCATTTTAGGCGGACAGGAAACCATTCGCGACTTCATCGCCTTCCCCAAGAACAATAGCGGTAGGGACGTTATGATCGATGCTCCGGCACCTATCGATACCGCTCAGTTGGAGGAACTGCATTTGAAATTGGATATTTAGTGGTATCCTGTCATCCTGAGCAAAGCGAAGTATCTATTGAAATAACGGATTTCCGATAAATGCTAGGCGCTGTTTCGAGTACTGAACATGTAACAGATTCTTCGTTCCGCTACGCTTCACTCAGAATGACAAAAGACACCCATTTGTCTTAATGGGCAAATCGAGGTATCCGTTGTGGAAAAGACCGTCAAAAGTGAAACTATACAACGAAACGGGGAGGATCAGGTTTTGTTCCGATACTTTTTCCATAGCCGAAAAAGTATCCTAAAAGGCTCAGTTGAGAGCCATGGAACGCACAAAAGATTCTTAGTTCCGCTACGCTTCACTCAGATGACAAAAAAAGAACCATCGGAATTAAACACTATTTAAATACCTTTGAACGTTCCTTCAATTTAAGGTGCGTACTATGCCAACCCAAAACAAATCATTCTTAAAACGATTGCTCATTTGGAGGTACAAAAATATTTCCGAGAAAACCTTCATCTACATCCTCAGCGTGGTGGTAGGGCTTTTGGCGGGACTGGCATCGGTCACCCTTAAAAACGTCACCTATTTCATTGAGGCCTCTTTGGAACGCGGCATCATTTTCTCCCAGAACCAACTCTACTTTATCCTACCGATCATCGGGTTGACCCTCGTATACCTGTATGTAAAGTATGTTCACAAGGAACGGTTGAAACATGCTGTTTCCTCCATCCTGTTCTCCCTTTCCAAAAAGAAGGGCATCATTGACCGAAAACAGATTCTGACACAGTTGGTCGCCGCGCCTTTGACCGTTGGTTTTGGGGGGTCGGTAGGGCTTTTGGGTCCCGCAGTAGCATCAGGTGCGGCCATTAGTTCCAACTTGGGTAGGTTGTTCCATATCAATGCCAAGACCCGCTCTTTATTGATCGCATGTGCTTCGGCAGGTGCCATAGCCTCCATCTTTCAATCGCCCATTGCGGCCATCATATTTGCCGTGGAGGTTTTTAGCATGGACCTAACCATGCTTTCCATGCTTCCCTTATTGTTGGCATCTATTTCCGGGGTGCTTACCTCCTACTTCTTTCTGGGGAACGAGGTCCTGTTCAATTTTAGTATTTCCCGGGCCTTTGAGGTCAAGGACACCCTTTTTTATATCATTTTGGGACTAGGAACGGGAATAGCCTCTATTTACTTTACCAAAATGTACTTTGGCATCCTTCATTTGTTCAAACCGCTAAAAAGTCCCAAATACCGACTTCTAGTAGGCGGACTGGCCATTGGCATCATGTTGTATTTGATTCCTCCGCTGTATGGGGAAGGTTTTGGCTTTATAAACAACCTCCTTATTGGGGACCATATCCAGGCCCTGGGCAAAACCCCGTTCGATGCATTTTTGGATAATATATGGGTGGTCATCGCCCTGTTGTTCGGTATTACGATATTCAAGGCCGTGGCCATGACCACTACCCTAGCGGCCGGTGGAGCGGGGGGAATTTTCATTCCTACCATGGTGATGGGCAGTGCCCTGGGCAATGTGGTGGCCAAGGTCATCAACAACCTGGGGCTGGGATTCTCCGTATCCGAGAGTAATTTTACCCTGATAGGTATGGCCGGACTCATTGCCGGGGTGTTACACGCCCCCTTAACGGCTATATTCCTTATTGCCGAAATTACCGGTGGATATGGGCTTTTCGTACCTTTAATGATTACCGCTTCCATTTCCTATTTGATCACCAAAAATACGATCGACTACAATATTTATACCCGAGAACTGGCGGAGCGGGGCGACCTTATCACCCATAACAAGGACAAGGCCGTACTGACCCTTATGAGTCTGGACGACCTGATCGAAATGAACTTCAAAACGGTGAATCAACATATGACCCTCGGGGAAATGTTGCATGAGTCCGTAGCCAAATCTACCCGAAATATCTTCCCCGTGGTAGATAGTCATGAAGCATTAGTAGGTATTATCCTATTGGACGATATCCGGGAGTTCATGTTCGATACCACCCTGTACAAAAGCACCAAGGCCATCACTTTTATGCAAAAGCCACCGGAAATCATTTTTTACGGCCAGGACAACATGCAGGCCATCATGCAAAAGTTCCAGGATAGCGGGGCGTGGAACCTACCCGTGGTCAAAGACGGCAAGTATTTGGGCTTTGTCTCCAAATCAAAATTGTTGACTGCCTACCGTAGGGAACTCATCAACTTTACGGGGAATTAGATTATATTACACTTCTAAAAGGGGTATATTCAACTGTGTATGTCCGGTTGTTAGCGCAAATATCTAAACAAACTTTTATTAAATCGCTATAATAAAAATAAAGGAGAAAAAATGGCTGATGCATTTCTGAACAACGTGTTCAGAAATAATAAGGATAGGTTAGAGCAAAAAAAAGCAAGGACTTTAGGGATAATGATAATTGGAATACTTACCTGCATATTGATTGTATTAGCATACTTATATTTCCAAAAAACAAACGAATTAGAAAAGACAAAAAAGGTTACACATCAGGTTTTCACGGCACAAAAGGGTATTAGTGAAAAAATATTGGTGCTAATAAAGAACTGCATTAAAAATCAAGCTCTTTGAATTTAATTAAAGACATACTTCTTAGCCTTTGGCAATACACTTTTACGTATTTAGCCATCCCAGAATTTCATACCTTTAGAGGGACCAAACAAGTTATTCCTAAACAACCAACCCCATGAAAAAAATCCTTTTATTTTTACTGCTCATACTAGTCATCATTGCGGGTATTCTAGTTTTCAACACCGTACAATTGAGTTCTAAGCAAGTAGCTTCCCAACCAGTAGCGGAAGTAACGTTTCCAGATGATATATTTCAAAACCTATCCAAAGGCTTGCAATACAAAACCATCTCCTTTAGCGAAGATGCCATACCGGATTCTACGGCCTTTTTTGGCTTTCATCGTTTTTTGGAAGAAACCTTTCCTTTGGTGCATGCAAATCTGTCCCTCGAAAAAATTAATACCTATAGCCTCTTATATACATGGAAAGGGTCCGATGCTTCCAAGAAGCCCCTTATCCTAATGTCACACCAAGATGTAGTTCCTGTAGATCAGCCCACATTGGAAGATTGGGAAGCAGGTCCGTTCGAAGGTAAGATAACCGATACCCATATCATTGGCAGGGGAACCTTGGATGATAAGGGCACCTTGATAGGCTTACTGGAAGCCGTAGAAAAATTATTGGAAGAATCCTTTGTACCCTCACAAACCATTTACTTGGCCTTTGGACACGATGAGGAAGTTGGCGGCAGCAAAGGTGCCGCCGAAATTGCAAAACACTTAAAGTCGAAAGGCGTTACTGCGGCCATGGCCTTGGACGAAGGCGGATTTTTGGCAGAGAACTTAGTTCCTGGTATTGAAACTGTAGCCATGGTCAACCTAGCCGAAAAAGGGTTTGCGTCCTTTAGATTGATCGTGGAAACAAAAGGGGGACATAGCTCCCAACCTCCCAAGGAAAACACCATTGGAATGTTGGCAAAGGCCATTGTGGACCTTGAAAACAATCAGCTACCTTATAAACTGGTAAAACCTATAGACTATCAGTTAGAATATATGGGGGCGGAATTACCTTTCTTTAAAAAAATGGCGTTTGCCAATCCATGGTTATTTAAAACCCCTATCCTGGAAGCCCTAAATGCCCATACCACCACAGCCCCTACCATTGTAAGCGGCGGTGTCAAAAACAATGTGATACCTACCGTTGCGGAAGCAACGATCAATTTCAGGATACTTCCGGGAGAATCCATAGAGTCTGTACAGGAACATATAGAAAATACGGTTTCGGATAAAATAAAGGTGGAACCTGTGGGGTTTTTGACCAACCCATCAAAGGTATCCAGTATCGATTCCAAGGCCTATAAAACACTGGAACAGACCATACGCAACCAATTTTCAACTAGTGTAGTCGTCCCTGGTTTGGTGGGTGGCGGTACGGATGGGCGCTATTTTTACGAAATCGCGGACGATGTATTCCGTTTTTATCCCATACGTTTAGGTCCGGACAGCATGTCCCGTTTTCATGGCATTGACGAAAAAATAAGTAAGGAGAACTACAAGGAAATTGTGCAGTTCTCCTACCAACTCATTAAAAATTTTAAGTAGGACATTCTCTTGATCAATCTGCAGATGTGGAGCAAATTCGTGCAACGGGAATTGCAGTACTTCCAATTTCCAAGGATTGAACTTCCTAGAATGATTCGGGCCATTATTCCTAACTTTGTCCCATGAAATATCTTATCATATTTATCGTCCTGGCTTCCTTTGGATGCATTATCTACGGGTTCAATCTGGAGGATTCCCAGGAGGCAACCGCACATAAGTTCATAGGGGGCGGTACGGTAGGTCTTTTTTTAGTGGCCATGCCTTTGTTCCTGATCAGGGAAAGCAGGGGTAAAAAAATGAACGACTATATGTTGACCGAGGAGAACATTCGAAGAATGCAGGGGAAATCGACAAAAAACACTGAAAATCAAAGATTTCCAAAGGACAAAAAAGAATAATCCCCAACTACTTGACCTAAAATTTCTTATTTTAGGGTGTTAATTACCTAATTTTTATTTTAATGACTGGCACAGTAAAATTTTTTAATGAATCCAAAGGTTATGGATTCATTACAAACGACGACACGGGAAAGGACATTTTTGTCCATGCGACCGCCCTGAACGGAAAGGATATCAGGGAAGGAGACAAAGTAGAATACGTTGAACAAGAAGGCAGAAAAGGCATAGTAGCGGGACAGGTAACTGTTCTCTAGTTATAAGTATTTGATTTTGTAGGAACAGGAACCACGCAATGCGTGGTTTTTTTATGTTTACCGATTTGTTATCGCCGTTTTTTTTCAAAAAATCGCAGCAAAAGATCGGATGCCTCATGCTCCAGAATGCCCCCTACCACTTCTGTTTTTGGGTGTAAACGGGTTCCCATGGCCCTAATGCCCCTTTGGGGATCGGATGCCGCATAGACAATTTTGGAAATTTGGCTCCAGAAAAGCGCTCCACCACACATTTGACAAGGCTCCAAGGTGACGTACAGCGTACAATCCCTGAGGTATTTTCCGCCCAAAAAATTGGCCGCGGCAGTTATGGCCTGCATTTCGGCATGTGCCGTTACATCGTTCAATTTTTCCGTAAGGTTATGCGCCCTGGCAATGATCCGATCCTTGACAACAATAATGGCCCCTACGGGAATCTCATCCTGTTCAAAAGCATATTGGGCCTCTTGAAGGGCCTTCTTCATGAAATAAGAATCATCAAAGGGAGCTATCATACCGTAAAAATACAATAAGATGGAAAGGCCTACTAGATTTTAAAAACAATTGTTTTGGTGGGTAAAAGAAGTATTTTTGCCACGAATAAACGCCCAGTGGATCCACTTTTAGCACATATAGACTCGCCCAAGGACCTTAAAAAACTCTCGAAGGACCGGTTGGCCCAAGTAGCCAGGGAGTTAAGGGAGTTTATAATTGACATCGTGGCGACCAAGGAAGGGCATCTGGGAGCCAGCCTTGGTGTCGTGGAGCTTACGGTAGCGCTGCACTATGTATTTAATACGCCTTATGATAAATTAATATGGGATGTGGGCCATCAGGCCTATGGACATAAAATCCTTACGGGAAGAAAGGACCTATTCGAGACCAATAGACAACTTAATGGCATCAGTGGTTTTCCAAAAATGTCGGAAAGCGAGTACGATGCCTTTGGTACCGGACACAGTTCTACCTCCATTTCTGCCATCTTGGGCATGGCGATGGCCTCCAAATTAAAAGGAGAACACGATAGGCAACACATTGCTGTTATAGGGGATGCCTCCATAGCCAGCGGCATGGCCTTCGAAGGTCTTAACCATGCAGGTGTCACGGATACCAACATTCTTATCATTCTCAATGATAATGCCATAGGAATAGACCCCAGTGTGGGTGCCTTGAAAAAATATCTGACCAATGTAAAAAAGGGCACGGCTAAGGACGAAAACATTTTTGAATGCCTAAATTTCAATTATTCGGGTCCCTTGGATGGTCATGACCTTTATGGATTGATCAGAGAACTGGAACGCTTAAAATCGGTTTCAGGCCCCAAATTGTTGCATGTGATAACCACAAAGGGAAAGGGACTGCAAAAAGCAGAAGAAAACCAGGTAGCCTATCATGCTCCCGGCAAATTCGACAAAACTACCGGGGAACTTTTAAAAAAGAGCGATCGGCCTGAGCCATTGAAATATCAGGATGTTTTTGGGCATACCTTGGTGGAACTTGCAAAAAACAATGAAAGAATAGTAGGAATTACGCCAGCGATGCCCACGGGAAGTTCCTTAAAGTATTTGATGGAAGCCATCCCGGATCGTGCCTTTGACGTTGGGATCGCCGAACAACATGCCGTAACCATGGCCGCAAGTATGGCAACAGCAGGGCTGGTGCCCTTTTGCAACATTTACTCAACCTTTTTGCAACGTGCCTATGACCAAGTGATCCACGATGTCGCACTACAAAATATACCGGTCGTTTTTTGCTTGGACAGGGCGGGATTAGTGGGCCAGGACGGCCCCACCCATCACGGAGTATTTGACATTGCCCATTTACGTTGTATCCCCAATATGATACTCTGCGCCCCTTTGAACGAGGTTGAGCTAAGGAATATCATGTATACGGCCCAATTGGGACTCGAAAATCCAATTGCGATTCGCTATCCACGTGGCAGAGGGGTCCTATTGGATTGGCAGCTACCTTTTGAAAAAATAGCCATCGGCACAACTTTTGAGGTGAAAAAAGGAAGTAAAATTGCCATCCTCAGTACGGGAACCATTGGAAACAACATTACTGAATTGTTGGCAGCAATCAAAAACGACGAGGCCTTGGGGCATTACCACTTTCCCTTCATCAAACCTTTGGACAAATACCGTATACAACAGGTCCTGGAAAGTTATGACCACATTGTAACAGTGGAGGATGGATCGGCCATTGGGGGTTTTGGCAGTGGTATTCTAGAAGTGGCAAACGATTTAGGGCCCTACAAAAGTATTAAGGTATTTGGAATCCCCGATGTATTCATACCCCATGGCACCCAGGAAGAATTATACCGTTTGGCACAAATAGATATGCAATCCATTAAAAACTATCTAGAGACGCTTTTATGAAAAGTCCCATACTAAGTTCTAACACCCATCTAGATGGTTCTTGGCAAATTACATCTGACCAATTAAAAACAATAAGAAACACATATGAACTACGTTTTTTTCAATAGATCCAGGCTATTTTACTTTTTTACACTTTTTATTTCAATAGTGGCATATTCACAGGATACGATACCCTCACCCATCGTTCCGGATACGGTTATCATCGATACCACCGTGGTAGACACCATTGTAATACGAAAGACCCAGGAAAAAATCAAGCACGTTCCAAGGGGCGTGAATCTGACGAACCCCGTAATTTCCTTTAAACGTACAAAACCCTTAAAGGACAAGTACGACCCCTTTCGGGTGCCCTCCTTTTGGAACAAGGAAAATACGTTGGGAATCAATTTGAGCGAGGCCGCCTTTATCAACTGGAATGCCGGGGGTGACAATGCGGTCAGCGGACTGGGATTTTTAAAAATCATACGGGATTATAAGTTTCGATACTTTAAGTGGGACAATATCGTTGAACTCAGATATGGACTAAATGCCCAGGAAGGCAGGAAAATAAGAAAAACGGAAGACGTGATACGTTTAAGTTCCAACGTGGGGTATAGAAGGGACACGATCAGCAATTGGTACTATTCCGTCCAATTGAACTTCAACACCCAATTTTCAAATGGTTATAAATATCCGGATAGGGATAACCCCATTTCGAGGTTCATGGCTCCGGGATATCTCTTCTTTGGTGCGGGTACGTCCTATATCAGCAAAAATCAGAAATTCAACCTATACATGTCTCCATTGACCCAAAAATCGACTTTTGTATTGGATCAGGATTTGGCGGACAGAGGTTCCTTTGGTGTGGAAAAAGCCATCTTGGATGATAATGGAAACGTACTAACGCCGGGGGAAAACCATCGGTTGGAGCTTGGTATACTCATTACGCATAAATGGGAATTCAATATTGCCGAGAATATCGATGCCAATAGCCGATTAAACCTTTATACCGATTATCTCAGGAGCTTTGGAAACGTGGACGTTGATTGGGAACTGAACGTAAAAATGCGAGTCAACAAATACATCCTGACGACCCTGGGTACCCATGTAATCTATGACGACGACATCCTTTTTGATGAAGTACAAAATGATGCGGGGGTAGTTACAGATCGCGGCATTCCCAAAATACAGTTCAAACAGGTACTTGGCATAGGGGTCACCGTGGATTTTTAAAGTTGCTTACCCGTAATTTTATTATGGATGTGCACGGCGGAACTATCGGAGAGACTGGCCACATAGCAACAGGCATTCAATAAGATCTCATAGAGGGACACATCGGTTCTTCGGTAAAATTCGGGAAGGGTTTGCAATATTAAATGATGGTAATTGGTTGCGGTGTTATGCTTTTTTTGCACTAGGGCATCCGTATACACTTCCAAAATATCGGCAATTATCTTATACCCTGCAATCTCCTTTTCAATTACTTCATTGGCCTTATATACACGTTCCACGCTCAAGCTGATAATGTCCCGTATTTGGGCATCATATTTACTTTTATCCAGTAAGGAAACTTCAAATGTACCATTTAGTATATTTTCTTCGTTGTCCATAAAAATGGATACCGCATCCTGAATAAGTGTGTTGATGGCCAAGGCCCTTAGATAGCTGATACGATCTTCCCTGTACTCAAGGGTATTATACTTCTTGGTATTTATGGAATCCTTCACCAGTTTTATTAGGTATTCCAAGGCATAATCCTCTGAAATAAGGCCCAAATTTATACCGTCCTCAAAGTCTATTATGGTATAACATATATCATCTGCCGCCTCTACCAAATACGTGAGTGGATGCCTCGCAAAGGTTAAATCTTCGCCAGTACGGGTCCGTATCAATCCCAGATCTTGGGCAACGTCTGCAAAAGCCGCCTTTTCCGACTGGAAAAACCCAAATTTTTTATCGGAAATATGCTTGGTAGGCCTTTTTGGGAGGGATTCCTTGGGATATTTCATAAAGGCCCCCAAAGTGGCATAGCTCAGGCGCAATCCACCGGAAACACCTGCCCTATCCTGTGTCAGTAGCTTAAAGCCATTCGCATTGCCCTCAAAATCAATAATATCCTGATATTCCTTGGGCGTTAAGTGTTCCTTAAAAACAGCGCCCTTCCCATTTTTAAAATATTCTCCAATGGCCTTTTCTCCGCTATGACCAAACGGAGGGTTTCCAATATCGTGTGCCAAGGCTGCCGCGGCAACAATGGCTCCAAAGTCATTGAACTTATAGCCATGGATCTCTTTCAAATGGGGATGCCTCTCAAGAATTTTTTGACCTGCCAACCTTCCTAGGCTTCTTCCAACTACGGAAACTTCCAAGCTATGCGTGAGCCTGGTATGTACAAAATCGGTTTTTGATAGTGGAATTACCTGAGTTTTGTCCTGTAGACTTCTAAAGGCCGCGGAGAATATAATACGATCGTAGTCCACATCAAATCCCAAACGGGTTTCATTCTGTTCGTTCCTAATTCTTTTATTGACATCGCCCTTTCTGCGCAATGAAAGTAATTGCTCCCAATTCATGTTGCTTTTTTAATCCTTGCAAGATACATTTTTTGCGATGTAGAAAGACCATACCAAATCATTCTACGACCAAAAACTATCGATACCTTAACCTTAAGAAAATAAAGAGATAACCCGAACATAACCTTAAATTAACCTTGCATGTTTTTATTTGCAGCCAAATAAACTGTTCACAAATGAGAACATGCCTTTACGCAATCGTTACCCTTCTTACAACCATGGCCTATGCACAGGGAAGTGGCTCGATTCGTGGTAAAATCCTGGATAATGAAATGTTCAACGAGCCTTTGCTTATGGCAACCGTTTCCTTAAAAAATACCCATTGGAAGGATCAAACCAATTTTAACGGGAATTTTGAGATTACAGATGTGGAACCGGGTAACTACACCTTGGAAATCAGTTTTTTAGGTTACGAGTCTCGAGAAGTTGCTGTAGAAGTAAAGGAGGACCACCAACTTGAAATACTGGAATCACTAAACGCCAAAACCCTACCATTGCCTGTGCTGGCAGAAGGTTCTGAAAAAACGACCTCGGACCGGTCTTTGGAGCCGAATTATTGATTGTTGCATCTACCTAGGTTCAAATTTTTCAAAGTACCATCTTTTACGTATTTATTTCCTATTTTCATCGTCTTGAATTGAAGTATGGATATAAAGCTTAATACCCACTAACTTCATAACCTTATTTTAACCTGATTGACGAATTATAATATCATTTTTGCATTTATTTAATTTTTAGATGGGAGAAAACATGTACCTCTTCATGATCATTGCCCTGGCCGTATTGGCCATTACGGACTTGGTAGTTGGAGTAAGTAATGATGCGGTCAATTTTTTGAATTCGGCCATAGGTTCCAAGGCTATCTCCTTCCGGACCATCATGATCGTTGCAAGTGTTGGAATCGCCTTTGGTGCCATATCGTCCAGCGGTATGATGGAAGTGGCGAGAAAGGGAATTTTTAATCCAGGTGAATTCGTATTCTCTGAAATTATGATCGTTTTTATGGCCGTAATGATTACGGACATCCTGCTTTTGGATTTTTTCAACACCCTGGGCATGCCCACATCCACAACGGTCTCCATTGTATTTGAGCTTTTAGGGGCGGCTGTCGCTATATCCATTGTCAAAATTTATGCAGATGAAGGCAGTATTTCAGATTTGGCCAATTACATCAACACGGACAAGGCCACTGAAATCATCTTGGGAATCTTACTGTCCGTTGTAGTGGCATTTACCATAGGTGCCATTGTTCAATTTTTAAGCCGAATCCTTATTTCCTTTAAATTCAACGAAAAGCCCAAATGGTACGGAGCCATTTTTGGAGGATTGGCCATTACCGGTATCATCTATTTTATTTTGGTAAAAGGACTTAGTGGAACTTCCATATTACCGGAAGTAGTGAATGAATTCATAGCTACACAAGCGACTTTATTTATTGCAATTAACATTGCGTTTTGGACGCTGGTATCCTACATTGTATCCGCTTTCCTAAAATGGAACATCTACACACTTATAATTGTTTTGGGCACCTTTGCACTGGCCATGGCCTTTGCGGGTAACGATCTTGTCAATTTCATAGGTGTGCCCTTGGCAGCATTGGAGTCTTTTATAAGTTGGAAAAGTTCTGGAATCATGCCTACGGAATTCAATATGCAGGGGCTCTCGGCCGCGGTTCAAACCCCTACCTATCTCCTTCTTTTATCTGGAATAGTAATGATAATTACCCTATGGTTTTCCTCCAAGGCCAGGAGTGTCGTAAAGACCAGTGTAGACCTTTCCAGACAAGATGAAGGCGACGAGCGTTTTGAACCCAATTTTCTATCTCGCCAAATTGTAAAATATACCATTAGGGCATCAGAGAACTTGAGCGGGCTTATTCCAAAAGTCATTCAGGACAAAATCGACAAGCAATTCGAAAAACCCTATGTCTATATCCCCAAAAGCAAAGTAAAGGATTTACCTGCCTTTGATTTGGTGCGTGCATCCGTAAACCTAATGGTCGCAAGTGTATTGATTTCCTTGGCCACTTCCATGAAACTGCCTCTATCCACAACTTATGTGACCTTTATGGTCGCCATGGGATCTTCTTTGGCCGATAGGGCTTGGGGGCCAGAAAGTGCCGTCTACAGGGTTGCAGGTGTACTCAATGTGATTGGTGGTTGGTTTTTTACGGCCTTTAGTGCTTTTACAGCAGCGGCAATCATTGCCTATATCATACATCTTGGTGGCATTTTTGCCATTGGAGCGCTTTTGGTCCTGGCATTTCTTCTTATTGGCAAAAATTATCTTTCCCATACCAAAAAACTGAAGGAAACCAAGTTAGAAGAGAAATTACAACGTGCAGAAAGCAATACGATTATTGGGTTGATCGAAGAAAGTGCCTCAAACATTGCCCTTTCCATGAAAAGGGGAAACAAAATATATACACAAAGCATCGACGGACTTGCAAAGCACGATATAGAAACGCTTAAAAAAGGAAAAAAGGGTATAAGCAAACTTGATAAGGAAGTTGAGGATTTAAGAAACAACATCTTTTATTTTATTAAAAATTTGGATGAATCCAGCGTGGGTACCAGTAATTTCTACATCACCGCATTGAGCTATTTACAGGACATGACCCAATCGTTGGAATATATATCCAAAGCAGGATACAAACATGTTCATAACAACCATAAGAGGCTTCGTTTTAATCAAATTAAGGACTTAAAGGAAACAGAGTCCTATGTAGAGGAGCTTTTTAAAAGCATCCAAGAGATTTTTGAGAACAAAAGGTTTGAAAAATTGACCCCGCTTCTCATGAACAGGCAGGATTTGCTCAACAAACTCGACGCTAAAATCGCCAAGCAGGTAGAACGTACCCGGTCTGACGAATCGAGCCCAAAAAACACTGCCCTATACTTTAGTCTTTTGCTGGAGACAAAAGATTTATTGACGGCCATTATGAACCTAATAGAGATTTATGAAAAGTATTCAAATTCTAAAGTGGTTTCTACCAGTACTTTTCTTTAACGTTTTACCAAGTAATTCGCAAGTAGAATTAACCGGAACCCAACTTTTGGAGAAGGCGATTGCTTATCATGACCCAAACGGCCAGTGGAAGCAATTTCAAGGGAAAATGGCCATTATCATGACCACCCCAGATGCCAACACCCGTAGAACGCAGTTGGAACTAGATCTACCATCCAGGTATTTTAAATCCTCCGTTAGAAAGGGCAATCATACCGTAGAGTATATTATGAATCGTGGCGAATGCAAACTCCTTTTTAATAATAGCCCCGTGATAGCGGACAGCTACAGGGATAGCTTGCAAATTACTTGTGAACGGGCAAAAAAAATGAAGGATTACTACACCTATCTCTACGGACTTCCCATGAAATTAAAAGACCCCGGTACCTTAATTGATTCCAAAGTGCTTAGAAAAGATTTCAAAGGAATGGAGTATTTGGTATTAAAGGTGCGGTATGATGAAAACGTTGGGAGCGACACCTGGTACTTTTATTTTGACCCAACCAATTACAATATGGAGGTGTACCAATTCTACCACGATGAATCCAAAAATGATGGTGAGTATATCCTACTTTCAGAAGAAATGTTGGTCAGCGATATAAAAATGCCCAAGGTGAGGGCGTGGTACTACAATAAGGACGACAAATATTTAGGTACGGACGACCTTGTTAAGGCCAATACGCTTAAATAAGCTATCGATAAAAATTCATCTCGTCCATATACTTCCAAACGGCAGCGGGCAACATAGGTTTAATGTTTTTTCCTTTTTTATGCTCCCTTCTAATAAAAGTGGAAGAAATTTGCATAATTGGTGCACTAACCCTATGGATTTTGGGATGGTCCTTAAATTGATGCTCAATCGAACCTTCAGACACCCTTGGATATACATAGATCGAGTACCCGTCCAAAATTTCTTCATAGTTCTTCCATTTGTGGAAACTCTTCAGATTATCTTCTCCCATGATCAAGAAGAATTGATGTCCTACTGGATATTTTTCCGATAAATGGACCAAGGTGTTTACCGTGTAATTGGGCTGTGGGAGTTCAAACTCGATTTTGGAAGGTTTTAATTTTGGATAGTCTTCCGTAGCCTCCAATACCATTTGGTATCTGTGGTGATTGTCCAATAGCGATTTCTTCACTTTAAACGGACTTTGCGGCGTTACCACGAACCAAACCTCATCCAAGTTGGAAAACTCCACCATATGGTTCGCTATCACCATATGACCGATGTGTATTGGGTTGAAGGTGCCAAAGTACAGTCCTATCCTTTTCATGAAATTAATATGCTTTTGTTCCCCCAGATGGAAATAAGAATGCGAAAATTGACTACTCCTTTTTCTTTACACCCAGAAAATCCGCAACCAATTCCTCCGCTTCCTTTAGGGCTACTTTTAAATCGTAGTTTTTGATGATCTTATCAAATTGAGGTGCGGTCGCCAATTCTACCGATGCTTTGGCAATACGCATATTGATTTTATCGTCGCTCTCCGTACTGCGTTTTTTCAACCGGATTTTGAGCTCGTCCACGCTTGGGGGCTTTACGAAAACGGCTAAAGTACGTTCAGGAAATTTCTTTTTGATGCGCAGGCCCCCAACAACATCGATATCGAAAATTACATTCTTGCCTTGGGCCCATAAACGCTCCACCTCACTCTTTAAGGTTCCATAGAAATTATCCCTATACACTTCCTCCCACTCCAAAAAATCATCGTTCTTGATATGATTCTTGAACTCGGATACCGTCATAAAATAATAGTGCTCCTTATTTTTTTCCTTCCCCCTTCTAGGTCTGGAGGTAGCGGATACGGAAAATGCCAAATTGAGATCAGGACATTCCAGTAGATGACGGACAATAGTAGTCTTACCGCTTCCTGAAGGGGCAGAGAAAATGATTAGTTTTCCACCTTCCATTATAACACGTTTAGCATTTGTTCCTTTATTTTCTCCAACTCGTCCTTCATTTGGACCACCAATTGTTGCATTGGGGCGTAATTGGCCTTTGATCCGATGGTATTGATTTCCCGTCCCATTTCCTGTGAGATAAAGCCCAATTTCTTTCCGTTGCTATCACTGGATTTCAAAGTCCTCTCAAAATAGTCCAAGTGATTGGCCAAGCGGACCTTCTCCTCCGTAATATCGTATTTTTCCAAATAATAGATAAGCTCCTGCTCAAAGCGATTTTCATCTACTTCGGCCTTGATATCCTGTACGGCCTTTTCCAATCGTTCCCTTACTATGGACTGTCTTTCTGGATCCATGGCAACAATTTTCTCCAATAACACCTGTAATGTGCCAATCCTTTCCAAAAAGTCCTGTTCAAGTACACTACCTTCCTCGGACCTGAACGTGTTGATTTCAGCCAAGGCCTCATTCAATGCATCCAAAATGGCAGCATACTCCGTATCGTCTATGTCATCACGATCGGTACGCATGGCATCGGGTAACCTTAGGGCCATTTCCAATAGTTGGATATCCTCACCATTGGCAATGGATTTCAACTGTTTCATATATTGCTTGACGACACTTTCATTGACCTGACCGGAAGCCTCGTCCCCCGTTATTTCCACGTACAGGTTAAAATCGACCTTACCACGTTGCAAGGAGTTGGCAATCAATTTTCTAAGTTCCAATTCCTTTTCGCGATAGGCGGAGGGCATCCTAGCATTCAAATCAATGCTCTTACTGTTCAATGATTTGATTTCAACGGTAATTTTCTTTGTAGGGAGCTGTACCACATGCTTCCCGAATCCAGTCATGGATTGAATCATAGGCCTAATTTAATTTGCGGCAAAGGTAACTTTTTTGAATGGGTAATATACCCTCTACAGTTCCCTTACCCAAATATTCCGATAACTCACACGGCTATCGTCACCATGATCCTGTAAAATTAAAGGTCCTTTGCCGTGCACCGGATTTTTTGGCCATCCTATATATGGAGTAGTACCTTTAATCTCAATATGGTCTTGGACCAAGACCCCATTATGGATAACCGTCATGGTGCCTGATTTTATTTTTCCCCCTTCCCCATTGAATTCCGGAGCGTGGTAAATAATATCATAGGTATTCCATTCCCCCGTAGGTACGGATGCCATTGCCAAAGGTACATGCTGTTTGTATATTGAAGCTACTTGGCCATTCACATAGGTTGGGTTGTCATTATTGTCCAACACTTGAACCTCGTACAATCCATCCAGGAAAATACCACTATTACCCCTATTCTGACCCTCCCTTTGCACTGGCAAGGGAGATTTCCACTCAATATGGAGTTGAACGTCCCCAAAATTCTGTTTGGTTTGTATGTCGCCCGTTTTGTCGTTTACCGTCATACTGCCGTCATCGTTCAAATGCCACTTTGCGGCCGTACTGTCCTTGGCGGAAATCCAATTGTCCAAACTAGTTCCATCGAACAAAATTATGGCATCGCTTGGAGCCCCATTTTGTGAGGTAGGAAGTACAACAGGAACCTTGGGTTCATAAAACTCGGTTTCCTCTGGAGTGGTTGGCTCCGTTCCACTGTATTCCTCATGGACGATTACCTCATCCTTTACCGGTGTTTCAGGTTCCATCGTTTCCTCCTTGGCTTTCTCTTGACAAGCGACAAACAACAAGGAAAATAAAAGTCCGCTACTATAAATTCTCTTCATAATAAATTGTCCGTTTTTTAAAGTTCCTTAATCTTGATGTTTTTATAGGCCACGCCATCTCCATGGTCCTGTAGCGCTATTTTTCCAGTGGGATATTTGGCAAAATGTTCCCAATCAGCAAATTTGGATTTAGCCACCATTTCACTCCATTCCGGGTCGTTTACGGGAAATTCCACTACAGTTTCCCCGTTCAGTACTACCTTACCTTCATTGGTTTTGTGGTTGACGGTTATTACCATGGTGTTCCATTCACCTACAGGTTTGGTTACGTCCTTTGAGGGCGATACCATGTCGTACAAGGCCCCGGATTGATGGCTGGTACCGTTTTTCCCGTCTGGATGTCCCTCGTTATCCAAAACCTGTACTTCTGGGCCGGTCAGATAGGGTTGTCCCAAACTATCTATTTCCTTTACGCCCCACATAACACCGCTATTTCCTCCTTGAGATATTCTCCAGTCCATGGACAGGACAAAATCGGTATAATTGGTATCGCTTACCAAGTTAAATTGTTCCCCATTGCTACGAGCCTCCGGCGGATATAATACCATGGCCCCGTCCTCTATCTTCCAATTATCGGAGACATTGTCCTTTAAATATTCGTGCCAACCGGTAAAGGTTTCCCCATCAAATAAAGAGGTCCATTCATCGTCCATGGCCATTTCTGTGGTTTCCTCCATCTCTCCCACCACCTTGGTATTATCCTTTTTTTCTTCCTTACACCCTATAATCAATAAAGCAAGTACTGTTGTTCCAAATATGTTTTTCATGTGTATAATGTATGTTTAAAGTCCCAATATATTTTTAAGCATTTGTTCGTCCGTTTCGGCTCCTGCAAAATCATCAAATGTCTTTTCGGTAGCTTCAATAATGTGGTCCTTAATAAAAATGGCCCCTTCCCTTGCTCCTTGCTCCGGACTTTTAATGCAGCATTCCCATTCCATTACGGCCCAAACATCGCATCCGTATTGGGTCAACTTGGAAAAGATGGTCTTAAAATCGATTTGACCATCGCCCAAGGAACGGTATCTCCCCGCCCGGTTTCCCCAATCGTTATAACCGCCAAAGGCTCCTTTCTTTCCTGTGGGGTTGAACTCGGAATCCTTCACATGGAAGGATTTAATGAATTCGTGATAGAAATCTATGTATTCTATATAGTCCAACTGTTGTAATACAAAATGACTTGGGTCATACAGGATGTTTACTCTTTTGTGATTATTGGTGGCTTCCAAAAATCGCTCAAAAGTATCCCCATCATGGAGGTCCTCACCAGGATGGATTTCATAACATACATCCACACCCTCCTTATCAAAGTGATTTAAAATGGGCATCCATCGCTTGGCCAATTCCTCAAACCCCATCTCTACCAATCCGGCCGGTCTTTGGGGCCATGGGTGCATGGTATGCCAAAGAAGAGACCCTGAAAACGTGGCATGGGAGGTCAATCCCAACCTTCTACTGGCCGTAGCGGCCTTTTTTACCGTTTCCACTGCCCATTCCGTTCTTGCCTTTGGGTTATTATGTACGTTCTTGGGCGCAAAGGAATCGAACATTAAATCATATGCCGGATGCACGGCCACCAACTGCCCTTGTAAATGCGTGGAAAGCTCTGTAATCTCCAACCCGTAGGAATTTATTTTACCTTTTAATTCGTCACAATAGGTCTGACTCTCCGCGGCCTTGTCCAAATCGATAAGGAAACTTTCCCATGTAGGTATCTGGATTCCTTTATACCCTAAATCTGCCGCCCATTTACACATTCCGTCCAAGGTGTTGAACGGTGCCTTACTATCTACAAATTGTGCTAAAAATACTCCTGGCCCTTTAATTGTTTTCATTTGTTATTTTTTTTTAATTCGGACAAATGTAATTCGCCATTGAAATTCACGATATATATCAAGAATTGTTATGGCTCATTTCATACGTAATACTTGATTCTGTTGTTTAAATGGTTGTTAATCCAGCAAATAGAAATACGCGAATTAATACTATATTTAAGAATTCTTTGTGCATATCACCGTTTACCAATGGTCAATTTATAAATATAGGAAATACCAATAGAAAAAGATAAAAATATCAGAATGAATCAAGACGAAATATACGATGCGATCGTAGTCGGAACTGGAATAAGCGGTGGTTGGGCAGCTAAGGAACTTACAGAAAACGGATTAAAGACCTTGGTCTTGGAACGGGGGCGAAAGGTGGAACATATCAAAGACTATCCTACCATGAACAACGACCCATGGGATTTCCCATATAAAGGAGATCTCTCCGCGGACGACAAAAAAAAGTACCATGTGCAAAGTAGGGTGAATTGGGCCCCAAAGGATGACAACAAACATTTTTTCGTAAATGATTTAGAACACCCCTACGTGGAAACAAAACGTTTCGACTGGATCAGGGGTTATCAAGTGGGGGGCAGGTCCCTTACTTGGGGAAGACAGAGCTATCGTTGGAGCGATATTGATTTTGAGGCCAATAAAAAGGAAAGTATTGGAGTAGATTGGCCGGTACGATATAAGGATATTGCTCCCTGGTATGATAAAGTGGAACATTATATTGGTGTAAGTGGTCAAAATTTGGGTCTTGAGCAATTACCGGACGGAATATTTCAACCTGCCATGAAACTGAATTGTGTCGAGGAAGCATTTCAAGAAGCCACTGCTCAAAAATTCGATGATGGAAGACTTGTGACTATTGGCAGAACGGCTCACATAACAGACCCCGATGCCAAATTTGAAGGCCGGTCCACTTGTCAGAACAGAAATCGCTGTTCTAGGGGATGTCCTTTTGGCGGATACTTCAGTAGCAACTCATCTACATTGCCCGCAGCAGAAAGAACCGGCAATATGACCTTAAGGCCCAATTCCATTGTGTACGAGGTCATCTATGATGATACTAAAAAAATGGCGACCGGTGTTAGGGTAATCGATGCCGAAACCCATGAAAAATTTGAGTTTAAGGCCAAGGTCATCTTTTTATGTGCTTCGGCCATGGCGTCCGTAGGCATATTGCTCCAATCAAAATCAGAAAGGTTTCCAAACGGTTTAGGCAATGATTCAGATGCCTTGGGAAGGGGCATCATGGACCATCACTATAAACTAGGTGCAACGGCCCAAGTGGATGGCCATTTGGACAAATATTATAAGGGGAGGCAACCAACAGGCTTCTATATCCCTCGCTTTGTGAACCTTGATAAAAATTCCAAACCAAAGGATTATTTGCGGGGTTTTGGGTATCAAGGCAGGGCAAGTCGCGGAGATTGGACGGAAGCCATTGCAGAACTAAGCTATGGAAAAGGGCTAAAGGACCAGGTCCTAAAACCGGGCAAATGGTCGATAGGAGCTACCGGTTTTGGGGAATTTCTCCCTTATGACGATAATAGGGTAACCTTGAGCCCAACAGAAAAGGATAAATGGGGCCTGCCACAATTGGCTTTTGATGTAGAGTTCAAGGAAAACGAATACAAAATGAGGAAGGACATTAAAAAACAGATTGTGGACATGTTCAAGGCTGCTGGGTTTAAGGATGTAAGTGCTTATGATGAAGAAACAGGGCCGGGATTGGGCATACATGAAATGGGGGGTGCCAGAATGGGCCATAGTCCAAAGGATTCTATCTTGAACAAAAACAACCAAGTACATTTGGTGCCCAATGTCTATGTGACCGATGGCGCCTTTATGTCCTCCTCCAGTTGTGTAAATCCCTCCTTGACCTATATGGCTTTTACGGCAAGGGCGGCAAATCATGCAGCCAAGGAATTTGGGGCAGGTACATTTTTGTAACGGAAACCGTTATCGGGAAATCACGAAAATGTGTCGATTTAATTGGACTTTTAAATATTATACCTGTTCTTTAGCATTTGTTTTCTAACCAACCATTAACAGAATTATCATGGAAAATACCTCAGCCAGAAATATGTGGGGAGATTATTTGGACAAACATTTAGAGGATGCTTTCCATGAAGCTCCGCAGGTAATTCATTTTTGGGATAACAAAGAAGATGCCGACTACTCTGCCGAACTTGTTAAAAAAGGAGCAAAAAAGGCTGTTACAGATTCTCTTTTGGGTCTTCAATATAGAAACCAACCCTTGCCAAAAATGGGGGATTTTAAAGTAGTGACCAATTGGGAGGGAGAGGCACAATGTATCATAAAGCTCACCTCGGTAAAGCTAAAGCCTTATTTCAGTATTGATGGGGCGTACGCCCAACTGGAGGGAGAGGGAGATAAAAGCCTTGATAATTGGAAAAAGACACATTGGGATTATTACACTAGGGAGCTGGAACCGTTTGAACGTGTACCAAGGGAAAGTATGATCTTGGTATGCCAGGAGTTTGAGAGAATTTTTTAAATAAAAAGGACCGGTGAGTAGCCAGTCCTTTTTTAATTGGGCTTATTAATTAATCCTCTAAATTTACCCAAGTATTTCCATTCTTGTTGGATTCCACCGTTGAAATAATAAAATCCATACCTCTTACACCATCCATAATTGTTGGGAATTCGCCATCGTTATATTTTTCGCCACGGATGGCCCGTGCCGCTCCCAAGTAGATATTGGCCATGGAATCAAAAATTCCCTCTGGGTGTCCTGGTGGCAATTTGGTACCGTCCAAGGACAGCTCAGTATTATACGCATGACCTGGCTTGTAAATCTGTACAGGTTCCGTATCACTAAGTTTGTACAAAAAGTTTGGATTCTCCTGTTCCCAGACAAAGGCTCCTTTTTCACCATAAATGCGAATGGCCAAACCATTTTCTTCACCTGTAGCCACCTGACTTCCGCGAATGACACCCTTGACATGGTCTCCCATTCTAATGAGTACCGTACCGTCTACATCCATTTGGTTGTCATCGTATAAATAGTTGAAATCGCACAATACAGATTTTACCTTGAGTCCTGTTGTATACTCAACCATATTGAAGGCATGGACGCCAATATCACCCATACAAGAGCTGATACCTGCCTTTTTTGGATCTAAACGCCAGACTGAATTTCGTTTGTCCTTATCATGGATGATAGCATTGATCCAGCCTTGGTAATACCTTGCATCAACCTTATGAATTTTTCCCAAAACTCCCGCCTTGATCATTTCCCTCATTTGGCGTACCATAGGGTAACCAGTATAGGTATGTGTCAACGCGAATACCGCCCCAGATTTCTGTTGTGCCTCCAATAGTATTTTAGCCTCTTCAAGCGTCGTGGTCATTGGCTTTTCACAGATAACGTGAAATCCATTGTCCAACAACTTTTTGGCCATTGGAAAGTGTAGGAAGTTAGGGGTCAATATCGAACAAACCTGAATACGTTCATCTTCCGGTAGTTTCATTTCTTCCTCTACCAAGGTATCAAAGTCCATATAGATTCTATCCAAAGGAATATCTATTTCCTTGGCAAAAGCCATATTATCTTCATAATTAGGGTTAAAAACGGCTCCCGTTATCTGATAATTATCATTAATATGGGAAGCTACCCTATGCAATACTCCAATAAGAGAATCTCCTCCTCCTCCTAAAATTCCTAATCTAATTTTCTTTGGCATGTTGTAATCGTATTTTAAGTTTTAAGGCATTTAAATTATGTAAAAAATCTAAGATTGATAGTCGATTTTCTCTGTTTTAAACAAAAGAGCAAATAAAATGGACACAACTAAGGCAAAGCCTGCAGGGTAAAGCCAAATTGAATCCCAGATATGCTTTCCGTCACTTAGCAGGTAGTTGTTGGATATTTCGCCAGCTATCCAAAACCCTATCAACATGCCCACGCCGTAGGTGGCCAGGGTAATCAACCCTTGCGCGGAGCTTTTGTATTTAGGTCCTGCTTTACTATCAGTATATATTTGCCCGGAAACAAAGAAAAAATCATAACAAATTCCATGCAAGGCAATTCCGATCAACAGCATAAACTCCAGTTCGCCAACATCCCCATAGGCAAACAAAAGATACCGTACGAACCATGCCAACATTGCTACCATAATGGTCTTTTTAAACCCAAATCGGGAAAAGAAGTAGGGCAACAACAAAAGAAAAAGAATCTCCGAAAGTTGTCCTAGGGTCATTTTACCAGTGGGGCTCTCCATGCCCACTTCCACTAAAAAAGGATTCGCGTTTTGATAATAGAAAGCCAAGGGAATACATATAAGTATCGAAGAAATGAAGAAGATCAAAAAATTCCGGTCCTTAAAAAGTCCCAATGCATCCAGTCCCAAAATATCCCTTGTGGTCAGTTTTTCTCCGGCACTTTTTGCCTTTGGTGGCGTTTTGGGCAAGGTAAAACTGAAAATACCCAAAAAAATGGATGCTATGGATGTCATTAAAAATGTATTTTTTAACAAGCCCTCCATAATCCCGGAATTGGAGTCCCATCCAAAGAAGTAGCTGATCAATACTCCGGCAATGATCCATCCTAAGGTTCCAAAGACCCTTATCAAGGAGAATTCTTTGGCAGGATCAGTCATTTGGTTAAATGAAACCGAGTTGACCAAAGCAAGGGTAGGCATATATAGGATCATATATCCCAATACATAAGGATAAAAGACATCAAAGGAAGTAGTCTTATACATCAGGAACAACAGTCCCGCCCCAATTAAATGAAGCACCCCCAATATCCGTTCGACATTAAAATACCTATCGGCAATCAATCCTATTACAAAAGGAGCTATAATCGCACCCCAAGATTGTGTGGAGAACGCCAACGCAATCTCCCCATCCGTTGCGTTAATATTGTTTCCTAGAAAAGTGCCAAGAGTAACGAACCAGCCTCCCCATATAAAGAATTCAAGGAACATCATGAGACAAAGTTGTATTCTAACACCTAGGCCCATGGCAACTTACCTTTTATAGAATACATAATCCAACACAAGTGGTTCCAAGTTGTTGTTCCTAAAATCGACCGCAATTTGTCCCCTATGATTGGTGGAATGATTAATTATATGGAAGAGGATATCCTTTATGGTGTTGGTAAACAAACGGCCTTCTGAATTTTCATAATCGATTCGTTTTTCAAAGCCGTCCGCATTGGTAATGATTTCAAAGGAGCTTCTTTGGTTCTCATAATGGATATCGCTCCAGTTCTTAACATCGTGCAAATCCCAAGAACTCAAATCCGGGGTATTTCCAAGAATTCTGGAATTCCAGCCATGATGCGCATTTAGGATGTGGCTAAAAAGTTTTTGTGTCTTTTCAGGAACTTCCTGCATGGCAATACATTGTTCGATTATCCTCTTATTGCAATAATAATTGTAATCAAAAAGCTCATTAAAAAATGCCTTCATCTTTGAGAATCATAGAATTAAACAACTTTTTGAGCTGCCTTTAGCAGCAAATCCCTGGTCGCGATAATCCCTTCCTCCTCACTGAGTACGTTTCCTTCATATTCCACCCCTATATACCCGGTATAACCAGTGTCCTTTACCATTTGTAGCATCTTTACATAATCAATGTTTTCCTCATTACCATCTGCATCGAATACGTTTGATTTTGCACTTACAGCTTTGGCATACGGCATCAATTCCTTTACACCCTTATACTTGTCATAAGACACTTCGCACTCCCAGCTATCAGGTTTTCTGGTCATGCAAAAGTTGCCAAAATCAGGCAAGGTCCCCACATTTTCCATATTCACCTTTTCCATGACCTGGGCGTGCAGTTCTCCGTTCGAAGAGAGTCCACCGTGGTTTTCCACTAAAATATTAATGCCCTTATCTTTTGCATACGTGGCCAATTTCGTCAATCCGTCCACGGAGTTCTGCATCCATTCTTCTGGAACGTCACTTCCATTAAGATTAACCCGGATTGCGTGACATCCCATCGCGGCGGCCGCATCTACCCATTTCTTATGTTTTTCTACGGTTTCATTACGTTCAGCCTCGTCGCCTACCGCAAGATTTCCCTGACCATCTATCATTATGAGAACATTCTCCATACCATGTTTCTTAGCTTCGGCATTGCTCTTTTCTACAAAAGCGGCCATCGCTTCTTCCGAGTAACCGGCATCTGATAGTTCTGGATTGTATAACTGACTAACATATTCCAAACCTTTGAAACCCCAGTTTTTCGCTTTCTCGGCAAAGGTATATGGGTCCACTCCATTCTCTCTGATCATTCTATGGATAGACCATTGTGCCAAGGAAAGTTCGAAAAATGGTTCGCTAGGAGTTGTTTCCTCAACCTCCTGCGTTTTTTCAACTTCCTTTTTGGCTTCTTTACAGGCATAAGCCCCTAAGAAAGTGACTCCTACGCCGGCTACCGTGGTCTTGCTAATAAAATTTCTTCTTTTCATTAATCAGTGGATATTTTGTTGTTAAGTAATTGATTTCAATTTATTTTCAGGCAAATAGCACTTTAATATCTTTATATTCTACAAAGATATAGTATTGGATTCTCAGTAAGATTACGTTTTAAATGTATAGAATTAATTTAATATTTAATAAATTTAGGGAATAAACAATTTCTATGAGTAAATTTTATTACAACGAAGAACAGGAATCGTATGATGCGATTGTTGTAGGAACTGGTATTAGCGGTGGTTGGGCTGCTAAGGAGCTTTGTGAAAATGGGTTAAAAACCTTGGTGCTTGAAAGGGGTAGAATGGTAAAGCACATTGAGGATTATGAGACCGCGAACATGGATCCTTGGGATTTTCCGAATGGAGGCGTTGCCACCAAAGAAATTATTGCCCAACAACCAAAACAGCACAGAACGGGCTACACCACTAGCCAAGCAAGCCATATGTGGTTTGTAAACGACCTGGAACACCCTTACAATGAAACCAAGCGATTTGATTGGATGCGTGGTTATCACCTCGGAGGACGCTCCCTGCAATGGGGAAGACAAAGTTATCGCTGGAGCGATATCGATTTTACGGCCAATCAAAGGGAGGGTATTGCTGTAGACTGGCCCATTCGTTATAAGGATATAGCACCATGGTACTCCAAAGTAGAGAATTTTATTGGTGTGAGCGGAGAAGCTCTTAATCTTCCACAATTGCCTGATAGTGATTTCCTCCCCATGATGGAACTGAATTGTGTGGAACAACATGTTCGGGAAAAAGTAGCCGAAAATTTCGATGGACGCGTAATAACTGCAGGAAGGGTAGCGCATATTACAGGGACCAAAAATTTCGATGGACGGTCTAAATGCCAATTCAGAAATAGATGTATACGAGGTTGTCCTTTTGGAGCCTATTTCAGTAGCTTGTCGTCAACCTTGCCAGCGGCCGAGGCAACTGGAAACCTGACCTTACGACCAGATTCCATCGTGCATGAAATAATGTACGACCCAGATACTAAAAGGGCAACAGGGGTTAAGGTTATAGATAGGGTAACCAAAGAGACCTATGAATTTAAGGCGAAGGTAATCTTCCTTTGCGCTTCGGCCATTGCTTCGACCTCTATTCTAATGCAATCCAAATCCGATCGCTTCCCCAACGGTATGGGCAATGACTCGGATCAATTGGGCAGAAATATAATGGATCACCACCTTGGTGTAGGTGCTTCTGGTAAATTCGATGGTTTTGAGGATAAATATTATAAAGGTAGGAAGCCCAACGGTGTATATATTCCAAGATTTAGAAATCTAGGTGGCGATTCAAATAGGACCGACTATAAACGTGGCTTTGGATACCAAGGTGGTGCCAGCCGTGGAAACTGGGAAGACGTAATCGCTGAAGTTTCCCATGGAAAGAATTTAAAGGATGCCATTACAAAACCAGGTGGATGGACTTTTGGCATTGGAGGATTTGGCGAGATATTACCTTATGAAGAAAATAGATTCACCTTGGATTACGACAAAAAAGATCAATGGGGACTACCAACGGTAACCTTTAATGCCGAGTTCCAGGAAAACGAATATAATATGCGGAAGGACATGCAAGCCTCTGCAGTGGAAATGCTTGAAAAGGCGGGGCTTAGAGATGTTGTAGGACATGATAATAAAGAATCCCATGCCATTGGACTCGGTATCCATGAAATGGGAACAGCAAGAATGGGCAGGGATCCAAAAACCTCCGTACTGAACGGAAACAATGCAATTCATTCCGTACCCAATGTTTATGTTACAGATGGATCCTTTATGACATCCGCAAGTTGTGTAAACCCATCGTTGACATATATGGCGTTTTCAGCAAGGGCCGCAAACCACGCCGCAGAAGAACTTAAAAAAGGAAATATATAATGGATAGAAGGAAAGCACTTAAAAATATGGGATTGGCTATGGGATATACCGTGGCTACACCTACCCTTATCAGCATAATGCAAAGTTGCAAGGGGGAGACTGTTGCAACATGGACGCCCGAGTTTTTTTCGCCCTCCGAAGGAGCCGTGCTTACAAAACTGGTAGATTTAATTCTGCCAAAGACGGATACCCCATCAGCTTCTGAAGTTCAGGTCGACATCTTTATTGACAAGTTTGCCAAGGATGTTATGGAAAAGGAAGAACAGGAATTTTCAAAAATGGCCATGGCCAAATTTACAGACAAGGCGCTGCAGGATTCAGGAAAAACACAGATTGAAGACCTCACAGCTGAAGACTTGGAACCGGTATTGGCGAGTTCATTGAAATACAGCAGGGAAGACGAGGCCAAAATGTTCGAGTCCATAACATCTTATACGGAGGCGGTAGCCGAAGGAAAAGAGGCGACCTTGGACGATGAAACGACTAGATTCGCCTTTGCCAACAACTTGCGAGGTCTTGTTATTTGGGGTTACAAGACTTCTGAATATGTTGGGGAGGAAGTATTGGCTTACCTTCCTGTTCCCGGGGAATATATCGCTTGTGGCGATGCCCAAGAATTGACAGGAGGAAAAGCTTGGTCCCTATAATATGAAATGAGCCAAAAGAAATCTCTGTAACTAACTAGAAATTGATTGGCGAATTGCATCTGACCTTTTAAAATCAATAAATACCAACGGATGAAAAGAAGGGATTTTGTTAAAAATACGGCCCTTTCCAGCGGAGTTATTTCACTGGGCGGGGCCTTTTCCTATGCATCCATAACAAACAAAATGGTAACAGCAAATAGTTTCAATCTTAAATACGCACCGCACTTTGGTATGTTCAAACACCACGCGGGCGAAAATCCTATCGATCAATTAAACTTTATGGCCGATCAAGGATTCACTGCTTTTGAAGATAATGGCCTTATGAACAGGGATATTTCCATGCAAACAAGCATTGGCGAAACCCTGGCCAAAAGGGGAATGACCATGGGCGTGTTTGTAGTGGATAAAGGAGGTAATATGGCAAATACCTTGGCTGCCGGAAAACAGGAACATTTGGATATCTTTTTGGACGGTTGCAGACGTGCCGTAGAGGTCGCCAAAAGGGTAAACGCAAAATGGATGACCGTTGTTCCGGGAGGTTTTGAAAGAAAACTACCTATAGGTGTGCAGGATGCCAACGTTATAGAGGCTTTAAAACGGGCTGCGGAAATTTTTGAGCCCCATGGGCTTGTGATGGTCCTTGAGCCATTATCGGATTCACCCGACCTTTATTTGCAGAACTCAGACCAAACCTATATGATTTGCAAAGCGGTAGATAGTCCCTCCTGTAAAATTCTCTTCGACATTTACCACATGCAAAAAACGGAAGGGAACCTAATACATAATATGGGCCTTACTTGGGACGAAATCGCCTACATACAAATTGGGGACAATCCAGGTAGAAACGAACCCACAACAGGTGAAATCAACTATAAAAACGTATTCAAGTTCATACATGAAAAGGGATTTGAGGGTGTTTTAGGTATGGAACACGGAAATTCGAGAGAAGGCAAAGAAGGGGAAACGGCTGTTATTGAAGCATACAAGAAGGTAGACCAATTTCTATAGTACCCAACAAAGGATACTTCACTCAATTATACCTTCCATTATTGGAATTAAGTTTAAAAATTTGACTTTTCGATGAAACACCATAACGATATGTAAGTTTTTTACTACAATATCGTTATGGTTATTATGTATTCCTATATTTATCTACTCGTTGTATATAGTGCCTTGTTGGGTATTTCCAAAATAACTCGGTCATACATGAAAAAAAGGTACAAGCCTTGATCCGAAAAATCTTTGTTTTGAGCATGTTTGTCAAGGCTTAAAAATAAAAAACCAAGGAAAAAAATTCCTCGGTTTTCTTAAATAAAGGTTTAAATCTAAAAATACGACCCTCAATGCTTCATTTAACGAAAATAGCCACCAAATGCTAATCTAGGTAGTTCCCCCGAAACCTAATATCAGACTAGTAATACAATACAAAGTTGCATTGTCATTCCTATTGGCGCCCAAAACATTGACCGGAATAGAACATTCCTAGGGTCGTATATTGCTAATAATTTCGGAATGAATCCGAAATTCTAATGGTTCTTCCATAGTCGTTTACCAAGGTTACGTCCATAAATCCTTCAATACGCTTATGATCCAACCTAAATATCCTAACGATTCCACTATCCGCAAAAAATGGTTTCTCGCCAAAATCCTTATGGGTAAAATAGCCAAAAATTCCTTCGAAACCATTTAAGAAACCATCTACCTTGTGCACTTCAAAAGCCCCTTCATTTAATTCACTCCCGGTATTTTTGACCCTCATTACCAACTCAACTTTGCTTTGGTCCTCCTCATCGCTAAAAACGAGTGTCCATTTATTAAATAAAGTACCCGCATCCGATTCTTCTACTGCCAAACCAAAATCAAGTTGGGATGGAAGCAAATTTTCATTCGTGGGTTGACCGAATACAAAATCCATTTTATCATCAGAATTGGAAATCAACAAAAAGGGCATTATCCCTAAAAAAACATACTTGGTAATTTTAATGCCAAAACGACTTATCATCACTTCAAAAATTTAGTTATTTGGGACAACCATGGTTTTTGGCTCATTCTGGCCCATGGCCAATTTTTCCGGTATGGCATTTTCAGAGCGCTTGTGTTCGAGTATAGATGCCACAATTACCACTACCAACAAAATCCCGAACATTAGTAAACATCTTTTCATAATCAAAAACATTTTTTCTTTAAACATGTAACCACAACGAAATTAAGACAAGTTTAACGCCGCTAAGGGCAACTTGTATAAACTGCATTCTTTTTTGTATAATTGGGAATCGGGTTTTGGAGAAATCCTGATAAACTAAAAAACTGTACTACTTTTCTTATAAGATTAAGTTTTTCAAATGCTGAAACAACCCATTTTATAATTTATACCAGTTATACTCAAATAAACCCCATTGATACAAATTACTTATGTCTTTATCTTCGTAGTACTAATTTTGATTAACTTTCCCTTAGTGTAAATACTACATATGTTAGAAGCTGTAATCGTCGATGATGAAATAAAGGCGCTCCAAAGTCTCACTTGGGAGCTCACCAATTTCAGTGAAGAAATTCATGTGATGGCGTCCTTTACCAACCCTTTTGAAGCTCTGGAATATTTGGAAAAAAATACGCCGGACTGTCTGTTCCTGGATATAGAAATGCCCACCATGGATGGTTTTCAATTCATCCAAAAACTGACCAACAAAAACTTTCCCGTGGTCATTACGACGGCCTATAACCAATATGCCATTAAAGCCCTAAAGAACGAGGCCATAGATTATCTGTTGAAGCCTATCGATTCAGATGATTTGGAAGACACCATTTCCAAAATCAAAAAGTTCAACTCCAAGAATTTAACGGCGGAAAAACTGGAACAGATATTGCTAAATTTCAACTCTAGGTCTTCCAATAAACGAATTACCTTGAACACGGACGGCAAATTGCTTTTTTTGGACAGTGATGAAATACTATATGCGGAGTCCGATGGCAATTACAGCACCCTATTTTTAACGGACGGCCAAAAAATAGTCCTTACAAAAAAATTGAAGGAAGTAAATCAGTTGTTGCCGGAAGATTGCTTTTTTAGAATTCACAATTCCTATATCATTAATTTAAACAAAATAAAGGAATTCCTTAAAACCGATGGATATGTGGTCTTAAAGTCCAATCATAAGATCCCTGTTTCCAGACAAAAGAAGTCGGACTTTCTTGATTTATTATGAGATTACATGATTCTGTTACCATTTAAAAATCATTGGAATCCCTTATCCCTCAAACCTTCTTATCTAATAAGAAGGTTTATCCTTTTTTATGGAATTATTCTTTCATTCCAGTCTACCCGATCACAAAATATTTCAGATGATTTCAAAGGCCAAGTAAATGAGTTGATCATCAATGCGCCAAGAACATATTCCGATATAGATAGCATTCTAAGGAATTACCGTAAAGATACGCTCTCCATGAGGTTCGTGATACAGGCCTCCAAGAAGAATAGTTATCCAGACGGGGAATTGTATGCCCTTAATCAACTAGGTAGGGTATACAGGGATATTTCCAACTATCCAAAAGCGCTTGAACTTTTTCAACAAGCATTAAAACTTTCCATTGAATCTGACAATCTAGAATTCAGGATCTATAGTCTTAATATGATCAGTGTGGTCTATAGGCGTACGGAAGCCATCAAATCCGCATTGGATTATAGCCAAGAAGCCCTTGAACTTGCAGAAACTATAAAACCGGAAGACCGCTCCACCGGTATAAAAAGAAGTATCAACGTGTCCTTAAACTCCATTGGCAATATCTATCAATTGTTGGAACAATACGACCTGGCCATCCAAAAGTTTAAGGAATCCATGCAATTAGAGAAGGAACTGGATAATAAATTAGGGCTTGCCATAAACCATCAAAACGTTGGAGAATGTTATGAAGCCCAGGGAAAGTTGGAGCCGGCCTTGGATAATTTTCAAAAATCGCTCTCCTACAACGAAGAAATAAGCTCAGAAAAGGGAAAAATCATCTGCAACTACAGCATTGCCCATATCTATGTTCATATGAAAAAAATGGATGAGGCACTGGCACTGCTTACATCCTCTTTGGAACGGGCCAAAATATTGGGTAATCAGGAAATCATTGCCACTATTCTAAACAATCTTGGTTGGGCCAATTTGAACATCGGGGATTATACACAAGCGGAACTCTATTTAAAAGAAGGACTCAAAATAGCCAAAACCTATAATTATCCATCAGAAGTTGCGGAAGCTAACAAATTTCTATCGGAATTGTGGATGAAAAAGGATGACTTTAAAAAGGCGATGGACTTTTATAAAGAATCCAAAAAATACGAAGAACTGGTAACCAATAATCTGAATGTTAGGTATGTAAACGATATGATCGTAAGGTATGAGGCAGAAAAGCAAAATGATCAGCTCAAGTCTTTGGAAGAAGAGGTAAAGAACCAGGCCATAACCTTGAGAAAAAATAAGACCATGTTGCTAGTGACCTTCATTGGATTGGCATTGGCGGCCGGAATTCTTTACATCCTATACAGACAATATCAATTAAGCAGCGAAAAGAAACTACTTACCTTGGAACAGACCATGTTGCGTAGCCAAATGAATCCCCATTTCCTATTCAATTCATTGAATTCCATCAAACTATATATAATAAACAACGAAAAGAAAAACGCCGTCCATTACCTAAATAAATTCTCCAAATTGGTTCGAAAGATTTTGGAAGCCTCCTCGCAACGTGAAATTTCTTTGGCCGAGGAATTGGAAACGGTCGAACTTTATATGAACATTGAAAACATTCGGTTTTCAAACGAGATTATTTTCAAAATAAATATTGCCGACGATATCGATGTCCATGGCGTAAAGATTCCATCCTTAATACTCCAACCATTTTTGGAAAATGCCCTTTGGCATGGACTCTCCTCCAAGGAAGGCGAAAAAAATATACAGCTCGATGTAATGAAAGGCCGGGAGGGTTTTATAAAGATTGCCATTACCGATGATGGGGTAGGGCGCGATGCGGCAGAAAAAATCAAGGAACGCAAAGTCCTTAAAGGAAAATCAGTGGGTATTGATATTACAAAAGAGCGCCTTGCGAATTTTTCCAAGGATTATCAAAACTCCTTTCAGGTAGAGATCATAGATATCTACGACGATGACAATAAACCATCGGGCACCAGAATCATGCTGCACATTCCAACTATTTAAGGTAATCTGCGGCCACTTGCTCCAATTCGTCGTACCAATCCTTTCCAAATTTTCGTATCAACGCGTCCTTGACAAATTTGTAAATGGGTACTTTCAATTCTTCCCCTAAGCTACAGGCGGGGTCACAGATATGCCATTTATGATAGTTTACCGCGGTTAGCGCTGTATACTCCTTAATCCTTACGGGATACAGGTGACAGGAAACAGGTTTTTTCCATTTGATCTTTCCCTGGTTATAGGCTTCCTCGATTCCGCATTTGGCAATACTCCTTTCATCAAAGGTTACATAGGCACATTCGCTTCCATCTATAAGCGGGGTTTCCCATTCTCCGTCCTCACCTTTCACAAAGGCACCTTCACTTTCGATTACGGCGATACCTTCGGGCCTTAAAAAAGGTTTTACCTTGGCATAAATATCCACTAAGATCTCCGTTTCCTTTTCTTCCAAAGGTGCACCGGCATCACCGTCCACACAGCATGCTCCCTTGCAGGCATTTAGGTTGCAAACAAAGTCGTTTTCAATAATATCTTCGGATACAATGGTTTTTCCTAATTGGAACATGTGAAAATTTTAGTGCCGAAAGATAAGGCATTTACTTTGTCCCTTTAATTATTATCCATTTAATAACATCCAAAGAGGTTTTATAAACGTAAATTTGCAAAAAATTTAGAATGACGTTCCATTTTAATTTAAGGGAAATTGCAACGGCGAGCATGGTATTATTCGCCGTAATCGATATACTTGGAAGTATTCCGATCATCATAGGCCTACGTAAAAAAGTAGGGCATATCCAATCTGAAAAAGCATCGATCGTAGCGGCATGTATCATGGTCGCCTTTTTATTTTTGGGTGAAGAAATCTTAAACCTTATCGGTATCGATGTAAACTCGTTTGCAGTGGCGGGTTCGTTCATTATTTTCTTTCTTGCTATTGAAATGATCCTAGGCATCACCATCTATAAGGACGACGAACCGGAAAGTGCCTCCATTGTGCCTATAGCCTTTCCTTTGATCGCTGGTGCGGGTACTCTAACATCATTGCTCTCCTTAAGAGCGGAGTATTATGTTGAGAATATCATTATATCCATCATAATTAATTTAATCTTTGTATATCTCGTACTAAAATCCTCCGTCAAGCTTGAAAAAATCTTGGGCAAAGGAGGGGTCAACATAATTAGAAAAGTCTTTGGTGTCATATTAATGGCCATTGCAGTTAAACTCTTCGCCGCGAATATTAACGAACTTTTCAGTCAATAAAAAAGATTGTATTTTTAAAGCATTAAGCGACTAAAATGAATAGGACTTTAACGATTATACTGGTTGTTTGTGCGGTTGCCCTTATCGCCTATAATGTAACCTTAATTGACTTTGAAAATCCTTTTGAAGGTAACAGTATCGTGGCCATAATTGGAGTCATGGCCTCCTTATGCGCCATTGTTTTGATACTTATATTCTATACCAGTAAAAAAATACAGAAAAACCTGGATGAGGATTAATTTTGCGACTCGATAGCGGCCGCATCCGCTTGTTTAATGGTGGGATTGTCCAATTCCAATACCTTTAACAGCATAGGGTCCTTTACACTCTTTATTTTAGCATGCATATTGGCATCGAACAGTTGTTCCGCCAAAGAAGCTTTAAGATATAATTTTATGCTATCCTCAAAATCGTAAAAATTCATTTTCAGGTTTCTGGCCAAGGAATAATCCACAAACTTTTCAAATAGGATGTCGTCCACCCTAAAATACCTGAAATACTCTTCCGCCGTATAATCCTTGTACAAGCCTCTGTTCCCATCAAGATGTTCGAATACAAAAAAGGATAAAAATCCCAAGCTATCCATACTCTCAACGGCCTCCTCCTCATTGGAGCCAATAGGTACGAATTCATCAGGTATAATACCTCCTCCACCGTAAACAACTTTTCCCTTTGGAGTTGTGAACTTTAAGGAGTCGGCCACTTTTATACTATCCACGGATACCATCTCGCCATTGTGGTATCTATCCGTAAATCGTTCATAATAGTCCTTGTTGCCATTGGCATAGCTTTTCTGAATGCTTCTACCGGTGGGGGTATAGTATCTGGAAACGGTCAATCGAACGGCCGATCCATCGCCCAAGGCCATTTCACGCTGTACCAAGCCCTTTCCAAAAGATCTTCTGCCCACAATAGTACCTATGTCATTATCCTGAAGCGCACCTGCCACAATTTCACTAGCGGAGGCGGAACGCTCATTGATAAGAACATATATAGGTTTATCCTCAAAACTTCCCCTACCTGTGGCATACGTCTTGTCTATTTTCCCTTTTTTGTTCTTGGTGAACAATATAAGTTTGTTGTCCTCCAAGAATTCGTCCGCCATTTGCTCGGCAATGTTCAAATAGCCCCCGGGATTGTCACGAAGGTCTAATACCAATTTTTGGGCACCTTCGTTTCGAAGTTCTTCCAAGGCTGATTTAAATTCATCGTAGGTGGACTCTGCAAATCTGTTCACTTTTATATAACCTATATCATCGGAGAGCATATAGTAGGATTCCACACTTTTAATGGGTACTACCCCCCTGGTCACCGTTACGTCGAATATCCTATCCTCTGATTTTCGATACACCCTAAGGTTGACAGGGGTACCTTCTTTTCCCTTTAGTTTCTGAACGATCAAATCGCTGGGCATGTTCTTACCGTAAAGTGTATCATTATCGGCCATTAGGATTCGGTCTCCCGGCTTTATCCCCTTTGCAAAACTGGGTCCATCCTTTATCGCGCGAATAACGGATATGGTATCCCTGTACGGATAGAAGTTTATACCTATGCCTACAAAATCACCCTTCATGTTCTCAGCAACGCGGGTCATCTCCTTTTCGGGAATATAAACGGAATGGGGGTCTAGTTTTTCAAGAATACTGTTTACCGTAACATCAACGATGCTATCCGTGTTTACATCATCCACGTACTCATAGTCGATATAATCGATCAACCTATTGAGCTTGTCCTTTTTGGAATTGGTGGTGAATAATTTTTCTGGGCTGTCATTGAAGTTAAGCTTACCGCCTACAAAAATGCCTATGGCCAATGCCAAGGCGATTATGGTGGGCAAAAGATATGTATACTTGTTCTTCATTACAATCAATCATCTATTTGCGGCATAAATTCAAGCTCCACCCCGGCCCTTTTCAAAAATTTGAGCCCTGAATCATCCTTATACGTTATCTGATATACAACACGTTTTATGCCAGATTGGTGAATCAACTTGCTACATTCCCTGCAAGGTGACAGGGTAATGTATAAAGTGGCACCCTGACAGCTTTGTGTGGAGGAAGCCACTTTTAAAATGGCATTCGCCTCCGCATGGAGTACATACCACTTGGTGTACCCTTCCTCATCCTCACAAAAATTCTCAAAACCGGTAGGTGTACCGTTATAGCCATCTGAAATGATCATACGATCTTTAACGATGATGGCCCCTACTTGCCTACGTTTACAATATGAGAGTTTTCCCCACTCCTTAGCCATCCTTAAATAGGCCCTGTCGTATTTTTCCTGTTTCGATTTGTTCATGTAAACGGAAGCACAATTCTTGGTTTGTCTAAGATACCTGCTTTAAAAACCTTCGCAAAAGTATAGGGACAATTTTAACTTTTAAGATGCCTTACCAAGGAAACGTTTGATATAACATAGGTATTGTGATTAATAAAACAATAATACTCGCTACCAAAACAAAAATGGATTGTTTAATCCTACCCATGTTTTGGACGGCGTAAGCCAACAACAGTACGGCCATCACAATAATTAATTGGGAGATTTCGATTCCGGTCGCGAATCCCAGTAACGGTGTTACTTTCTCATCCTCTCCTGAAATCAGCATCTTAAAATAATTTGAAAATCCAAAACCGTGGATGAGACCAAAAAAAGCGGTTGCCAGTGCATGCAACAAAATATTGCTCTGCCCTTGTAACCTCTTTAAGTAAACTATGTTGAAGATTGCCGTCAAAAATATGGTTACGGGTATTAAAAATTCAATTAAACCAACATCCATAACCACTATTTCAAAAACCGAAAGCATCAAGGAAAGACAATGGGTAATCGTAAAGACCGTTGCCAGGACCAAGACCTTTTTCCAACTCTTGAAGGTAAAAGGAATTGCCAATGCCGATAAAAACAGGATATGGTCATAAGCACTAAAATCCAACACATGGTTTAGCCCCATTTTTATGTAAAACCAAAAATTCTCCATAACTAGTCATTTTTTTAACTGATTCCCCTTTCCTTTTGTATGGTTTCATAGGCAAGCTGCACCTGCTTGAATTTTTCCTCCGCACCTCTTTTTATGGCCTCGTCCTGTGTATTCACCCTATCCGGATGGTATTTTTTAGCCATGGTACGGTAGGCTTTTTTTACCTCTTCATTAGTAGCGGATTTTTCTATCTCCAATATTTTATAGGAATTATCGGCCGATTTTATGAACATGGCCATAATACTTTCAAAATCTACTTGGGATACCCGCAGATAACCGGCAATTTCCCTGATTTTATGTATCTCTGGAGTGCTGACATTCCCATCGGCCTGAGCGATACCGAACAAAAAATGAAGTAATTGGAGCCGTACTTCATACCGTGTCCTTTGTGCCAAAAAACTACTTATCCGCTGTGCGGAAATTTCCCTTTTTTTATTGATATCGTTAAAGGTCCTAAAAATGGCGTTCGCCTTTTCCTTTCCATAAGTGCCTACAAAATACTGCCGTACGTAGTCCATTTCCTGTTGGCTTACCTGCCCATCTGCCTTGATTACAATGGAACATAAGGAAAGTAAGTTCAGTTCAAAGTCCGCAGGAGATACATTGGGTCTTGTAAAATCACCAAAAACGGTCTGCGCCCTACCATTTCCCGACCCAAAAAGACTGTCCAAGGCACTTCCAACGAAAAAACCTAGAACAGCGCCCGCAAATCCCCTAATAAAAAAGCCAACTAAAGCCCCAATCCATTTAATCATTGCTATCTTTTGATAATTGCCAAAGATATAATATTAGGTAGAAAACCTACGACTAAGGAAACGTTAAGGTCTCCCTTAAAATAGTTCAAATTATTTATCTTTGTGTCTCAGATTTTTTAATAAAAAAATAAACTATGTATCCAGCAGAATTAGTAAAACCTATGAGAGACGACTTGGCTTCTGCCGGGTTTGAAGAATTATATACGGCAGAAGCAGTTGAAAATGCCATCAAACAGCAAGGGACCACACTGGTAGTGGTCAATTCCGTTTGTGGATGTGCGGCTGCCAACGCTAGACCAGCGGCAAAAATGAGCTTACGGAACGAAAAAACTCCAGATCATACGGTCACCGTATTCGCAGGAGTGGATACGGAAGCCGTCAACGCTGCAAGAAATTTGATGGTTCCCTTTCCACCGTCTTCACCTTCCATGGCCCTATTCAAGGATGGCGAACTGGTCCACATGATAGAGCGCCATCATATTGAGGGAAGGCCTGCTGAAATGATTGCTGAGAACCTTGTACTAGCCTACAACGATTTCTGCTAGGCAGTATCCTTTTTTCAACCTTATTTTAGATATTTTACACCGCTCTTAATAGAGCGGTTTTTTATTTTTGTAACATGCAAAAGATACTATCCTACATTGTTACCCCTTTTTTTTTCATTGCCTTTGGGATGACCCTGTTGGTTTTCCATCCTATACTTTGGCTGAGCTTAAAACTATTTGGTTATCCGGGTATTAAGAAAACTGTTAGCCTCCTCAATCTTAGCTTAATGCGCTCAACTAATATTCTAGGAACTACGTACAGGTTTACAAATCCCCACGAAATACCAACTGATAGACCACTAATAGTAGTGACCAATCACCAAAGTATGTACGACATTCCCCCCATAATTTGGTACATGAGGAAACACCACCCAAAGTTTGTGAGCAAAAAGGAATTGGGGAAAGGAATTCCAAGCGTCTCGTATAATTTGAGGCATGGTGGTTCAGTTTTGATAGACAGAAAGGATGCCAAAGCTTCAATCATGGAAATTGGAAAATTGGGTACATACATAGAAAAATATAACCGGACCGCCGTTATTTTCCCCGAAGGAACAAGAAGTAGGGATGGACATCCAAAACCCTTTAAACCTATGGGATTAAAGATGCTGATGAAGAAAGCCCCATCTGCTTTGATAGTTCCTATAAGCATCAATAATTCCTGGAAATTGGTCCAATATGGTAAATTCCCCATGGGATTAGGGGCGAAAGTTTCCTTTGATGTCCACGAACCATTTGAAAATGATGGAGACTTTGATGGATTGCTTGCCAAAGCCGAAGCTGCCGTAGTTTCCGGAATAAATTCATTTAAATGAGCAATACCCAAATCGTTGAGGAAACCATCGCCTTTGTAAAGGAAACACTACAGAATGCCGAAGGTGGGCATGATTGGTTTCATATAAAAAGGGTATTTCAAAACAGTATGCTCATTGCAAAGGACGAAAAAGTGGATATTCTTGTGGTAAGCCTCGCAGCCTTATTGCACGATATAGCCGATGCAAAATTTCATAATGGCGATGAAACTGTAGGACCTCAAATGGCCTCAGACTTCCTTAACTCTCTTAAGGTCAAGAAAAAAATAGTCCGGCATGTCATAAAAATTATTGAACACATATCCTTTAAAAACAGTCTAGATAAGTCCAAAAAGAAGTCTTTCAGCTCCAAGGAACTTGAAGTTGTTCAGGATGCCGATCGTTTGGATGCCATTGGTGCTATTGGTATTGCCCGGGCATTCAATTATGGCGGCTTCAAAAACAGGGAAATCTACAATCCTGATATTGCCCCAAATCTAAAACTGAGCAAGGAAGCCTATAAAAATTCTACTGCCCCAACCATCAACCATTTCTACGAAAAATTGCTCCTCCTAAAGGATAAAATGAATACTCCTACAGGGAAAAAGCTTGCGGAATCAAGGCACCAATTTATGTTGGATTACTTGGAACAGTTTTATGCCGAATGGAATCCATTGATTGCTAAACCAAAGCAATAAAAAAGGGAAATCCAAATAGATTCCCCTTTCAACGAAAATTAATAATCTCGATTTTTTTGACTATCCCCTGGTCAACCAACCTCTTCTATTGGCGGTCGCAATGGCATAAGGAGTTATCCAGAACAGTCCGAATGTATACATTACGCTATAGGAATAAGCCCAGAATGATTCTATAAAGTTATATCTATTCGCATAAAAAATAACTGGAAAAGTAGATAGTACCAGAATACTCAAGAACGTTGAGCTAACAAATAAGATTGGATGTGTTAGAACAAAATACAGCATAAACAAAAGGAATGGGTAACTCATGACAATCTTAGTTGCCTGACTAAAGAACAATAGTCGTGTGCCCGCCTTGTTTCCTTTCCTAAAGTTTGTAAATACATACTTGGACATTTCAATATTCTCCCTAACGTTGCTCCTGCCCCATCTAATGAACATTTTATAAAGGCCTTTGTATTTTTCAGGAACATTGGTATAAGCATAGGCATTTCTTTGAAATAGCACATGATATCCTTGCTTCAAAATCATATTGGTCATGGCACGGTCCTCTCCAATATCGGATGGTTGCCCCATAAAGGTTTGGTTTATCCATGCATCCAAACAGGCAAATACGGCAGTTCTGCGATATGCCGCCAAGGCCCCCGGGGTACAAAGAACTGAATTGAGGCTACTTTCGGCTGATCTTACAAATTCAAAACTCAAAACAAAGCTCACGTCCAACATTTTAGGAATCAAGGCCTCCTTATTGTTCAATACCCTAATGTTACCTGCAACGGCACCGCAGTTTTCGTTTGTCACAAAAGGACTTACCAAATTCCTTAAGGTATCCTTCTTTACAATGGAATCACTATCCACAGTTACAAAAACCTCCCCAATCCCCTCATTAAAACCACGGTATAAGGCATGTCTTTTTCCCATATTCTTCGGTTGTTGGCAAATGGAAACCCGATCACCCAAAACCTTTTTGGCCTCTTGCATCCAATGCCAGGTATCGTCCTTGCTCCCATCATCAATAGAAAGCAATTGTAGTTTTTCTACGGGATAATCGCTTTCCGCCAAACTCATCAAAGTGGCATATACCTGTTTCCCTTCGTTGTATGCGGGAACGATAACGGTACATGTAGGAAGCTCCTCGTCTGAAACCGATGCTATTGCCCTGTAGCGAAAATATCTGTATAAGGTGTAGACAAAAAAACCAGCTTTGAATAGAAAAAGCCCGGTCGCAATAACCATAAATATTAAACCGAAAGTAGTACTCATTCGGTCTTGATTGAACTGGTCATAATCTGCCTGCAAGACATACATTATATAGATGGACGCGATCATTAGTACAAACGTGCTGCCCATAACAAAAACGCCCCGCGCATTTGCGTTTTGAATAAAAGATTGGAACCTTGATTTCAATAAAAAACCGTTCGCTATACTTGGTTTGGTATCGGAGCGGTCAACATCATTTAATCTTGGTGTCATTGTGTTTTCAGATTTCAATTGTGTCCTTGATTTGTTCTAGTGGTTATACGGCTACAATGCCACTCTGGATTTTTATTTATGATATATTTATGTAAAAAGCGATTCTTTAACTTTTTGGTAAGAATTTGCGATGGATTAGGCCTATAAATTCATCAAATTCAAAATGAAGGTGACATCATTTTTTTATGAATACCAAAAAATACACCTCATCATTTTATAAGTTTAATAATAACTACAAGGCAGAAATAAAAAGTCAATTTTTTGTACCTTACTAGCCCAGACAAATTATTTAACCATGCAAAGAAGAAAGTTTATTAAAAATACCGCCGCCGCGTCCGCGGCCTTTTCAATTGTACCCAGTTTTGTTATGGGCAAATCACATGTTCCTCCCAGTGATACGCTATATGTTGGTGCCTTTGGGGTTGGGGGAAGGGGTGCCGGTGTGATCCAGGGCCTTAACGAAACCCAAAAAGTAAAATTCGTTTCCTTTTGCGATGTCGATGATAGAAGGGCCGCCGAAACCTATGCCAATTTTCCCGATGTAAAAAGGTACAAGGATTTTAGAACGGTCTATGACAAACATTTGAACGATATGGACGCCATAATGGTGGCCACGCCCGATCACATGCATGCATCCATAGCTTTGCCTTTTATGCGGGCAAAAAAACATGCCTATGTTGAAAAACCGTTGACGCATAATATCAATGAAGCCCGCTTGATGACACAGGTCGCCAAGGAAAACGGCATTGTCACCCAAATGGGGAACCAAGGTGCCTCAAGTGACGGCAGTAGGGAAGCCAAGGAATGGATAGATTCTGGCATTATTGGAAAGGTTTATAAGGTAGATTGTTGGACGAACAGACCCGTATGGCCCCAAGGTGTTCCCGTACCTCAAGGCAAGGACCGAATTCCCAAGGGACTGGACTGGGACCTTTGGTTGGGAACTGCCGAAATGAGGGATTATAATGACGCGTATCTTCCTTTTAAATGGAGAGGCTTTTGGGACTTTGGTACAGGGGCTTTGGGTGATATGGGTTGCCATATTATGGAAACTCCTTTTAGTGTTTTGGGGCTAGGCTATCCAACAGAGGCAGAGGCGAGTTGCACCACCAACTGGGTTGGGGACTTCGTAGAGGCGGACTACAGCGAATCGTGCCCAGCATCTTCCATCGTCCGATTAAAATTCAATACTCTTGAGCATGGTGACATCGCACTTAACTGGTACGATGGCGGATTGCTCCCAGATTTACCGGATGAACTGAAGGATGGCGAAACCATTGGCGATTCTGGCGGAGGAAGCATTTTCTACGGTACCCGAGGGATTTTGGTCTGTGATACCTATTCCAGAAACGCGCGATTATTGCCCTCAACGACCATGGAATTGTTGACACCCCCAAAACCCTATTTAAAACGGATTGAAGGTGATACTGGCGGACACCAGCGCAACTTTGTGGAAGGATGTCTACAAGGCGCTGAAACTTCCTCCAATTTTGAACGCTCCGGACCTTTGACCGAAGCCGTTTTAATGGGTAATTTGGCCATTAAGGCCTTTCAATATAAAAAATTGAAAGAAGGCAAAAAATTGGGTGATTGGGATCCCTTTGAATATCCCGGTAGAAGAAAAATCCTTTGGGATGGTGACAATATGCGCGTAACCAATTGGGACAAGGCCAACGAATGGGTAAAAGGAAGTTACCGAAAAGGCTGGGAATTAAGCTAAACTGATCCAATTTAAGCAATAGAAGGCCGTCTAAAACGTAATTTGATTTAGACGGTTTTTTTTGTGATAAAAAAGATATACTTTCATTGAATTCAAAAATCAAACCATATCATATGTCCCTAAATCAATTCGCTTCGCGTTCCCTTCTGTTAATTTGCATCGCATTCCTTATACAATCCTGTTCAACCGAAAAGAAACAGACAGGCACCTTGCTGATCCACGGTGGCCCAATTTACACCATGGATTCCCTGAATCCCAAGGTTGAGGCCGTTGTGACCCTTGACAACAAAATACTGTTTTCCGGTAGTTTGGAGGATGCCGAAAAACTAAAAGGCCCAGAGACCCAAGAAATAAATCTTGAAGGCAAAACCATGACACCCGGACTGATCGAAGGGCATGGGCATTTTATGGGTCTCGGTTACAATGAACTCAATCTCGACCTCATCAATACCAAAAGCTTCCAGGAAATTATCGATGCCGTTGCCGATGCGGTCCAGAAAGCAAAGCCAGGAGAATGGATTACGGGACGGGGCTGGCACCAGAGCAAATGGGACCAACTCCCTGAAAACAGCGTTTTGGGTTTCCCAACCCATGAAGCACTTAGTGCCATATCACCGGACAACCCCGTGTATTTAAGACATGCCAGTGGCCATGCCGGTTTTGCCAATGCCAAGGCCATGGAATTGGCCGGTCTTCAAGTGATGGGAACGGAAAATATGGACGCGCTCTCCGTGGAAGGCGGTGAGGTCATCGTGGATGACCTGGGGCTTCCAACAGGCGTCTTTAATGAGCGCGCCATGACCCTTATTACCAAACACATCCCAGAAAACACCCCGGAAAAGGACATTCAAGCCTTCGAACTTGCCGTAGCGGCCTGCCACAGGAACGGTATCACAGGATTCCACGATGCAGGCATCGGGAGGGAGACCATTGCACTTTACAATAACATGAAGGCCGAAGGCAAAATGGGGATACGTATGTACGCCATGTTAACGGGATGGGACAAAGAGCTCCTCAATGAATGGTACGAAAAGGGTCCCAACGTAGACCCTGAGCACCTTTTTACAATACGGTCCATTAAATTGAATTGTGACGGGGCGCTTGGGTCTAGAGGTGCCTGGTTATTGGAATCCTATTCCGATAGACAAGATCACTTCGGCCATGAGACCCTGCCCATGGAATTTGTCAAGGAAACGTCCCTGAACGGTTTGGAACATGGTTTCCAAGTGTGTTCCCATGCCATTGGAGATCGTGCCAACCGGGAAATCCTGGACCGCTATGAAGCGGCTTTTATGGAAAAACCACAGATGGTCAATGACAACAGGTTTCGTATTGAACATGCCCAACATTTACACCCGGACGACATTCCAAGGTTTGCGGAGCTTGGGGTCATACCCGCCATGCAGGCCGTGCATTTATCCTCTGATCGTCCTTGGGCGATAGACCGATTGGGCGAAAAGCGTATCAAGGAAGGTGCCTATATGTGGCAGGCCCTATTAAAAAGTGGGATTCCCGTGGTGAACGGTACGGACGTTCCCGTGGAACCATTGAACCCCATAGCCAGTTTTTATGCAAGCGTCACACGGAAAACACTTGAAGGAAGTCCAGAAGGTGGCTATGAACCCGATCAGAAAATGACCCGGCAACAGGCATTGAGATCCTATACGCTCGATGCAGCCTATGGCGCCTTTGAAGAAGGTATTAAAGGTTCCATTACCGAAGGTAAGCTGGCCGACTTTACCATTTATGACCAAGACCTAATGACGGTACCGGAGGATACATTATTGGACACTCAAGTGGCCATGACCATTTTTAATGGGCAGGTAGTTTACGCTAAGAATATGAATTGATGCCAGCAAAAGCATGGATGCTTACGTTAGGGGGTTCGTACCGACCAGACGAACGCTTAGCTATTAGTTGTAGTTGTTTTTCAGTCCAAGTTTAACCAATAGGTTTCTAAAGCCATTCCAAGCGCAACTTTCCCCCGCTGGCGCGAGCGTTACGCTCGTGCCTAAACCTATTACAAAAATGTGACCAAGCCAATAAATTGCTTTATGATCGTTTAGTTCCATCATATTGCCTTCTATGCAAAGTTTAAAACTTCCCTCAACTTAATGAAAATATCCAAAACTTTAAAAAAGGCTTAATTGTCCCGTCTTATATTGCGCATGCAGTTCCGTATTCAAGGCAGGGAATTTTTTGTCCTTAAAGTATTTCTGTTTGGCGAGCCTTACCATATCATGGATTTGGGTGGCTATTTTGCCCTCTCCCCTGCTTCGGATTCCGTAGCGGCTATCGTTTAGGGTACCTCCATGGCATTCCTTGATTTGGTTCAGCACTTTGTCGGCTTTGTCCGGTAGGGTCTTGCGAATCCAATCGGTAAAAATACCGCCAATGGCACCGTTCAATCGCACCACGGTAAAAGCAAAGGATACTGCCCCATTTTCCGATACCGCTTTGGCCAAATCCATGATCTCATGGCTATTGATCCCCGGAATGATGGGTGCCAGCATCGCGTTGACAGGTATCCCGTTATCGGACAGTACTTTTATCGCCTTCAACCTTTTGGGGATGGATGCGGTTCTTGGTTCCAATATCCTTCTTGTTTCCTCCCTTAATGAGGTTAAAGAGACATTCACCCCAATCAGTCCGTATGCGTTCAATTCCTTTAAAAGGTCCAAATCCCTTAATATCAAGGCATTTTTAGTGATGATGCCTACCGGATGTCGGTATTTCAAAAAGACCTCCAAACAAGCCCGTGTTAATTTGAATTCCTGTTCCGCAGGCTGATAGCAATCTGTATTGCCGGAAAGCACAATGGTATTCGCCTTCCAGGATGAACTTTTAAGCTTGGACTCCAACAATTTAGGGGCATCTTTCTTGACGAGAATCTTACGCTCAAAATCCAATCCAGCACTGTAACCCCAGTATTCGTGGGTGTTTCGGGCATAGCAATAAATACAGCCATGTTCACAGCCTTGATAGGGGTTCATGGAATACATCATTCCAACATCGGGACTCGTTACTTCATTGACTATCGTCTTCGGAAAAATAGGAATGTACTGGGTTTTGTTTTTATCGGCCTCCTCACCTTCCAATCGGCAAAACTCCAGAAAATCGTCCCGAGTTTCATAACTATGTTGAAGGAATTTGTTAGGTGTATTTTCCTGCGCACCCCTTCCTTTAATTGGAGAATTGTTCATGTATTGGATTTATTCCAAAAATATGGAATAAATCCAATACATGAAATTATTTAACCGCTACTTGGACCAATTGTTTTTTTGTTCCCCTTTTGGCGTAGAACATGAGCTCGTCATGCAATTTGTCTATATAGGGTTTGGAAACCATTAGGGGTAAGCGGGCATCGGTATCATCGATAACCTTTTCATAGTTCATGCGGCCATTTTCATCCAACTTGATCAAAAACACGTTCCTATTCCTGCTCAATCCCTGCTTGAACATGATGCGTTCGTCACTTAACTGCTGTGGGTTTTCGGCCGAGGTACTGATAAAAAAGTAGGTAGTATCATCCTTGGTGAGGGAACTATACGAGGCGTAGGCCCCATCGCCTTGGGTGACTTCGGTTTTGTTTATATTTCTTGCCCAAATCAAGTCGCCCTCCCCGCTCAGTTTGGCACTTACAATGTCATTGTGGTGATATCTGGTGACCAATACCCTACCGCCACTACTGTTTGCCTGTGTACTGGTGCTGGTAAAATACTCTTCGGCATTGAATAGAATATGTCCCTTGGACGTAATATTCATTCCCTTAAATACCAAGTTTTTTAGTGTCTTGTCCTCTTCCCTACCAAATTTGTCCATCATGAACTGTTCCGAAAATGGGTTGAACTTTTGACTTTCGATTTCCAATGTCCTCGGATTCAATTTAAAGTAGGAGATACCGTTGTAACGGTTATCTTTTCTATCGGCATAGAAACCGAGACACAACAATTCCTTGCCCTTAAAAATTGGTTTCAGGGCCTCTGGAAACTTGCCTGGCGTGTAAAACGACTGTGTTGTGCCACCCGTACTGGAAACCCGTACCATTTCATATTGAAACTTGCGATCCGTAGCATTGAACCTCTTTTTCTTGAAATAGGCTTTCCCTACCAAGTATACATTGCTCAAGTCTTCCGAGAAGGTTATCGTCTCAAAGGCATAATTTTTTTCCTCAACTTCTGCGGAAAAATCATGCTCCATCAATTTGTTCAGTCCCGCATCAAAAACATGGATATAATGCTGGTTGTTCTTACCCTTTTTAAAGTGGGTAGTTATGGCAAAGGCTGATTTCTCATCGTTAAATAGGACCGATGTAGTGAACCCCGACGAAAAATTCCTGTTGTAGTAATTGCGGTCCAGCGGCTCAGCAACGGGATCCGATGGAATGCTCAAAATAGTCTCCTTGGTGAACTGGTAATCCGTGTACGGGCTTCTATGGATTTGATATTCGTAGGCCATGCTTTGGTAATTGTATTCCAGGAAAAGCAAATAGGCCTGCCCGTTCTTGATATACGCATCCACGAAATTGGCATTTTTCAGCTTGTAATTGAATTCGGACAACAATTCCAAATCCTTGTTGTAATGCTCTATGAAATAGCCCTTGGGTTTAAGCACGATTCCCGTGTAGTAGGCCCTAACGATGACCGTTCCGCCTTGGCCGTCATCCGCAATGGCCAAAAGATTGGAATACTTGTACTTGTCATTGTATTTTTCGCCGATGTTATAGGCGACATCGGCCTGTTGGGCAACGGAAAGGTTTACAGCTGCCAAAAACAGTACTAGGAAAATTTTTTTAAACATGGTAGGTTCGCTTTATCTACGAACCCGGAAAATCAGCTTTTCTTTTTTCTAAAAATGCCGTGGTGCCTTCAGCAAAATCGTCCGTTCCAAAACACGTCCCAAAAGCCTCAATTTCCTGCTCGTAGCCGTTTACAGTATTCATAAAACCCGCATTTACCGCTTTTATTGCATGGGATATGGCTACAGGTGAGTTATTGCAGATTTTTTCGGCAATTTTATGACATAATGGAAGCAGTTCTTCCTGTGTTGCGACATGGTTTACCAAGCCATAATTTTTTGCTTGTTCGGCAGAAATCATGCCAGCCGTCATGATCATTTCCATGGCTCTTCCCTTACCAACCAGTTGTGGAAGTCGCTGTGTCCCCCCATATCCCGGAATCACGCCCAGGGAAACCTCTGGAAGGCCCATTTTGGCGTTATCACTTGCCACCCTAAAATGACAGGCCATGGCCAGTTCCAACCCGCCACCCAAGGCAAAACCGTTAACGGCCGCTATCACCGGCTTGGATAGGTTTTCAATAAAATCGAACAACAATTCCTGACCTTTGGCGGCCAGTTTCTTGCCTTTTTTTACGGAGAAATCCGCAAACTCAGAAATATCGGCCCCGGCCACAAAGGCCTTTTCACCACTCCCGGTGATTATGATGACCTTTACATCAGCATCCTGTTCCAGTTCTGAAAGGGCTTCATGCAATTCTTGAATGGTCTCCCGGTTCAAAGCATTTAACTTTTTTGGTCTATTTATGGTGATGGTTGCAACAGCTTCTCCCAATGCTACCTGTATTGTTTCGTAAGACATGTTCTTTCGCTTTTATTTTATAGTTTTCATTCTTCCAACCCTTGGGAATTTAACACAAAAAACAGTGCCCTTCCCTGGCTGGGACGTGAAATTAATGCTCCCTTTGTAAGTTTCTACGATATTCTTTACCATTCCCAGACCAAGACCCATCCCACTGGTCTTTGTGGTGAACTTGGGTTCAAAAATCTTGTCCTCAAAATCCTTTTCAATACCAATACCGTTGTCCGCGACGGAAATTTTGACCATATCCCCGTCAATGGCCACGGAAACCAAAATCCTAGGGGAATCATGTTCATCCGGTATAGCCTGGATGGCGTTTTTTACCAAATTGGTAACGACGCGTATCAATTGGGTCCGATCCAATTTTGCAATAATTTCCTCTTCTTCGGCGATAAAATGGATGTAATCCTCATTGAAAATATCCAAAGCGAGTTTTACGATTTTTACAACATTGAGGGTCTCGTTCTGCTGTGCCGGCATTTCGGCAAAACTTGAAAATGCCGAGGCAATGCTGCTCATGGTATCGATCTGCTGGATAAGCGTTTTGGAGTATTCAGCAACTTTTTCGGTAATATTGGGATCCTTGGGGTCAAATTTAAGTTGAAAGCTTTGAACGCTCAATCGCATAGGGGTCAATGGATTTTTGATTTCATGGGCCACCTGTTTGGCCATTTCCCTCCAAGCCTGTTCCCTTTCGCTTTTGGCCAATTTCGCCGCACTTATACTTAGTTCATCAATCATGGCATTGTAGGAGGAAATCAATTTTTCTATTTCCTCACCGGGCTTTTCCAAATGGATTTTCTCGTTCCTGCGGGTAAGGTCCGTACGTTCCATCATATCGCTTATTGCCTCCAAGGACCGCGTTATGTATTTTGATATGAAATAAGCCAACCCAATGGCCAATAGGAACATGAGAAAATAGACGCCGCCCAAGCGCGCCAGAAACTCGTTCAACTCCTTGTCGTTGAACGAATTATCTTCAAAATAGGGCAGGTTCAGTATGCCTATGGGCTTAAAGTGACGGTCCGCTATGTAAGTGTACGAAGCCTGATACTGGTCGCCCGCTGCCTTATTTCTCTCAACATATCTCTTGTCCACACTTGTTTCCAATTGGTTGAGAATTTCAGGGTCAAGACATAAGGAAATAGGGTCATTTTCAATTTTGGGCCTTGAGCTTTTGATCAACTCACCTTCCAAACTATAAATATTAAAATTCATGTTTTGCACCACGGCAATCTCATAAATTTCCTCCTTAAAAATAAGCCCAAGGTATTGCGTAGTAACGGGATAGGTCGTTTTTTGAATGGTCAAATCAATGCTCTGCCTGATTTGCTCCTCCTTGCGTTCCATCCTGTTTTCATGATAATCCCTATTGATTTCCCTAAACTGATAGATGGTAACGCCCAATATAAGTACCGATGCGATGAGCACCAATAAAATCATGGATACGAATATGCGCGACCGTAAAGAGAATTTTCTTAGCAAAGGACTTGTTGTTTTCCCAAAGTTAGCAAATATCGCACCAAAGCGCGTTCAAATTCAGGTTCAAGCGCAAATGTCAAGTTTCCAGTTTCCAGTTTCCAGTTTCCAGTTTCCAGTTTCCAGTTTCCAGTTTCTAGTTTCTAGTTTCTAGTTAAATTATAAAAAGGGAATAGCATAAAATTATTATGCATCGGGATTTTTGTTTCGAATGCGTTTGTAAAGCTTGATTCCCAGCATCAAAAGGATTCCCAAAACAATGATACCTACTACGCCAAAAATCCAATTGAAGGCGCTTTTTAATATGACCAGAAAAACCACCGCAAATAGGATCAGCGTGGCACCCTCGTTCCAAACACGCATATAATTGGAGGAATAGCGTATCTCATCTCTTTGGAATTTCTTAAAGATTAGATGATTCTTTATATGATAGGCAATGAGCAAAACCACAAAACCCAATTTCACATGCATCCAAGGTTGTTGCAACCACTGGGGCATTAAGAGCAATAACCAGATAGCAAATATAGTCGCCAAAATAGCGGAGGGCCAGGTAATGATATACCATAGCCTTTTTTCCATTAACTTAAACTGGGTACTCAATATCTCCCTTTCATTATCAGGTTTCTGTTGTGCTTCTATATGGTAAATAAACAACCTTGGGATGTAAAAAAGCCCTGCAAACCAAGTGATCACAAAAATCAGGTGCAAGGCTTTTATATAATTGTAATATTCGGTCATATTCTCATAACATCAAACTCAAATACAATAATCAAATACAAGTATCAAGTTCAAGTTCAAACACTTATTATTTCTACAACTATTTCACTATTCCACTAACAAACTTATAAAACGGTTACAAAACAAAACCAGAAACGTTCAAAAGAAAGAACTGTTTATGAACTACTTCGGATTTAAAGCCCCAATACCCGCTTCCCAAAGTGCTTTGTTATATGCCGGAATATCGGTATTGAACAAGGCTTCGCCCCTAGCTTTTAATGGTATCCATTGCTGGTCCAATTCCTGCTTCCTGTCCAAATTCGACTTGTTTACCCGTGGAATACTACCACTGGTCTGGTTCAACAAGAACAGATATTCCGCCGTAAACTTGTTGGGGAAATTCTCCACATCGTCATAGGCCTGAGATTTACGCTGTACCATATCGGCGTCCCACACCTTCATTTTTTCCAAAAGAGCTTCACCTTTTGATTTTAAAGCTTCATCGTCCAAATCCGTCAATACTGCTTTCAATTTGTTTTGGACCTTGAAAAGGGAATTGACCATGGTATGCATTTCCGTTATTTTTTGCTCCATGTCAGTCATAAAAGCGTCATACTCCTCAAATTGTCCCGGTTTCATTTCAATGGTAGGTATAGCTTTGATCTCTCCTTTGGTACTCACCATTTCATCGTCAACTTTAAGCGCAATGGTATATGTTCCAGGAATTGCATCATGACCTCTAAAATTTGCCTCAATATACACACCTGGAATGCCAGGTACAATGGTATGGCCCATATCCCACACAAAACGGTTCAAACCTTCATTTTTGGGCAATACAGGTGACGGAGGTGCTCCCCCACCGTTATGTGGTATATAGTCTTTGTCTTTTTCCGAACTAAAACTCCGTATTAATTTCCCTTTTGAATCCCTGATTTCCATGGAAATCTTGGTGGAATCCTTCAATTTTGGCAATTCATAATACAGCACCATACCTTTCGCCGGATTGACCCCGTCAAAGGCATCTGTAGCAGTAAGCTCCTTGGAATTACTGCTCATGGGGCTTCCCCAAGAACCGGCGTAGGCCGCACTTGGCTTCAATAATTTCAACCCCTTTTTGGCTGGTTCATACTGGCTAATGGCATTGATATTGTCCAAAATCCAGAAAGATCGGCCCGAGGTAGCCACAATTAGATCCCCTCTATGGACCTTTAAATCCAACACAGGGGTTACCGGTAAATTCAACTGAAAAGGCTCCCATGCTTTGCCACCGTTCCAAGAAATGTACATACCGAGTTCCGTACCCGCATACAATAAATCTTTCTTATTTTCATCTTCCCGAACCACTCTTGTAAAGGCCCCGTAAGGGATACCAGCACTGATATTGGTCCAGGTTTTCCCATAATCCGTTGTTTTGTAAAGGGCCGGTGTGTAGTCGTTGAACTTGTATCGGGTGGTGGCGATATAGGCAGTTGCAGGGTCGTGAGGTGATACCTCTATAGCATTGATCAAGCATTCGCTCAGTCCCTTTGGGGTTACATTTTCCCAGGTTTCACCACCATTTTTGGTAATATGTACAAGACCATCATCGCTCCCGGTCCAAAAAACACCTTTTTCGTGCGGGGATTCTATCAAATAGGCCAAGGTTCCGTAGTTTTCTGCCCCAACAGCTTCATTGGTGTAAGGTCCGCCACCGTTTCCTTGCTTTGCATCGATATCTCTTGTCAAATCCGGGGAAATCTCCTCCCAACTAACACCCATGTCGCGGGTTCTCAGCACCAATTGTGCGCCATGGTAGTACGTTCCCGGTTCGTGGATGGAACCTATGATCGGGGCATTCCAGTTGTACAGATATTTCATGTTCCTGGCTTCCCTTCCCAAATACTGTATGGGGGCCGCCATAATGTTGGTAGAACTTTTAGTTTCCGTATCAAGCACTTCGATAGTTCCCAAATAACTTCCGCCCAATACATACCTTGGATTATCTGGGTCAAAGGCCAAAAAGGCACTTTCACCACCGGCAGAATAGGTCCAGTCCTCCTTCGTTATACCGCCCCTTCCCAAGGATAAGCTGGCGATTCGAACCGAAGTGTTGTCCTGCTGACCGCCATAAATATTGTATGGAAACAGGTTGTCAACACTTATTCTATAAAACTGTGCCGTTGGCATATTATCCTGCGCCGACCAAGTTTCTCCATAATCAAAGGTAATGGTAGCGCCTCCGTCATCGGCCATCACCATGTTTTTGGAATTATCCGGGTTTATCCACAAATCGTGTGTATCCCCATGCGGTACATCAATGGTTTCCCAAGTCTTCCCGCCGTCTTCGGAACGGAACATATTGGCGCTTAGCACATAGACGGTATCCTCATCATTTGGGTCGGTAAAAACCTCAATATAGTACCAAGCCCGCTGTACCAATCTGTTGTCTCCGCTCACCATGGTCCAGGATTCCCCCGCATCGTTGGATACGAAAAGTCCCCCTTTGTCCGCATTGGAATCACTTTCTATCAATGCGTACACTTTATTTGAATTAACAGGGCTTACCGATATGGCCATTTTTCCTTTTTCCTCTGGAAGACCCTCATGGATTTTTTTCCATGTCTCTCCGGCATCGGTGGATTTGTACAGGCCACTTCCTTCCCCGCCACTGATTACAATATTCGGTTTTCTCTGATGCTCCCACATGGCAGCATACATAATTTCAGGATAGTTGGCATCCATAGAAAGTTCTACCGCACCGGTCAAATTATTTACGAACAAGGTGTTCTTCCAAGTCTTGCCTCCATCAACGGATTTGTAGATACCTCTTTCGGGATTGCCTTCAAAAAGTGCTCCTTGGGCAGCTACATAAACAATATCGGGATTTGTTGGGTGAATGATGATCCTGGAAATATGCTGGGTCTTTTCCAATCCTAAATGTTGCCATGTCTTCCCTGCATCGGTGGACTTATATACCCCATCACCGTAAGACGTCATCACTCCTCTGGGGGCATGCTCGCCCATGCCGCAGTATAGAATGTTGGGATTCGATTTTGATACCGCTATGGCTCCTACGGAACCGGTTTTGAAATATCCGTCGGATATATTTACCCATTTCTGACCGGCGGTCTCGGTCTTCCAAAGTCCGCCTCCAGTTGTACCCATATAATAGGTCATGGGATCATTCACCACGCCGGAGGCCGTAACCGAACGCCCACCTCTAAAAGGTCCTATATTGCGGTATTTCATGGGTTTGAAATACTCATTTGCCGATTGGGCAAAAGTGGCACTGCACGCGAGCAGCGTCAATAATACTAGATATTTGCTTTTCATTTTACGTAATTGGTTTACTCCTTTTTCGAGTTCTATTTTTATCGACTTGTGTTAGTTTAAGATCCGTGAACCAAAGCTTCTCGACTCCGCTCGAAGTGACAGTTGTAGTTCAGTTAGTCCTTATTCTTAAAATTGGTTTCATTTTTACATACTGAGAATAACCTTAATAAATCATAGTCCCCATTTGCTAATGCCATTTTCTTCGCCCTACTCCATTTCTTTATTCTCTTTTCAAATTTTTCCGCTTGTTCAAATTGCATAAATTCTTGATGCCATATGATAACAACAGGTCGGCGTCTAGAAGTGTATGAATTATCGTTCAAACCGTAGTTGTGTTCTCTTGTTCGTCTTTCTAAATCATTGGTTAAACCTATGTAAATGCTTTGATCAGCACATTGCGCCATATAAACATAATAATATCGCATTTAACCTATTTAAAACTAAAAGACTGTCAGGTCGAGCGTAGTCGAGACCCATGTTCCGGGGCTTCTCGACTCCGCTCGAAGAGACAGGTGCCTTTTATTTAGTCCTCTAAAAACAAATAATTCAATTTTAAGTCATTGAAAGCGGCATTGAACGCTTTGAGCTCATCAGACATCACCGCATCAAACTTGTCCAATTCCTTGTTGATAGCAGCTGTGAGCTCATTCTTAACGGCAATGTCCTGTTCCGTGGGAGGAAAGTCGTCAATGGCGACCAGACTGTTCAAATGTCCCAATTTGTTGGTCAACTTAATGGGGAAATTCAATGGATCTTGCCTACTCCTATTCTTGGTCTGGTACAAAGCCTTCTCGACCTCGCCCAAGCTTTCCTTCATTTTTTTGGCCTTTTCGATAAGCTCTTTGGTAGACTCGTTATCCGCATATTGCTTGCTAAAAGCATCCAACTGTGCGGTGACATTCCTAATCTTTTCTATGGATTTATGGGCCTTATCTATGGTCGTGTTGATATCGGTAATAAAATCATATTGCTTTTGCATATCGGCCACCGATGCCTCGGCTCTTGGGTCTGGAACTATCTTGAAATCCTGCGTGCTAGTTGAACCGTTTACGTTCAAATGAACCTTGTAGTTTCCGGGAACCGCCTTGGGACCATCCAAATTGGCCCACCAGAGTATCATGCCGTCCAATAATTTGGCTCCTTTGCCCCGAGTGTCCCAAACAAAGGTATTGCCCCCCTTTTTTACCTCTAGTTTTTGGTCCTTTTCCTTCGTAAAGTTATTATAGGTGGCCAAGGTATCCCCGGCCATGGAGGTATAGGTTAGATGTACACTATCCTTTTCGCTGAGATTCTTTAAATAAAAATGAGTCACCACACCGTTAGGGTGGTTTTGTCCCGACGTCTTGGAAGGTCTGCTAGATGCCCTCCCTTTAGTACGATAGGAATCTTTTGGCTTGTAAAGAATTTGTTCAGAGGATTTTTTACCTTCCTCCAATTGATGCAATACGGTTAGATCATCGATCATCCAAAGACTTCTCCCTTGGGTGGCCACGATTAGATTATCGTCCTTGATGGTCAAATCCGTAATGGGCACAATTGGTAGGTTCATTTGGAAGGAATTCCAGTTGGCACCATCATCAAAGGAAATATACATTCCTGTTTCCGTTCCTGCATATAACAACCCTTTTCTTTTGGGGTCTTCCCGAACCACCCGGGTAAAATGTTCTTCATTTATCCCATTGGTAATTTTAGTCCAAGTCTGGCCATAATCCGTTGTTTTATATAAATAGGGCTGGAAATCACCCAGTTTATAACGGGTTGCTGCTACATAACAAGTACCCTCATCAAAAGCGGAAGGTTCAATGCTATTGATCATGTTCCACTCCGGCATATTGGATGGGGTAACATTTTCCCAAGTTTCGCCCCCGTTCTTAGAAATGTGGATCAGTCCGTCATCGCTACCCACCCAAAGCAAGCCTTCCTTTAACGGACTTTCATTGGCGGTAAAGATGGTACAGTAGTATTCAACACTTGTATTATCTTGGGTAATGGGCCCACCACTAGAACCTAACTTGGTAGGGTCGTTTCTGGTAAGATCCCCACTCAACACCTCCCAACTCTGACCTTCATTGGTGGTCATGTGCACTTGATTGGAAAAGGTGTATAATTTGTTGGGGTTATGCCTACTGAATAAAATTGGGAAATTCCACTGAAAACGATATTTCATTGCCTCGGCACCAGCACCCATGGGGTTGTCGGGCCATACGTTGATGCCCCTAACGGTACCTTTTTCATGGTTCACGCGGGTAAGGAAGCCATCGTAACTACCACCGTAAACGATATCATCATTCTCCGGGTCTACGGCGATCCAAGCGGATTCCCCTCCTGCGGTTTCCTCCCAATCGTCCTCCGTGATGGCGGAACCATCGCTTCTGTGATTGACACGAAGTGTGGAATTATCCTGTTGCGCCACATAAATTCGGTATGGAAAATGATTGTCCGTAGTCACCCTGTAGTACTGTGCCGTAGGTTGGTTGTAATAGGTACTCCAGGTCTCCCCGCCGTCATAGGAAATTTGCGCACCCCCGTCATCACCAATGATCATTCGCTGACCGTTCTCAGGCGATATCCAAAGATCATGATGGTCGCCATGCGGGGCGTTAAAGGACTTAAAAGTCTTACCTCCGTCCATGGATTTGTGATAGCTTACGTTCAAAACATAGACGACATCGGCATCCTGGGTATCTGCATACACACGGGTATAATACCATGCCCTTTGTCTCAAATTACGATCACTATTGACCAAGGACCATTTTTTACCACCGTCTTCGGAACGATACAAACCGCCCTTTTCCTTATTTTCGACAATGGCCCAAACCCTCTCCGAATTCTTGGGTGATACAGCTACCCCTATGATTCCCAAGGTATCTTGTGGAAAACCTTCGTTCTTGGATATCTCAGTCCACGTTTCACCACTGTCCGTACTTTTCCAAAGAGCGGAACCTTCCCCTCCACTGCTTAAACTGTATGGGGTTCTTTGGGCTCTCCAAGTGGAAGCATACAAAATCCTTGGGTTGTTTGGATCAAAGGTCAAATCGACCGCACCCGCCTGTTCGTTTACGAAAAGGACTTGTTTCCAGGAGGCACCACCATCGGTACTTTTATAGATACCTCTTTCTTTTGTCGGCTTATAAATATCTCCCAATACCGCTGCGTATACGGTGTTATAATCGGTTGGATGCACCCTTATTCTTGGTACATGCCTGCTTTTTTCCAAACCGGCCTTTTCCCAAGTTTTACCGCCATTTACGGTTTTCCAAATGCCATACCCTGAAGAAACGTTACCTCTTAGGGTCTTTTCGCCACCGCCCACATAGATTACATTCGGGTCGCTTTTCGCCACCTCCACTGCACCGATACTTCCACCAAAATAACCATCGGATATGTTTTCCCAGGTACGGCCGCCATCCAAGGTCTTCCAGACTCCGCCACCGGTAGCCCCAAAATAAAATAGATTGGGCTCTCCCGGCACGCCTGTGACCGCAGCCGATCTTCCCCCACGATAAGGACCTATGCTACGATATTCAAGGCTGGAATACAATTCCTGCGGATATGAAACTTCAACACTTTTTGATTTGTTTCTACGCTGTCCTTCCGTTGTAATGGGCAGCAATAATAGGAAAAGGGCCATGAGGCCCGTAAAGGAGTAATTGGATTTCATTTTCAGTTCTTTGAATTAGTCGACTCTAAATTTAAGAAAAGCTTTTAATTCAACTTAGGATAAAATGTAAAAAGAACTGGAATTTAATGAGCATCCTATTCTAATGCAAAATCATCAGAAACATATTCAATCCAAAAACTCCAGGCAAACCGGATTGGGCAAAGCCATTTCTTCCAGAAATTCTAAGGCGCCTTGCTCTTGATTTCTTTTGAAAACAACAATATTGCTGCTTTTTTGGTTCGCCACCAATAAAAATCTACCACTTGGGTCTATAACAAAATTACGGGGCCAATCCCCTCTAACGGATTCCCTGCCCACCAGACTCAAGGAACCTGTTGCTTTGTCCACTTTAAAAATGACGATGGTCTGTTCGCCACGGTTGGAGCCATACAGGAATTTACCATCGGGGGACAAATGAATATCGGCAGAGTAACTCTCCCCCGAAAAATCTTGGGATAGTGTAGCATGTACTTCTTTTTCCACATAGCTCGAACCTTCCCTTTCAAATACGGTAATGGAGGAATTCAGTTCATTGATGACATACAGATACTTGCCATTTTGACCAAAAGTAAAATGCCTTGGCCCGGCTCCATCGGGTAGGTCAATGGAAGCTCGTTCGTGTGGAACATACATACCATTTGCCAATTTGTATCGCTTAACCGCAACCAATCCCAAATCGGCAATAAATAATCCATCTTTGATAAATTCAGCGGAATGAACATGAGAAACCTTAACTGTGTCTAGACTTTTATGATCAATGATTTGTGGATTGCCTTGTAAACTTCCAGAATCGTCCAAATCAAAAATAGTGGCACTACCACCGGTATAACTGGAAACAGCCAAATTTTTACCATCATCTGAAACAGCAATATGACATGGATGGGCACCCACGGTAGCCACACCCCCTTTTTGAACAAGCTTACCATTTATGAGCTCATAGGCCGTGACGCCTCCTGAATTATTTTCAAAGGAATCCGTTTCAAGCACGGAGTAGAGGATAGAATTATCCGGGGCGAATTTTATGTAGGATGGATTTTCAATGGTTGCCGCCAATTGTTTGTCCGTAAGGGCTCCCGTATTGACATTGAACGTAAATTTATAGATCCCTTTACTCTCACCATTCGTATAAGTCCCTACATATAAATTGTACATAGCTTGTTCTGTATTGGTATTACATCCCATCAAAGAAAGCATGCTTAAGCATAGCATGATAATTCTCAATTTTTTCATTTGCACAAAAAATTTACCTAAATGTAGTCACTTCTTGTGAAATCGACATAGCCCTAGAAACTAAGTATCGATTTTGGAATGCGTTTCTCGTTTCTTGTACGCGCGATATTCTTTGGACGATTTTTTCAAATCGATGATGGCAAGCACCATGAGAATTAACAACACTAATGAAACTACGACTAAAACTATGTACAACATGGGGGATGTATTTCCTTTTTAGACCCCAAATGATGTGAAATGTCACTATTTAATTCAAATTAAATAGGACATAAGTCCCCTAAGAATAGAAGACAATTATTCCCGCCTTACACCAATGTTGTCTTAATTTCCCGTCTCAAAAAATAGCCTGTGACGATTGTTGCCAACACATCGGCAATAGGAAAGGAAATCCAAACACCCAGTTCCCCATAAACTTTGGGTAAAATCAGGATTAATGGGATAAAGAAAAAACCTTGTCTGGAAAGGGTGAGCAACAGTGCGGGTATGGCCTTCCCTATAGCTTGAAAATAGGCCGCCCCTATTAACTGTAATGCTATTATTGGGGTTGCCGCAAAAACCCAACGCATGGCATTTGGGGCATTTTCCATGACAAAGGCATTTGTTTCCAAATCATGGGCAGACATGCCAGGTTTATCGCTAAGGAAGAGTGCGGTAATGGCCTCTGGGAATATCATAAGACCTATGAAAACCACGGTGGCCAAAACAGAGGCATAGGTAATGGCCGTATTAATCGATTTTCGTACCCTTTGGTATTTTTTAGCCCCATAATTGAATCCGGCTATGGGCAAAAATGCTTGGGTTACCCCAAATACAGGGAAAAGGGCAAACATCAACATTCTACCGATGATAGCATATACCGCCACCATGGCTTCGCCACCAAGGGTGAAAAGAATGTTGTTCATGATCAAATAGATAATACTTACTACCGCCTGCCTTGCCAGTGTCACAAAACCAAGAGAACCTATTTCCCCTACAACAGGAACATTCAATCCTAAATGCTTCCATTGGACTTTCATTTCTGAGTATTGCGAGAAGAAAAAGTATCCTACGTATAAAAAACACAAAACATAGCCTATTGTAGTGGCCCAAGCGGCACCGGCCATCCCCCAATCAAAAACATAAATAAACACATAGTCCATGAGTAGGTTTCCTACAGAGGGTATGATCATGGCTATCATGGCGAATTTTGGTTTGCCCTCCGCCCTTATAACGGTATTCCCCATCATACAAAGTGCCAAAAAAGGTACTCCGTACAGCACAATGGTATAGTAGACCTTGGCCGGATCGTATATTGCTCCTTTACCCCCAAAAGCGGGAATGATGGACTCCAACAAGGAAAGCCCCATAACTACCATCGTTATGGTGATACCCAACGTAAGGGTGATTTGGTTCCCAAAAGTGGTAAAGGCCTTTTCCTTATCATCAGCCCCAAGAGCTCTTGAGATGATACTCGATCCACCTACACCAATGGCCATACCCAGAGCTCCTATAAAAAATGATACCGGCAGTACCACGTTTATGGCCGCTATGGCAATGGAACCGATCCAGTTTCCCACAAAAATGGAATCGACCAATACGTTCAATGACATCACAAGAATTCCAATACTGGCAGGCACTGCCTGGGCTACCAAGAGTTTTCCTATGGGCTGTTTACCCAATTCTTCCGATGTGAATTTGGCCATAGGCCTGATTTATTGAATTTTAATAAAAGTGTGGTCAACCTTAGTGGTGAGGTAAAACCCCTACCTTTTGCCATTCCTCGATCCATTGCGCCATCAAGGAGACCCAAGCATCATTGTCATTTAAACAAGGTATGTGTTTGTAGGCTTCTCCCCCAGCTTCCATAAACTGGTGTTTCCCTTCCATGGCGATTTCCTCCAAAGTTTCCAGACAATCCGCCACAAAAGCCGGGGTAACCACCGCCAATTTCTTCTTACCTTCTTTTGGAAATCTTTCAAACTCAAAATCCGTGTAGGGTTTTAACCAAGGATCGTTGGGCAAACGTGATTGAAAGGACACGCTTACTTTATCTTCCGGTAGGTTCATCTGGTTACGGACCAGTTCGGTCATTTTATAACATTGGTGGCGATAACAGGTATGGTGCGCTACGGAATTTGTATGGCAACAGGAACCATCAATTTTACAATGGAACTTGGTTGGGTCTGATTTTCGGATGTGCCGTTCCGGAATTCCGTGATAGGAAAACAGAATATGGTCATATTCAAAATCCTTCAAGCCCTCTTTTATGGAATCTGAAAGAACCCTAATATAATCGGTGTTTTTATAAAAAGCAGGTAATGTCGTGATTTTCATTTCAGGAAAAGATGCATCCTGCACTTCCAGGACCTTGACCACAACAGTTTCATAAGAGGACATGGCATAATGCGGATAAAGCGGTACCAATAAAACCTGATCTACACCTTTATCCTTTAACTCCTGAAGGGCACCTTTAATGGTCATGCTCCCATATCGCATGCCCAGAGCCACTGGAAGTTCCGTTTGTTGGCGGAGCTTATCCGTAAACCGTTCTGAAAGGACAATCAAAGGGGAACCTTCTTCCCACCAAATCTTGGAATAGGCCTCGGCCGATTTTTTAGGTCGGGTTTGCAAAATGATACCCCGCACGATGATATTCCGCAACACTTTTGGAACATCTATAACGCGTTCGTCCATAAGAAACTCGTCCAAATATGGTTTTACGTCCTTTGCGGTGGGACTATCAGGGGATCCCAAATTAACCAGTAAAACTCCTTTCATTACCTAAAATTGAATTATGAACTGCAAAAATAACACTTGATATGCGATGATATTTTAATTTAGGGCATTAGTTTTCTATACCACCATAAAGTCCGTCGATTTATTTCACTATTATTTTGTGGGCTACCAAATTTTAGTATGTTGTACCCAAACTTGGAGCTATGGATACAGTTTTCGAAGATATTCCCAGGGAATCGTTGATTTATTTAGGTATTTCGTTCGCGGTTTTCCTCGTAATCTATTGGGTTACGCTATTTGTATTGCGAAAATTTGGTAAAGACCCCAGGTATTTGGTTCCCGAGGGGGTCATGAAAAGAGTGGCCTTTCCCATTTTTCTCCTATTTGTTTCCATTGTGGTCCGCATGACTTCCTTTAGACAATTATTGGGTATGGAAAACGAGGAATACTGGTTCAAAAAGGCCAGTGCCCTTCTTTTCATATTCGCTATGACTTGGCTTATCATTGGAATCCTAAAAGTGGTCAAGCAACTCATCATCCACAATTATGATGTAAACACGGAGGACAATCTTAAGGCCCGAAAAATTTATACACAATTCAATATTTTGGAACGAATCATCATATTTATTGTTGTAATTCTGGCCATTGGGGCAGTCCTTATGAGTTTTCAGGAAATCAGGGAGGTAGGGGTGAGTATTTTTGCATCGGCCGGGGTGGCAGGTATCATCATTGGTTTTTCGGCCCAAAAACTTATCGGAACCGTATTGGCGGGCATACAGATTGCCATTGCCCAGCCCATAAAGTTGGATGACGTAGTTATCGTAGAAGGGGAATGGGGCCGCATCGAGGAAATCACTTTAACCTACGTGGTGGTAAAAATTTGGGACAAACGCCGTCTCATTGTACCTACGCCTTATTTTATTGAAAAACCTTTTCAAAACTGGACCAAAACTTCCTCCGACATTTTGGGCACCGTTTTTTTATATACCGATTACAAGGTTCCTTTTGATGCTTTACGTGAGGAACTGACCCGGATTTTGGAAAATACCGATTTATGGGACAAGGAAGTAAATGTGCTACAAGTGACCGATAGCAAGGCCAATTATGTAGAGATAAGGGCTTTGATGAGCGCCAAGGATTCGCCAACGGCATGGGATTTGAGGGTACATATACGAGAAAAATTGATATCTTTCCTTCAAGAGAATTATCCGGAAAGTATTGTTCATAATAGGATTTTGATGGATAAACTTAATGAGGATAATTCAAACGAAAAAAATCAACAATGAAACACCTCTTAATCTTCACCCTTCTATTTTTATCCTGTGCGATAGAGGCTCAAACTATCACCTGCTCTCCGTTGGACAGGCAGGCCGTACAGACTAAAATTGATGAGACCCAAGGTTTGGAACAACCTGATTTTGGACAAACCTTAGTCGCCGTAGGCAAAACCTTTCTAAAGACGCCATACGTGGCCAAAACGCTAGAAATTGGGGATACGGAAACCTTGGTAGTCAACTTACAGGGCTTGGACTGTACCACGTTTGTGGAAAACGTTCTTGCATTTTCATTGATGCTGAAAGAGGGTAAAACCTCATTTGATGATTTTACAAAGAATTTAGAAACCATTCGGTATAAAGATGGAAACCTTGAAGGTTATACTTCACGACTACACTATTTTTCTGAGTGGATTGCCAACAATGCCGAAAAAGGCTTATTGAAGGACATAACGGGAGAGATTGGTGGAAAAGAAATCACCAAGGATATCAACTTTATGAGCGAACACAGGGACCTCTATCCTTTTTTGGCTGACGATACCAATTTCGAAAAGATAAAGGCTTCCGAAAAGTATTTGAACAGTCAGCCCATTTGTGTCCTGGCCCAAGACCAGATTGCCGAAAACGAGCATTTGATCCAATCCGGCGATATCATTGCCCTTGCAACCTCCATCAATGGACTGGATGTCACCCATACAGGAATTGCCACCAGGGAAGCCGATGGCAGAATTCATCTATTACATGCGTCCACCGGATCCATGGAGGTGGAAGTTTCGGAAAAACCGCTAGCAGAATACTTGATAAAAATAAAAGGGAATACAGGTATTATGGTGGCAAGGCCACTATAAGAATAAAAAATAAAAACCAACCATTGGGTTTGTTCCCGCAATTAGAAAAGGCAGAAGTCTTTTTGAATATACCGGAAACTAACTAGGTTTTATCGATGAACAGCAAAAATACCTCTAAAACTCATTGTCCTTATTTCGAATACAAACTACTTAGTTTGTTAAATTCAAGTACTACTCGCCAACGCCATCACATATTTCTTGGGCGTTGTCCCATACTTTTTCTTAAAAGCGGCGATAAAATGGCTTGAGGTACTATACCCAATTTTCAACCCGATCTCGTTCACGTTGTATTGTCCGGATTCCAGTAATTTCCTGGCATGTTCCATTTTATAATCGAAGAGAAAGCTGTAAACGGAATCGCCATAGATTTGCTTAAATCCCTCTTTTAAACGCTTTAAGCTCAGGCCTATTTCTTTGGAAAGCTCGGTCAAGGTCGGTGGTTCGGCCATATTGGAAATAATGATTTCCTTGGCCCTTCGGATCCGTTTCACGTTATCCTCGTCTACTAGAAACGGACACTGTTCTACATCGGCATCCGTATTTTTATTAAAATAAAGAGCGATCAATTCATATATCTTGCCTTTTAAATAAAGTCCTTTTATCGTTGGATGCAGATTGTAGTTAATGATCTGACTCAAAACCACAGCGATTGGGGGCGATACCGGTTCCTGTGCATAATACTTCTTTTCCTGGTTCTCTTCACTAAGAAAGGGAATATAACCGGCCTCATCTGAAAACAAGGAATGAAATTTACGGATACTCATTACCACGGTAACCATCCATGAATTTGGGGCCAACATAAGGTTCAAAGGCAAATCCAATTGCGTATTATAAAGCAACAACGAATTCTCCTCGGATACCTCCAAGGCATAGGTTCCTTGGTTAAAAACAAACTTCCCACCTCCTTTTAAACAGAAGTGGAATTGGATATAACTGCGGTTGATCTCGCGTGTGACGTTCTTTGTTTCTGAAGTATTGTTCTGAATTTTAAGTACATAAAATCCATTTTCTATTAGTAGTTCCTCGAAGGAACCTTGGGCGATGTTTTTGCTTTCCATACTTTCGCAACTTAAATGTTATTATTTAGAATCTATCTAAACAATAACGATAGAAGATTTTCGTTAGACGTTGTAAAAATAGGGGTTTTGAGCCGATTTATATTGTATTTTTATCTAAAATCACTTCTACCGACGCTTATAGTTCCTCTAGCGTTATTTTTATTAAATCGATGCGTTTATTTTTGTCGCCGCAACTATGAAGGACTATCACATTTCTAAACACAACTCCTTTTATACGATTGGCCTCAATTATAAAAAGGCCGATGCGGAGGTAAGAGGAAAATTCAGTTTGGACGAGGCATCCATGACGGCACTCCTGGCAAAAGCAAAGGAACAGGGTATCGATGGGTTATTGGCCACCTCCACCTGTAATAGAACTGAACTTCATGGTTTTGCCCAGCATCCCTTTCAATTGATCAAATTATTGTGCGACTTTTCCCTTGGCAGTGTGGAGGAGTTTCAAGAAGTGGCCTATGTCTATAAAAACAAGGAAGCTATTTCGCACCTATTTCGGGTTGGAACGGGACTGGATAGTCAGATTTTAGGTGATTTTGAAATCATCAGTCAGTTAAAGCAGAGTTTTTTCCGTTCCAAAAAACAGGATATTGCCAATCCGTTCATAGAGCGTTTGGTCAATGCGGTCATCCAGGCCAGCAAACGCATAAAAAATGAAACCGAGATATCTTCGGGTGCAACTTCGGTGGCATTTGCATCGGTTCAATATATATTAAACAACGTTGAGAATATTTTCGAAAAGAACATTCTTCTCTTCGGTACGGGGAAAATTGGACGAAACACCTGTGAAAATCTTATCAAGCATACCAAAAATCCACATATTACCTTAATAAACCGAACAAAGGAGAAAGCGGATAAAGTGGGTGGCAAGTTTAATCTTACCGTTAAGGATTATGGTGACCTGCAAGCGGAAATACGCAAAACAGATGTTCTGGTAGTAGCCACAGGGGCGCAAAAGCCTACGGTTTGCAAAGAACTCATTTACACAAAGAACCCTTTATTAATTTTAGATCTTTCAATTCCTAAAAATGTGGACGACAACGTTTTGGAACTGGATAACGTATCCCTCCTACATTTGGACCATTTATCCCAAATGACGGACGAAACCCTGGAGAAACGGAAGCTTTTCATCCCAAGAGCGGAAGCTATCATTGAAGAAGTCAAGGAGGATTTCATACAATGGCTGGAGACGCGTAAATTTGCTCCCGTTATCAAGGCACTTAAAATGAAGCTAAAGACCATGAAGGATGAAGAGTTGGACTATCAATCCAAAAAAACCTCGAATTTTGACGCCGAACAGGCCGAAATCATATCCAACAGGATCATCCAGAAAATCACCAAGCAATTTGCCAACCATCTTAAGGACGACACTATTGATTCTGATTCTAGCCTAGAGCTTATCCAAAAAGTGTTTCAATTAGAGCTAGAGACTAAATGAGTAAAAGTATTCGCATAGGCACGCGCGATAGTGAATTGGCACTATGGCAGGCCAATACCGTTAAAGAGCAACTTGAGGCATTAGGCCATTCCGTAACATTGGTTCCGGTAAAATCAACCGGCGACCTGGTCTTGGACAAACCACTGTATGAACTTGGGATAACAGGTATTTTTACCAAAACCTTGGACGTGGCCATGCTCCATGGTGATATCGATATAGCGGTGCACTCCATGAAGGATGTTCCTACCCAACTCCCAAAAGGCATTGTTCAAGCTGCGGTTCTCAAAAGGGCCAACTATATGGATATTCTGGCCTTTAAGAACAATGAGGAGTTTTTGGGTTCTCCGGATGGTATTGTGGCTACCGGCAGTTTAAGACGTAAAGCACAATGGCTCAACCGATATCCTTCCCATACGGTAGTAGATCTTAGGGGGAACGTGAACAGCCGTTTACAAAAGTTGAAGGACAACGACTGGAACGGGGCCATATTTGCGGCCGCCGGATTGGAACGCATAGGACTGGAACCAGAAAATACCATAGGGCTCACTTGGATGGTTCCCGCACCTGCACAAGGGGCTATCATGGTAGTAGCTATGGAAAACGATACGGAAATTCGTGAAATCTGTGCAGAACTCAACCATGGGGAAACCGAAATCTGCACAAAAGTGGAACGTGATTTCCTAAGGGAATTGGAAGGTGGGTGTTCGGCCCCTATTGGCGCATTGGCCTATATAGATAAAGAGAACGTTGTAAACCTCAAAGGGGTCCTTCTGACCGTTGACGGATCAAAAAAGCTTGAAGCTTCCTTAACGGCACCCTTGGGCAAACATAAAAACCTAGGGATTGATGCCGCACGAAGTATTTTAAGCCGCGGGGGAAGACGCCTTATGAACCAATTACAAGGTGCTGACCTCAAGACCAATATATTTTCCACAAAAAAACTGACCGAGGCCCAATTACAAAGATTCAAGGGCTCCATAAAAGTTGATTCCGAGGATTTTATAAAGATTAGCCCTAACAGGATTTCTCCAGTAGTGTTAAAAAAAGAACATAAAAATGTAGTTTTTACCAGTAAGAATGCTGTAGAAAGCCTATTGACGAACATAAGTCCGGAAGAACTTCAATTTAAGAATATTTACTGCGTAGGCAGGAAAACAAGGAGACTTATTCGGAAAAAGATTGGAAAAGTGACCCATTTTGAAAACAGTGCTACAGATTTGGCGAAGTATCTGGTGGAATATATAGAGGGTACAGAAGTCACCTATTTCCATGGAAACCTGAGTTTGGAACATCTGCCCAGCATTTTGGAGGATAACCAGATTACCGTAAACAAAATTGAGGCCTACAGGACCAAACTTTCCGGCAAATCCATAACGGAATCGGTTGAAGGTATTTTGTTTTATAGCCCTTCTGCTGTAGAAAGTTATTTGTTAAAAAACAAGCCACATCCAATTGCATATTGCATTGGGGAAACCACGGCAACAGAAGCCCGGAAACATTTCAGGGAAGTGAAAGTTGCGAAAATTCCCGATACAGAAAGTGTTATTGATTTGGTAAATGGGGATTATGGTAGTTAGAAATTACAAGTTCAAGAGCAAGAATCAAGCTCAAAAAAAATGTTTGGCAATAACGAACAACCATCAGCCATCAAACATCAACCAAAAACCAAAAACCAACAACGAGCAACGAGCAACGAGCAATAAACATATGATAAAGAACGATTTATTCCTTAGGGCCCTAAAAGGTGAAACAGTAGAGAGACCTCCGGTTTGGATGATGCGACAGGCAGGCAGATACCTTCCAGAATTCATGGAAATCAAGGAGAAATACGACTTTTTTACCCGATGTCAAACCCCAGAACTGGCTTCGGAAATAACGGTACAGCCCATCAGAAGGTTTGGTATGGATGCTGCCATTCTCTTCAGCGATATCTTGGTGATTCCACAGGCAATGAACATTGAGGTTCAAATGAAACCTAATTTTGGACCTTATCTACCAAACCCTATAAGAAGCCAAAAGGACGTTGATGAAGTTATCGTTCCTGATGTAGCAGAGGCATTGGATTATGTGATGCAGGCCATTACCGCTACCAAAGAGAAATTAAATGATGAAGTGCCGTTGATAGGTTTTGCGGGATCTCCATGGACCATTCTTTGCTATTGTATACAAGGACAAGGCAGTAAGACTTTTGACAAAGCCAAGGAATTCTGTTTTACACAACCGGTGGCAGCCCATGAATTGTTGCAAAAAATCACGGATACCACCATTGCCTATTTGAAAGCTAAGGTAAAGGCGGGCGTCAACGCCGTACAGGTATTCGATTCTTGGGGAGGAATGTTGTCACCTACGGATTATCAAGAGTTTTCATGGCAATACATACAACAAATCGTAGACGCCCTTAAGGAAGATGCCCCAGTAATCGTCTTTGGTAAAGGATGCTGGTTTGCACTCAAGGAAATGTCCCAATCAGGGGCCTCGGCCCTTGGTGTGGATTGGACCTGTTCCGCACAAAATGCACGCTACCTTACCGGTGGAAAAATAACCTTACAAGGCAATTTTGATCCGGCCAGGTTATTGTCACCTCCATCTGAAATCAAGAAAATGGTCACTCAAATGATCCACGAATTTGGAAAGGATAGATATGTGGTGAATTTGGGCCATGGAATTCTTCCCAACGTTCCCGTTGAGAATGCCAAGGCCTTTATTGATGCCGTTAAGGAGTTTAGGTAAGTCCTTTGGAATTAATATTTCCTTAAAACGTGCAATTTACCTTTCCAGAGGTATCAAGACTTCGTATTTTTAAGGAATGATTTCCATAGCGAACGGTACTTTTGAAATAACGCCCATTCATGAAAAATACGCATGGAGAATCTGCGATTTTGTAACGGTCAATACCTCTAGACTAAAGACCTATTTCCCACGGACCTTGACCGAGAACCTAACTCCGGATCTATCCCAGCTCTTTGTAGATAGAAAGATCAAGGACTTTAAAAGTAAAAACGAGTTTTTATTCGTCATAAAGAACACGATAGACAGAACGGTTGCGGGATTGTTGTTTGTAAAAAATCTGGATTACACCCAAAAAGAGGCAGAGCTTGCTTACTGTATTGGGTACCAGCATGAAGGAATTGGCATAACGACCATGGCAGTGAAGGAAATAACCAATTGGTCTTTTAAGGAATTGAACTTAAAAACATTACGGATTATTGTACATAGGACAAATCCAGCGAGTATACGTATTGCGGAGAAATGTGGCTATGTCTGGAAGGAGACCTTGCCTAAGGAACACCAACCTCCGGAAATGGCACCTATGGATATGGAACTCTATATTAAAACCAATGAAGGATAAATTCTATAAGTATATACATACACTTCAAGATACCATCACCAAAAAACTTGAATCCATTGATGGCAAGACAAAATTTCAAGAAGATCTTTGGGAACGGCCCGAAGGTGGAGGTGGACGAACACGGGTCATTGAAAATGGGGATGTATTCGAAAAAGGAGGCGTAAATATTTCGGGGGTGCATGGAGCTTTGCCCGAAAGTATGCAGGCTTATTTTGGGGTAAAAGATGCCGATTTTTTTGCGTGCGGACTAAGTTTGGTCCTACACCCAAAAAACCCTATGGTGCCCACCGTACATGCTAATTGGCGCTATTTTGAAATGTATGATAACGATGGAAACGTCGTGGATCAGTGGTTTGGTGGAGGGCAGGATTTGACCCCCTATTATTTATTCGAGGAAGACGCCAAACATTTTCATGAAATTTGCAAAGCGGCATGTGACAAACACGACCCCAGTTTTTATCCCACCTATAAGAGAAAATGCGACGAATACTTTTGGAATACGCATCGGAACGAGGCTAGAGGCGTCGGCGGTCTATTTTTTGATTATTGCAAGGCGACGGATAAAATGTCCATGGAAGACTGGTACAAGTTTGTTACCGAGATAGGAAACAGTTTTTTAGATGGTTATATACCAATTGTTATAAAACGTAAAGACCTTCCCTATACCCAAGAACAAAGGGATTGGCAGGAAATCAGAAGGGGCCGATATGTGGAATTCAATCTGGTTCATGATAAGGGCACACTTTTCGGTTTAAAAACCAACGGTCGTATTGAAAGTATATTAATGAGCCTTCCACCCCATGTGCAATGGCGATATGACCATCATCCTGAAGCAGGTAGTGCCGAAGAAAAACTGATTAACGTACTGCAAAAACCAAAAGCCTGGATTTAAACTATGAAACAAAAAATATATCAAATCGATGCTTTTACGAACAAGCTTTTTGGTGGTAACCCGGCAGCCGTATGCATATTGGAAACCTGGTTGCCCGATGATATCATGCAAAAAATAGCCGCGGAAAATAATTTGGCGGAAACAGCTTTTGCCGTTCCTCGTGGCAATGATTATGAACTACGCTGGTTTACACCAGAAGTAGAGGTCGACCTGTGCGGGCACGCTACCTTGGCCACTGCCTACGTTATCTTAAATTATTACGATTACAAAGAACATACCATTAGGTTTATTTCGCCCAGAAGCGGTGAACTTCTGGTAAAAAGTGATGAAACCGGACAAATGACCATGGATTTTCCAACGGACTACCTAGTTCCCTTTGAAAGTATAAACGAAATCAACGAAGCCATTGGAAAGCAACCCTTGGAAACTTTTAAAGGGAAAACAGATTACTTGTTGATTTACGAAGACCAGCAAGATATTGAAAATATTAGGCCGAATTTTCACTTATTGGACCAAGTGGATTGCAGGGGTGTCATCGTTTCGGCTAAAGGAGATGCAGTTGATTTTGTGTCCCGTGCCTTTTTCCCAAAGTGCGGCATCCCCGAGGACCCGGTTACAGGTTCGGCACACACGACCCTTACGCCCTATTGGTCAAAAAAGTTGAACAAAACTTTGATGAGTGCCCAACAATTATCGCAGCGTGGAGGAAGCTTGACCTGTGAATATTTGGGAAAAAGGGTGAAAATATCAGGGCAGGCGGTTTGTTATCTTGAGGGGTTCATAATAATTTAATCAATGCCAAATCAAGGCTTTTTCTATATTCTCACCTTCATTATTGGAGATGTGGAACATCCTTGCCTTTAATAATATTTTTCGTCCCTTTATGTGCCTAGTATAAATCAGTCGGGAACTACCTACATTTCTCTCCCAATGGTAAAGAAACTTCTCTGATTTTTCTTTTTTCTCCCCTAAGACCCTTGGCACTACATAAAAACGCTTAAACCCTAGTAAATTCCTAAACCATTCCTTTCGCTGTAAAAGGTACCTAGGATTGTCAATAGGAGCTATAATCTCACCCAATGTATTTATGAATAATGTGCTTTCATAATTTGTCATACCAACCGGTATACAACTTACGGTACCTTTAGGACCTAAATCTACTTGAAGCCCTATATCTTTGGAAGTACTTTCAATATATCCTAATTCTTGTAGCGTTTTCAGGGTTGCCATACCCATCTTATAGATTTCCTTGTGTAAATTTCCGTGTCTCACAAATAAAAGAATTGCCTTATAGAACTTTAATCCATATCCCAAAACTAACGCCGATAATAAGATATAAATAAATTTTATCCATCCTCCACTTAAAATAACATTGATATTTTTAAGTGCTAGCTCAGGGATGAAAAATGCCAAGCCTAACATTATTTCGATAAATGAGGCAATCACAACATCCTTAAAATAAAGTTGATTTTGACGTTGATAGCTAGTATTTCCATCGTAATATTTTTTCAATTCACGAGAAATCACACTTCCAGTACCAATTGCACTGTTCCAATGTGCTGTAATCAAGTCGGTATTTTTTGAATTTTCTATACTTTTCGAATTGATAAATCTTATGTCTTCCTCTGTTTTAGGTAAATGAATATCCAAACGGTCCACTCCATTCTCAATCCTTAGTGGCTCATCATTCGAAATTCCCATAAAAGCAGAAAACCGTCTACTTAAAGTGACCCAATCGGCTCCACCGAACTCATCCATTGGGTCTAAGCAGACCAAATGCCAAATAACCGCTGTTTTATTGGGGATTTTATCATAGGTCCTTATAGCCCTACCACGCATTTGATTTGATGACACAAAAGAACCAACAGAGGATGCCAGAATCAAGGTATTTATGGCGGGTGCATCCCAACCTTCACCTAACAAGGATTTTGTTCCTATCAGTATATTAATAGAACCTTCTTGGAACAACTGGGTGATACTCTCTACAAGAGAAACACCAATACTTCTGACTATTTTATGAATATATACAAAGTTGTCATTTTTATCCATGGGTGTAAATGAGACTACGTCAGCACCAAATCTTTCAATAATTTCATTATAAACCTCAACACTTACGATGACCAGACTACCGGTCAAAACGGCAATCTTAGAGATATTCCCTACCTCTCCTATAAGATTATTAAAAATAGGTACAGCACCCATTTTCACCGTCTCAGTGGAGTCGTTGTTGACATAAAGAAATTCCTTTCTTATATAATCTGTCAACACCACCATTCTTAAGTCAGAATTAAGCTCCTTTTGAGCAGCCTTGGTAATTTCAACTATACTCCTCAATTTACTCGGACTTGAGGCAAGTACTTTGTAAAAAGTATCAGAGCCTATTAAATCTACACGATTTGTTTTTAGAACACCCATTCGCTTCAATCTCTTTTCCAAAGACAGCAAATACGAATTATTTCCATAATTTTTTATGTCATCAAAAAACAAATGATTTAGAACAACTTCCGCCCATTCTATATTAAATTTAGGATAATCGATTTGGTTATTCCCCCTAAAACCTAAAACCATTAGTTTTTCCTTAGAAATATGATGTCCCACAGAATTCAGAAAAATTAAATGACCAGAAAAAACCGCAGGGTTTTTATAAATTTCATCAAGATTTTTTAAGGTAGCTGTAAAGAACCGATGCCCTTTGATATGCTCTATAAATTGTTGGTCTTTCTTTAAATTTTCAAGCATACGAGCAACGCCCATCCTAAAATCTACGATATGGTCGATGGTCAGTTTTTCTGGTAGAGAAAAATGAATGAAATCCTGATGGGGACACAAATCACCCTCTTTTACTAAATTGGGTACTGCAATTTCGTCATCCACCTGCCCACATAATTCAAAATACCTCTCAATTTCCGCCTGTGAACTGTCAAAAGGCGGAGTAGCTGTTAAGGCGACAATGGTCAAATCCTGTAGCTGTTTTAAAGAAAACAGGCATTTCCACCATTCATTCTTCAAATGATGCGCTTCATCCAAAATAACGGCTTTTATTCCGGCACTTTTAAAATAGTCTAGAAAAGCCTTTTCATCTTTACTTCTTTTATATAATGCATGTAAACTTTGATAGGTTGAAAAAGTAATATCTCCTAAATCGTTTAAATCAAAGGAAGCACCTTCATAATATCTTTTATCGGTAAAAAACTCTTGAAGCCGTTCTTCCCATTGATTACGAATGGTAAGAGTAGGCGAAAGCACTATTGTCCGTTTTCCAATCCGTCTTACTATCTCTAAACCCAGCAAGGTCTTTCCTGATCCCGGAGGAGCAATCACATGTAAATGGTTGTCTTTAATGTGTTCTTGGAAATGATTTAAAAAAACCTCTTGGTATTTTCTCCAGGAATATTTGAAATTTAATGATTTGAAACTTGTCAATTTGTGCTTATTTGGAAAACCAATACTAGGTAAAAACGCTTCAGGTTCCAATTATATTGGGCAAACAATCAATACTAAAATTCATTTTCTTTACTTTGTATACTATAAACTAAGAGACTATAGTTAATGTACCCACTCATAAGAAATAGAAGATTACGCGCATCCGAATCCATACGAAGATTGGTCAGGGAGACTATCATCAGTCCGGATGATTTTTTAGTACCCCTTTTCATCGTAGAAGGTAAAGGAATAAAGGAAGAGATTGCCTCCATGCCAAATTATTTCAGGTTGAGTTTGGACAATTTGGAAAAAGAGGTCAAGGAACTCTGGAATATGGGCCTCTGTTCCGTGCTTCTTTTTGCGAAAGTGGAAGATGGAATGAAGGATAACAAAGGTACCGAAGCCCTGAATCCAGATGGATTGATGCAACGTGCCGTGAAAACCGTAAAAAATGCGTGCCCACAAATGCTGGTCATGACCGATGTCGCCTTGGACCCCTACTCCTCTTACGGGCATGATGGTATTGTGGCCGACGGACAAATCCTAAATGACGAAACCGTTGAAATTCTTTCTGAAATGAGCGTTTCGCATGCCAAGGCCGGTGCCGATTTTGTGGCTCCCAGTGATATGATGGATGGCAGGATCCTAAGCATTCGCGAAGCTTTGGAGGATGAAGGTTATAGCAACACTGGAATCATGAGCTATAGTGCCAAATACGCCAGTGCCTTTTATGGTCCGTTTCGAGATGCGCTGGATTCTGCGCCCGTGGATATTAAGAACGTTCCCAAGGACAAAAAGACCTATCAGATGGATTATGCCAATCGGTATGAAGCTATCCGGGAAACCCAAATGGACATTGACGAAGGTGCCGATATAGTCATGGTAAAACCCGGACTTTGTTATTTGGATATTGTCCGTGAAATTAGGAACGAAGTGGACGTGCCTGTTGCCGTGTACCAGGTCTCTGGCGAATACGCCATGGTAAAAGCTGCTGCCGAAAAAGGCTGGCTGGACCATGATGCCGTAATGATGGAACAATTGACCGCAATCAAACGCGCCGGGGCCAACATCATCGCTTCTTATTTCGCTAAAGATGTTGTCAAACTGCTTAATACCTAAAATTACTCCGCCTTCAACATCCACATACAATGTAAAATTCCACCAAAGGCATTATCTTTAAAGGGAACCAAACCTCCCTTTTATGAAAAATGTCTTTTTCTACGCTTCCCTGTCCTGCTTTATTATACTGGGTGCCTGTAAACATCAGACCCAAGAGCAAGTTACTCCCGGCCCTACGGAAAAAGCACAGCGGTTCTCCAGCAATTATATCCCTCCAAAATTTGAAAATGATCAGCGGACCGGTAAAATTACTGGGGCACAGGATAAAATCCAGGGGATTTTTGAAACCAATGCAAAAGCCAGACATATTCCGGGCATCAGCTACGGCATTGTAGTGGACGATTCACTGGTACTTACCGGAAGTTATGGTGTTATTGATCTTGAAACACAAATCGAAGCCAGCCCTACAAAAGCCTTCCGGATTGCGAGCATGACCAAGAGTTTTACGGCCATGGCCATTTTAAAATTGCGGGACGAAGGCAAGCTTGATTTGGACGACCCTGTATCAAACTACTTTCCTCAGTTGGACACCTTGGTATACCTAACCCAAGATTCCCCCGCAATCACCATAAAGAACCTGCTAACGATGACCGCAGGCTTTCCGGAGGACAACCCTTGGGGCGATCGCCATTTGAACGATGCTACGGAAATGTTGGAAAATATGTTGGCCGAGGGACTTTCCCTCTCCAAAGTTCCTTCCTACCAATACGAATATAGCAATACAGGATATGGCATGTTGGGCCAGATTGTGGCAAAAGTGTCCGGAAACACCTATCAGGAGTACATTACCCAAAATATCCTACGACCATTGGCTATGGAGCATACTTACTGGGAATATGAAAAAGTACCCGAAGACATGCTAGTGCACGGATACCGATATGAGGACGACACTTGGAAGCCCGAACCCATATTGCACGATGGCGTCTTCGGTTCCATGGGTGGGCTGATTACCACGATTGCCGATTTTTCAAAATATGTGAGCTTTCACCTCTCCGCATGGCCACCCAGAAGCGAAAGAGACAATGGGCCCGTAAAACGGAGTACCCTCCGGGAAATGCATACGCCCCAATATCCGTACCTATCCTCTTGGGCAACCGATTGGAATAACGAGCCCTGTGCAAGGGTCTCCGGCTATGGATATGGGCTGGGAATATCGGAAGATTGCAAAGGAATCATAAAGGTTTCCCATGGTGGGGCTTTGCCCGGTTATGGTAGTAACTATTCCTTTTTTCCGGAATATGGTATAGGAATTATGGCCTTTGGCAATTTAACCTATACCGGACCTTTGCCCTTGGATGAAATCTCTAAATTACTGTTTGAGGAACTGGAATTGCAACCTAGAAAAAAGGTAGCTTCCCAAATCCTTAAAAACAAGAAAGACCAATTGGTATCCGCTTTGAAAACATGGGAAACTGGGATGGACACCACCTTGTTTGCGGATAATTTCTTTTTGGACCGTTCCCTGGAAAAACGAACCCAACACATTTCCGATTTGAAACAAACTATCGGGGAAATAGATTCCATCGGGGAAATACGTCCCAGAAACCAGTTACGGGGAGATTTTGAAATTTATGGCAAACATGGCACCATCTCTGTTTTCTTTACCTTAAATCCTGAAATTGACCCGAAAATCCAACAGTTGGAAATGAGAATTAAACCCTAGCCTATTTTTATGTCATCCAGCTATTCTCATCAATGCAATTCCTCACAGAAAAAGCCCCGTTGAGACAAGAGTTCTGAAATAGCCGAAGGATTTGGATTTAGAGTCTCTATGCGAAGAATGTTATCGCAATCCTCCAGATCAAAGTTCCATCGCCCATGGTCATTTATCAATTCGTTTAAATAAGGGGCAAGATATTTCACCTTACCCTTTTTTCTTACAGAAGTTTTAAAAACCAATACTGTTCTCATACTTAGCTTCTGTCATAAAACATAGGAGGTTCAATCCCTAGGGAACGTAGATATACATAACCTTGACCACGATGATGCATTTCATTGTCAAGAAAATAAAATAGGGAAGATTGTACCGTTCCAGGGTATTGTCCAAAAGATACGATTTGCTTCTGAAAGTCCATTTCTTCCATTTGCGCCCATAGCTTGTTTAGTTGCTCCGTGGCACTGTCCCAAGCTTCCAGTAATTTCGCCTTGCTGTTGCCGTGGTCAAAATGTTCGTTCAATTGAGCCGTTTGCCCCGTTACAATTTCACGTAATCCCGGTTCCGCAATGCCCAAAAGTTCCAAAACCATATCAGCGAAGGGACGCATACCTCCAATACTATACATAAAGAGTTCATCTTCTGGGAATATTTCGATAACACTTCGAGTAAGTCTTCTGTGACCCTGCCAATGTTCCACTAACTGATTTGAAGTAATAACCTGAGTTGCTCCTTTAATCGTGTTTTCCATACTATTTATTATTTATTGATTATGACAACAAAGATATTCGCGCCCTATGACAACCCTTTGTCAGTAGTGCTTTGGAAATCAAAATAATTTTGCTCCTGACATACTGCTGTCACTACCTAGACCTATTTTTGGTCAAAAGGAATGCTAAAATGGATGCCAAATGGACATTTGACCTTAAAATCTTGTCCTATCTTTGGGAGAAAGGCCGATCTATTATGGGAATGGATACCGTAAAACGATTTGATAGGATTGTAGCGATATTTATACAGTTGCAGTCCAAACGTATTGTAAAGGCCCAGGAACTTGCAGATCGATTCCAGGTGAGTCAACGTACTATCTATAGGGATATTCGAACCCTTGAAGCTTCAGGAGTGCCCATTGCCAGTGAAGCAGGTGTTGGATATTCTATCATGGAGGGCTATAGCCTTCCCCCGGTCATGTTTACACGTGAGGAGGCCGGCAGTTTTGTCGCTGCGGAAAAATTAATGCAACAATTTACAGATAAGTCCTTGGGGTCCTACTTCGAAGCGGCCATGTACAAGGTGAAGTCGGTACTTAGGGTAAGGGAAAAAAAGTGGGTGGAAGCTCTGGAATCACAGGTGAGGATTTTTCCGAACCAGCAATTGTTAAATGAAAATATACCGAATGCCCTAGAAATTCTTTTTGAAAGTATTGCTGAAAAGAAACAGGTTTTTTTGCGGTATACCGCGTTGGAGGCGGATGTACCATCGGAAAGAAATATTGAACCTATAGGTGTTTTTAATGAAAATAACTATTGGTATGTTATGGGGTATTGCCACCTGCGAAACGATTATAGACAATTTAGGACCGATAGGATTTTAAAAATTGTTGGTACTGCCAAGCCCTTCATTTTGGAACACAAAACACTGGACGACTTGCGAAAACGAAACGAAGTCAAGAACAAAACAAAGGTGCGAATTCTTGTTGACAAAAAAATAAGTAAATACCTAGGAGCCAGTAAAAAACATCAAGGTTTTGTCTCGGAAACCATAAAGGGGAATCACGTGGAGATGACCTTTATGGTGGATGATGTACAGAATTATTTTTCCCGATGGTTTCTTTCCTTTGGGGATTATGCCAAAATTTTGGAACCGGAATCCTTGAAAAAAAGAGTAGCGGAGATTCTTTTACAAACGCAGGAAGGCCTTAAATAAATTGAATATAGGCAGCCATCCAATGAACTTCAAGGATTATATTTGAAAGACTAACATCACCATAATGCCAAAAACTATCCTATATCTATTTATTGGAATTTGTTCGAATGTTCTTTCAGGACAACAATATAGCGATGAACAGGTTGCGGGGGATTTGAACCAATTTGATTATCAGTTGGTTTATAATCAAGTAGATTCCATCATAACAAATGGTATAAAAAACAAGGCCTTTCCGGGAGCCCAGGTATTGGTTGCCAAAAACGATTCCATCATTTTTCACGAGGTTTTTGGATATCACACGTATGACAGTATTCAGCCCGTGACCTTGGACGATTTATACGACCTCGCTTCGGTAACAAAAATTACAGGACCATTACCGGCCATCATGAAATTGGTGGGCGAGGGCAAATTAGGTTTGGATGTCCCTTTTAGTACCTATTGGAAACCTTGGAAGCGCAGAAAAGACAAAAAAGATATCACGCTTAGAGAGATTTTAGCCCATCAGGCAGGACTGGAACCCTACATTGTCTTTTTAAACGAAACATTAAAAAAGAACGGTCGGTTTAAAAATAGGTTTTTACGAAAATCCAAAAGCAATCGCTTTGAAAAACAGGCCTTTGACAGTATTTACGTAAAAACAAGATTTAATCGAAAAATGTACCGAATGATCAACCGGTCCAAGGTTTCGGAGGATAAGACCTATCGGTATTCCGGGTTGACTTTTCTTCTTTTTCCAAAAATTATCACAGATTTCACAGGGGTTCCCTATGAGCAATATATAACCGAAAACTTTTATGAGCCCATTTGTGCCAAGACCCTAGGTTTTCTCCCGTCGACCAAAAACTATCCCAATCTCATTGTCCCCACCGAAATGGATACCCTCTATAGACATACCCTTACCCAAGGTTGGGTGCATGACGAGAATGCTTCCTTGCTTGGCGGTATTTCCGGTAATGCTGGATTGTTTGGCACAGCCGAAGATTTGGCTAAAATCATGCAGCTGTATTTAAACTACGGCGCCTTTGAAGGGAAACAGATTTTACCCAAAGAAGTGGTCCAGGAATTTATAATGGTGCAATATCCGGAAAACGATAATCGAAGAGGTTTGGGATTTGACAAACCTTCGTTAGGCAACGATACCCTGGCCTTGAAGGATGCCTATCCTGCCCCTGAAGTAAGTGCGGAAAGCTTTGGACATAGCGGATTTACGGGAACTTTTGTTTGGGCAGACCCTAAGAACCAATTGGTATATATTTTTCTTTCCAACAGGGTCTTTCCAACCAGGGAACATCGGGCACTTTACGACTTGAATATAAGGTCGGCCGTACAGCAGGTTTTTTACAAGGCATTGGCAAACCAATGAAAATCAAAACCCTTTCAATTCTTATCCCCAATTTCTTTTTTGACCTCATCCAAAAATCCATAACCTAAAAGATATCTGTTTATGGTGTAGACGGATTTAATTGGTATCTTAGACACTCATTAAATCGACTTATGGGACTTCTCATTTTTTATGCCCTCATATCCATTTTCTTTTCCTTTTTATGCTCCATATTGGAGGCTGTACTCCTGAGCATCACCCCAACTTTTGTCAATGTAAAAAAAAGGGAGGGCAAAACGTATGCGATAACCCTAGAAGAACTGAAACAAGATGTTGACCAACCCCTAATCGCCATATTGACCTTAAACACCATTGCCCATACCGTGGGTGCCATTTTGGTAGGTGTTCAGGCCAAAGTAGCGTATGCGGAGCTTTATGGTACGGCCAAACGCTCTATTATGGGTATTGAATTCACCGAAGACCTCATGGTAGGGGTAGTATCTACCCTTATGACCATATTGATTCTTGTCGCGTCGGAAATCATTCCAAAAACTATCGGCGCTACGTATTGGAGACAACTGGCCAATTTTACCTCTAAAGCACTTAAGGCGATGGTGCTAGCTCTAAAATATACCGGATTGTTGTGGTTATTACAATTATTCACCAAATTGGTAGGTGGCAAAGGCCATCACGGTAGCGTTTTGAGCCGGGAAGACTTTACGGCGATGACGGACATGGCCCATGAGGAAGGAGTATTTCAAAAATCGGAATCGACCATCATTAAAAACTTATTACGTTTTGAAGAAGTTCAGGTAAAGGATATTATGACCCCCCGGGCGGTGATGAAGATTGCTTCCTCGGACAAAACCATCCAAGCCTTTTTTGAAGATAACCCAAAACTGCGCTTCTCCAGAATACCAATTTTTGAGGAAAAGGTGGACAACATTACCGGTTTCGTTTTGAAGGACAACGTCTATGAGGAAATCATCCATGAAAACGGTGATTTGCCCTTGCTAGAAATTAAACGTGACATCTTACTGACCAAGCGTGATACTCCCATTCCCAAGTTGTTCGATACCTTCGTAAACAAAAGGGAGCATATTGCCTTGGTCATGGACGAATATGGTTCCGTTAGCGGCCTTGTAACCATGGAAGACGTTATAGAGACCCTCCTAGGACTCGAAATCATGGATGAAAGCGATAATGTAGCCGATCTACAACTTCTGGCCCGTAGGAATTGGGAAAATAGGGCCAAAAAGAGCGGAGTCATTGAAAAAAATCCAGTAGAACAAGAATCAGCCGAGGAAAAAGAAGAAGAATAACGGCAAATGGAAACTGCATTTATCCACACGCCCTTGGGTACCACAAAGTTGGAAGGCGACGAAAACGGTCTTTCTGCCATAACCGTTTTGGATTCCAACGAAGAACCCACGGATATTATTCCCATCGAATTAGAGGATGCCGTCTATCAATTAAAAGAATATTTTGAGGGCTCTAGAACACAATTTGACCTAGTACTGAATCCATCCGGCACCGATTTCCAGAAATCCGTTTGGAAAGCCCTTCTGGAAATCCCCTATGGTAAAACTGTTTCCTATTTGGATTTAAGTAAAACCTTGGGCGATGCTAAAGCTATTAGGGCCGTGGCCTCGGCCAACGGAAAAAATCCGCTTTGGATCGTAGTCCCTTGCCATCGCGTTATTGGTAGTGACGGTTCCCTTACCGGATATGCCGGTGGCCTACACCGAAAAAAATGGCTTTTGGAGCACGAGAATCCTGTAAAGCAGCAATCCTTGTTCTAATATTCTCCTCATTTATTGTGTTTCCTACCTTCTTACAAACCGACCGAAAAGTCGGTTCCCCTAGATAACATCCAATCAAAAACCGAGAATATTGCTTTTTGACTTAGTCAAAATCACTTTTGTCCATAAACCCTTCCCGATTTTTAACTCCGTCAAACTATGTGATAGACCACTTGGTCTATAAACCTTAATCCACAAAATAGGTAGGGACAAAATTCAAATTTTTCTGTGCCCTTAGCTTTCCATCGCTTGAAAGTAGAAGAAAACCCCCGGGTTCATAAATTTCACCATTCGGTAAAGTATATGAAATTGCGAACACATTTTTACCGGAAAGGTATTGACCTAAAATAGGTTGAATATCCAAGCCCTTTTCACTATTCAATTTTTCAATGGCCCCCGATAAATCCAAAACAGTATTGGTGCCGGTCAAAATATCGAAAATTGCAGGTCCTTTGACCAAGCTAAAGGGTTGTGGATAGGTATATTCGTAATATAATTTGCCATCCGCAAGGGTTCCATTGATTGGACCTGTAGGAAAGGGATGGTCAAACTGCAGTTCATTTTTGGAAATGCTAATGAGATTGACCATGTCAAAAAGTTCCAAAACCGTATTTTCATTATCATTCTGGGCAAAAATTGCCAATTCGCCGTCCTCGGTAATCAAAACACTAGGCTTACTGCTCTTTAATTCCAATGTTTTGGAAATGATTTCCGTTTGGGTATCAAAAAGTATGATTTTATACTCCCCATCCCCTGTTCTATAGGTAATCACCAGTTTACCATCATGATATAACGGTTGAAATAATTGGTCTATTCCAAATTCAATAGCAAGATCAAATCCCTCCAAAGTTTCCAAATCGACAATGCGTAGGGCCAAATTGGTAGATCCAAAGGGCTTGTACAAACCAAAATAAACCGAATTATCATTGCTAAATCCCCAAACCAAAGACCGCTCCGTCGTAATGGTATAAAATTCGGTATAGGTGGTAATTCCAGAAGAAACCAAATCCTTTTGGTGCAAGGAAATGGCTCCGTTGGACAACGAAAAAAAAGAAAGCTTGTCATTGAGCTGTCGCAAGGTCAAATAATCATTTGATATGCCCAATTCGCTGGACAAGTCCGTTTGAAAGCCCTCATCGGTTTCACTATTATAATCGTACTGGTAGACCTTGTCCAAATCCTCCCCGATCAACGTTAGGTTTATGGCCTCATCAATAGTTGGATTCTCCGAGCTATCCTTATTACAAGAAATGAGCAACAGAAAACCGCAAAAAATCGATATACTAAAGAATTTCACGAATGTCCCTTCCAATCTGATTTTAGTTGCCCCCATGTTTAAATATAACCTATTTTAAGCTATTCAGAAGACCTTAAATATTAAATAAAATATGTTAAATTACTGACTCTTAGGAATGCCAAAACTATGCTGCACAAGATTAACTTGGAACACATCCTATTCTTGGATATTGAAACCGTACCTGAAAAGGCGGATTTTCAAGAATTGGACGATGTAAAACAGGAACTCTGGGAACAAAAATCAAAATATCAGCGTAGGGAGGATTTTACTGCAGAAGAATTTTATGATAGGGCAGGTATTTGGGCAGAGTTCGGGAAAATAATCTGTATTTCGGTAGGATATTTTAAAATGCAAGGTGAAACCCTCCACTTTAGGGTCACCACTTTTCACGGCGATGAAACTAAACTATTAAAGGACTTTAAAAATCTTTTGAATGGTCATTTCAGCGAAGCCAAACACTTGCTATGCGCACACAACGGTAAGGAGTTCGATTTTCCTTATATCGCCCGCCGGATGATCATTAATGGAATCTCCCTGCCTTGGAAATTGGATCTCTTTGGAAAAAAACCTTGGGAAGTTCCCCATTTGGACACGATGGACCTGTGGAAGTTTGGCGATTACAAGCATTATACCTCCTTAAAGCTGATGACGAACATCTTGGGCATACCCTCCCCTAAGGAAGACATTGATGGCAGTATGGTGAGAGATGTTTTTTATGAGGATAACGATTTGGACCGTATCATCACCTATTGTGAACTGGATGTGGTTACCACCGCTCAGGTCTTTCTCAGGCTTCGTAATGACCCTCTTTTGGAAGATCATCAAATAAAGAAAGTGTAGCCCCCTAGCCCCCAAAGGGGGAATTTGGTTGTTGGTTGTTCGATTTTTGGTTGATGGTTGCTGGTTGTTGGTTTTTTGATGATCATACTCAAATTCCAAAAGCAACGCCCTTAATTAATAAAAAACAGCCATATAGCCCTCGTAATGGCACATAAAAAAGGGTAACCTATTGGCTACCCTTTTATAGAAAAGTGTCGAGTTAGTTTGGATTACTTCTTCAAATCAAACCTGTCCAAGTTCATTACTTTGGTCCACGCCTTTACGAAGTCCTTTACAAACTTCTCTTTGGCATCCGAAGTGGCGTATACTTCGGCTAGGGCCCTCAATTCCGAGTTAGATCCAAAAATTAAGTCCACACGGGTGCCTGTCCACTTCTTAGCGCCCGTTTTACGGTCGGTTCCTTCAAACAGGGAATCATCATCCGATATAGATTTCCAAGTAGTTCCCATATTCAATAGGTTCACGAAGAAATCATTGGTCAACTGATCTTTTTTATCGGTAAAAATACCGTGGTTAGACCCGTCGGCATTGGCTCCTAAAGCGCGCATACCTCCTACCAATACGGTCATTTCCGGTGGGGTCAAGGTCAAAAGATTGGCCCTATCCACCAATAATTCCTCTCCTTTTACGGAATACTTTCCTTTGGTAAAGTTTCTGAATCCGTCTGCCAATGGTTCCAGAGCTTCGAATGCTTCAACATCGGTATTTTCTTGGGTCGCATCCGTTCTTCCTGGAGCGAATGGTACCGCTATCTTGTGACCGGCGTTATGCGCCGCTTTTTCAACTGCAGCGGTTCCTGCCAAGACAACCAAATCCGCAAAGGATACTTTTTTGTTTCCGGATTGAGCGTCGTTAAATTCCTTTTGGATACGCTCCAAGGTATCGATAACCTCAGCCAACTGCTTGGGATTGTTGGCTTTCCAGTTCTTTTGAGGGGCCAATCGGATCCTTCCTCCATTGGCACCACCACGTTTGTCAGAATCCCGATAGATGGAGGCTGCGCCCCAAGCTGCAGAAACCATACTGGACAAGGATAATCCAGAGGCCAATATATTCTTTTTCAATTCAGTGATATCGGAATCATTTACCAACTCGTGGTCTACCTCAGGCACTGGATCTTGCCATAAAAGCACCTCCTCCGGTACTTCAGGCCCTAAGTATCTATCCACAGGCCCCATGTCCCTGTGTGTTAATTTAAACCAGGCCCTTGCATAGGCATCCGCAAATTCATCAGGGTTTTCCAAGAAATGTCTTGATATCTTTTCGTAAGCCGGGTCCATACGTAAGGACATATCCGTTACCAACATAAAAGGCTGGTGCGTCTTTCCTTCGATGTGTGCATCGGGAACAGTTCCGGCCCCGGCGTCGCCAACCGGCTTATACTGCCAGGCTCCGGCGGGACTTTTTGTCAATTCCCACTCAAACCCGAACAAGTTTTTAAAATAGTTGTGGCTCCATTGGGTAGGCGTTTGGCTCCATGCACCCTCCAATCCACTTGTAATCGTATCCGCACCAACTCCGCTTCCAAAGTTGTTCTTCCATCCCATGCTCTGCATAGTGATGTCCGCTCCCGCTGGTTCTGGTTCCAAATAGTCTGTATCCTTGGCTGCTCCATGCGTTTTCCCAAATGTATGTCCACCAGCTATCAAGGCTACGGTCTCATAGTCGTCCATCGCCATTCTACCAAAGGTTTCACGAATGTAGTGTGCCGCTTCCAACGGATCGGGATTGGCATTGTGCCCTTCCGGATTCACATAAATGAGTCCCATGTGGGCAGCACCCAACGGATTTTCCAGTTTGTTGCCATCGGAATCATAACGTTCCTTATTGCCCAGCCATTCGGTTTCGGAACCCCAGTAAACATCCTCTTCCGGTTGCCAGATATCCTCACGACCGCCACCAAAACCGAACATCTTGAGTCCCATGGACTCATGGGCAACATTCCCGGCCAAGATCAATAAGTCTGCCCAGGAAATCTGCTTGCCATATTTTTGTTTGATAGGCCATAATAATAATCGGGCCTTGTCCAAATTGGCATTATCCGGCCAGCTGTTCAGAGGGGCAAAACGTTGGTTACCGGTACTTCCGCCGCCTCGTCCATCGGAAATTCTATAGGTTCCTGCTGCGTGCCAGGTCATTCTAATGAAGAAGGGGCCATAATGTCCGTAATCCGCAGGCCACCAATCTTGGCTATCGGTCATCAAATCAGTAAGGTCTTTCTTGATCGCCGCCAAATCCAATTTCTTGAATTCTTCGGTATAATTGAAATCCGGATCCATTGGGTCCGATTTGGATGAATGCAACCTCAATATGTTTAGGTTCAACATATTGGGCCACCAGTCACGGTTTGAGGTTCCGCCGCCCGCGGATTGGTTCATTTGCCCGTTCAAAAATGGGCAGCCCGCTGCTTCTGAATCATTTACGTCCCATGCTTCTCCATGGGGATTTTTGCTAGTATCCATTGTGTCTAAGTTTTTAAGTTCCAGTAACTGTAAAGATACCAATTTACCTACGGACATCAATAGCTATTATCTTGTTTTGACTTATTTCAATATCGATTTTGTCTATGATTTTTATAGAACCGATACCCAAATAAGAAGACCCGACGCGCGAAAGGCAAGTCGGGTCCAGATAAAAGGAAAAATGAATTGGTTCCGGGGGAATACGGGGCGGACTACAATTTAATTTTTAAAGAATTTGGTGCTTTTATACGTATCGCCATCCTTAACTTGAAGGATGTACATTCCTGTGGCGAGGTCCACTACCGGAATAGGTTTTTTGTCTATCGTGCCCACCTTCAACTCAATTCCGGCAGGCGAGATAATTCGATACATGGCAGATGCGCCAACTTCAGTCAACAGACTTATATGGGTCACCGCAGGATTGGGATATATGGAAAAGCTGATGCCTTGATCCGCACTTAATGTCTGAAAAGTGTCCAAAAGCCCTACAACCGTATTGGGTCCATCGAAGGTAAACTTGTATTCCATACTAAATTCCGACGCTATATTTTGGGAGCAGAATGTTTTGACACGCACAACGTAACTCTCATTTAAAACCAATTCCGATAAGGTTTTAGAACCGCTTGTGGTAAAATTCGAAATCCAGGTATCCTCGCTTTCCTTTCTGTACTGTACTTCATAAAGCCCATCAACGATTTCATCCCACTTCAACAAAATTTCATTATCAAGTGGATTATCCAATGCCAAACCATTTGGTGCAAAAGGACTACATTCCGTAAAGCTGGCTCCCGAAATTATTAGTGAATAGTCTTGGGCATCCCGTAACAGGCTTCCTTTATGGACCACTGTAATGGTATAATTTCCTTGAGCATTGGGTATTTCAATTTTCTCAAACGGATCAACTAAATTATCGCCTTGTTCAGCTGGAGCATTTGGATTTTTGGGATTCAACTTCCACGGAAGAAAGGTTTTTCCATCTTGGGTTATTCTTATGTCCAAATCGTTCACGAGTGCCGGGGTTCCATTGTTCAAATCCCCCCTATTGATATATTCCGATGCAGGGTCTGTCCATGAAATGGAAGCCATCAAGGTCGCGCCTTCGGTTGCCTTGACAGTCAATTCAAGGGTTTCCCCGTCTACAAGGCTGTTCTCCAAAATCTGAGTGCTGAACTCCTTTTGATACAGGACCTCAGCGGCCCTTTTTGCATTCATGACACCCCAGCCCATTTTATAATCGGGTCCGGGAGCATCAACATCATCCGCAGTATGGAGTGCAAGACCCTTTAAGGTTGCCGCCTTTAAATAAGATCCATAAAGCTGTTCATGGTATTGCTGTATTAGCAATAAGGCACCGGTGACACCGGGCGTGGCCATGGACGTTCCGGCGGATATATCATAGCTGGTTTCACTTTTGGCATCGGTAGAAAGGATGGAAGATCCATCTCCGGCCAAATCGGGCTTAATCCTACCATCGTCCACTGGACCATAACTACTATAGGAAGAAACCGAAGCCTCCTTTAGGTTGCCCCTGGTATCAATTCGAGAATTGGAACCTGCCACTGTGAGTCCATTTTTGGCCACCGTAAACCCCAATAGTAAATCAAAACCATCGGCACTTGTTCCAAAAACCGGAGACTCGTTATCCCCGCTGTGCCTTGCATTTCCGGCCGCAGTCACCATAAGATAATACGGGGCATTGTACATAATATTATCCCAATCCTGGGCCACTTTTATATAAGATCCAAAATACCAGTCTGGAACGCGGTCCGTCTTTATTCCATAGGAATGGTTGGAAAGTAACAATCCGTTGGCCGCTGCCTCCGCTACTTCGATCTTATCCCTCGTCCAGTCGTGTGAAAGAACATTGGCCCTGTAGGCGACTCCCTGTGCATTTCTTTTCACCCCGGAAGAAATCAAGCTTCCGGTGACCATGGTGGCATGCGCATCGATTTCCGTACCTCCATCACCCACATGGGCCCTTACATCATATTCCTGATGCGTGGTCATCGCTACACCAGCGTCCCAGACACCCACTTCCATACCAAGACCATCCAAATCCAAGTTCAAAAGACCATTACTATGCAGGGCAGAGGCCCTGGAAGTTTGACTGGCATTATCGGCATAGGTTTCATAATAGATGGGGGTACCATCCTGACCAATTTCCTGCAATTCGACCTTTTTACCATCGGGAAATACTTCCTTGATTTTTAGATTATTCGCTTTGGCCATAGCCATCGTCTTGGCCCTGTTCACCTCATAATCGAATTCCATGTCAACTTGCATGGAACCTATTTTAGAAAAATCATACCCCGATTTTATCAATAACTTTAATTCCTGGGATTGAGCAACCATCTTCTGGCCGCCTGAGACCAAAAGGAATAAGAACGACATGGTTACACCATTATAAAAGAAGCGAATTCTAGCGTCCATAGCATAATTAGATTATGTAAGATTTGGACTACAATATTATTGTTTGGACCGAATTCGATAATCAATCGCTCTTACATATTCGATGAAATACACACTAGATTCTTGATGGCTGTTGTGAAAGTGTCAAATTTTGATGTTTGTAGGATTATTCTTTCTTTTTATGCTTGTTGAACTTTAGAACGATGTACACTGGAAAATGATCACTGTAGCCACCCAAGTATTTTTTACCAACAAAGGTCCTAAAGGGATTTCCCTTGTATTTCCCTTTTATTTCCTTTAAAAAATCTTGGTCAAAAATATTTGCTGTATCAAAACTATGGCTGCCCTTCTCGTACCTATAGAATCTATGGGATAGTATAATCTGATCAAACAGGCTCCATGTTTTTTTGTAACTGGCGCTTCCCCGCGACTTGGGTATATGAAGGCTTTCCATTGGGTTGTGTAACCCTGTATCCTGTAAAAGTGTTTGAACACTCTTAGAGGACGGGTCGTCATTGAAATCTCCCATTACAATGCATTTGGGGTTGGACTCATCCCTTTGAATAGCGGCAATTTTTCCTTTTACAACTTCGGCGGCGGCCATTCTTTTATATTCAGTGATTTCCGCACCATCCCTTCTCGAGGGCCAGTGATTTATGAACAGGTGTATTTTTTCACCATTCAGTAGGCCGCATACATATAGGATATCCCTGGTAGTATCACGAACTCCATCTGGGTTGTTGACCATGAGAGGTATTGCTTGAGAGATAAGTACTTTAAAATACTTCCGATGATATATGAGCCCCGTATCGATACCCCGCTCATCGGGAGATTCATAATGCACAAAATCGTAATCCACGTCCTCTAACGGCTCCGTTTCGATCAAATCCCTTAGTACCGAATGATTCTCCACTTCCGCTACGCCAATGATTACAGGTGGATAGCGATTGGCCGATTGCCCTATGCTGAATATTGTCTTGGCCAACCCGGAAAGTTTTCTACGGTATTTATTTTGTGTCCAATTTTTAAATCCATCCGGGGTAAAATCCTCGTCCAGGGTACGGACATTGTTTTTGGGGTCAAAAAGATTTTCGAGATTATAGAAAGCGATGGTAAATAAATGTTCGGAAATCTTCTTTTTGAAAAATGGAAATCGCATGTCCTTTTTTTAAGGACCATAAATTTACTAAAATAGCTCCCTCTCTTTTATGTAATTTTGCACTTTACCGTTCTATGTTAGAAAAGAAGACCACAGAATACGAAAAGGCCGTCCTCATTGGAATTATCAATAAGGAACAAAACGAAGAGAAAGTAGCGGAATTTCTGGACGAACTGGAGTTCCTTACCTATACGGCGGGCGGGGAAGTTATAAAACGTTTTATCCAACGGGTAGACATCCCCAATCCAAAGACCCTCATTGGTAGTGGTAAAATGGAGGAGGTTGAACGTTTTGTGGACGAAAACGAAATTGGTTCCGTAATATTCGATGATGAGCTTAGCCCCGCCCAGCAGCGGAACATAGAAAAACAGTTGCGGTGTAAGATCATTGACCGTACCAGTCTTATCTTGGACATCTTTGCCCAACGTGCCCAGACCAGCTATGCCAGAACACAGGTGGAGCTGGCACAGTACGAATATTTGTTACCGCGTTTAACGGGTTTATGGACACACTTGGAACGGCAAAAAGGGGGTATTGGGATGCGCGGTCCGGGTGAAACGGAAATTGAGACGGATAGACGTATCGTTCGTGACCGAATTACACTGCTTAAGAAAAAGCTGGAGAAGATAGATAGGCAAATGGAGACCCAGCGCGGCAACCGGGGGTCGCTGGTACGGGTTGCCCTTGTTGGTTATACCAACGTTGGGAAATCTACCCTAATGAACGTCATTAGCAAAAGTGATGTCTTTGCGGAGAACAAGCTTTTTGCAACCTTGGATACCACGGTACGAAAAGTGGTTCTTGGAAACCTTCCCTTTCTTTTAAGCGATACCGTTGGATTTATTAGAAAATTACCCACCCAATTGGTAGAAAGCTTTAAAAGTACCTTGGACGAAGTTAGGGAGGCGGATCTCTTGTTGCATATAGTGGACATTTCCCATCCCCAATTCGAAGAACACATAGACTCCGTCAATCAGATTCTTTCCGAAATCAAAAGTTCCGACAAAAAGACCATAATGGTCTTTAACAAAATCGATCAATATAAAAATGAGGTCATTGAAGAGGATGATCTTATGACGGAAAAAACTTCCAGGCACTTCACCATTGAGGAATGGAAACGTACTTGGATGGAAAAAGTGGGCGATAGAGCCTTGTTCATTTCTGCCTTGAACAAGGAAAATCTGGACGAGTTTAGAAAACGGGTGTATCAAGAGGTCAGGGACATACATGTGACGCGTTTTCCCTACAATAATTTCCTATATCCGGAGAATTTGGACGAATATCAATAGGCATTTTTAAAGGCTCCAGTGTAGTTCATCGATCAAATTAAACCACTCATATTTTACACCACATTTTAGGTTTGGTTCACAACATAAATGCTGCATAAGCTGAATGTAGGCCGTACCTTTACCCTGTGTTTAAGTGATAGTGTTGACCCCAAATCGATATTTGACTTCTTAAGCTATAAGTAAAAATCCCATATTTTACGATACCTACTTAACCAAAAAGCCCTCCTAAAAAGGAGGGCTTTTTATATTTTAATATTCAGCTTATGACTTAAAACGCATAGTTTAGTCCGAACAATACATAGGTCTGAAGGTCGTTTTCTATATTTTCAAACGTCGCCGCTGGATTTGGCGTGGGACCGTTCAAGGCATAGTTCAAGGCTTCTTGTTTGTTGTTCCTTAGGCCAAACTCAAAACCAAGTCCAATTCCGTTCCATAAGGTATATCCAAAAGAGTTGATCCACGTATAATTGGAAAGGTCTCCACTTTTGTAGCTCTGGAACATGGATAGGTTGGTCTTAAAATTGACCTTACCGATTTGTCTGGTATAGTCGGCCACAATCTTGGCTCCCAAGGAAGATTCAAAAATGGTATCATCACTGCTGAATACAAAGTTGTAGTTCAGCGGATGGATAACGATTACCATATCCGTAATTGGGGTCCAAGTAGCACCCACACCTAAGTCTAGATATCCAGGATCATTGAAATTGCTAAGAATGGTAGTCCTGTACTCCCCTAAACCGGAAATAGCAAACTTTTCGCTTAGTTTTTGGCCATATAATGAGGAGATTGTAAATACGTCCGATGCCTGCCTGAAGCTATCATTATCGTTAGGGTCATCCTTGTCATCGAATTTCACCCAGGCAAGATTTACGTTCATTCCGTTTCTCCAAAAGAATTTTTCCTGGTTTAAGTTGGCGAATCCGTTTACGGTCACACCAATATTTCCTGATGAGTTGTTTGGAGAACCTTGGGCATACCAATTATTAAAATTGGTGAGGTTCGCACCAATGGTTCCAAAAGCACCCTTTTTCCAGCCTGGAAGCGCGTCAATTTGTGCCTGAATGGCGTCCACCCTTGCCTGAATGGCCGCAATGGAATCCTTTTTGGGACCCATCTCCGCTTTTAATTCATCCTCAGTTTGTGCAAAACCAAAAGCACAAGCCAATAGAAGAAAAGTAACTAAGAAATTGTTTTTCATGATTTAGTGTTTATTTCAATTAGACACCAAATGTACGAATAGTCACTTTTTCGACAGTAAAAATATATTGATTATTTGCGTTTGAAAAGAGGTACGGAAGAACAGGCTTCCCCGTACATGACGGACTTTGCAACTTCCTGTAATTTTTGGACCAAAAAGATGTAGGCGTTGGGGGGCACCGGTCTGTTACTGCAACCCTTAACTATTACAGGTTTATCCTGATAGTCTGAATAATCCAATTTTTCCAGAACACCGTAATACAGAGCTGTTTCCAAATCTTCAAGGGAGCCCTGTACAACACGTTTGGCATAAGGGCGTAATTTAGTGGCTACCAACATGTAGGCCCATCCTGGTACAATGGCATCGCTTGAACACGTAAGGGCCACAAAACTATCCTGATATTGGCTCCAATCATATTCTAGCAGAGCTTCCCTAAACTCCTTTTCCCTTAAGATGAGTCCCTGGTACAACCAATCCTTTATATCCAAAAGCTTTCGTGAACCTGTAGGATAATGATCCTCCAGGTTGAAAGTAACCAGTTTGCTTTGGGCGACCCTATTTACAATTTCCTCTGCCATCAGTACTTATAAAAGTCCCAGTTCCAATTTGGCCTCTTCACTCATCAAATCCTGCGTCCAAGGTGGATCAAAAGTAATCTCCACTTCCGCATCCTTAATGGCATTTAAGGATTTTACCTTTTCCTCAACCTCTACCGGAAGGGTTTCCGCAACCGGACAATTGGGAGACGTTAAGGTCATCAAAATTTTCACCTCGTTGTCCTCATTGACCAATACATCATAAATGAGTCCCAGTTCATAAATATCCACGGGAATCTCGGGATCGTAAATGGTTTTAAGCACCTTTACGATTTTCTCCCCCAAATCGGAGGTATCCGTTCCTACTACTTCTTCTTTCATGTCTTTTATTTTATTTGGGTTTGATAAGCCACAGCATAAAGTTTCAGCTGTTTGATCATACTCACCAGTCCGTTCGCCCTTGTGGGCGACAAATGTTCCTTAAGTCCTATTTTATCTATAAAATCAGTATCGGCCTCAATAATATCCTTCGGCTTTTGGTTGCTAAAGGCACGTATCAATATGGCTATAATACCTTTGGTTATAATGGCATCACTATCTGCGGTAAACACCAACTTATCATCCTTTAGTTCTGCATGTACCCATACCTTACTCTGGCATCCCTTAATGATATTATCATCGGTTTTATAGGTGTCCTCAATTAAAGGCAATGATTTCCCTAGCTCTATCATATATTCATAGCGCTGCATCCAATCATCGAACATGGAGAACTCGTCTATAATTTCTTCCTGTATTTCTTTTATTTGCATGTATCGCTTTTCTACAAAAGTACAATAGGAATTCTTGGGAATCAAAAGTTTAGTCTTACTCTAACAAATTGCCTTACAACAGCATGTTTCGAGCTCGTCGCACCCCTTGAACCAAAACGTCCACTTCTTCTTTAGTGTTATAAAAACTAAAGCTGGCCCTTACCGTACCCGGGATTTTATAAAAGTCCATGATGGGTTGGGCGCAGTGATGCCCCGTTCTTACGGCAATACCCAATTTATCCAAAATCGTTCCGATATCGTACGGATGAATACCATCGATATTAAAGGAAATGACCGAAGTTTTATTTTTAGCCGTACCATAAATTTTAAGTCCGTCTATCTTTAACAATTCTTGGGTGGCGTATAACAGCAATTCGTGCTCGTATTTGGCAATTTCTTCAAAACCAATGCTGTTCATGTAATCCAACGCCGCACCAAATGAGATGCCTCCACAAATATTTGGGGTTCCGGCCTCAAACTTATGGGGCAGGTCTGCATAGGTGGTTTTTTCAAAGGTAACTTCGGCAATCATCTCACCTCCTCCTTGGTACGGTGGTAATTTTTTTAACCATTCCTCTTTGCCATAAAGCATTCCTACTCCCGTGGGACCACACACTTTATGTGCGGAACAGGTGTAGAAATCGACATCCAAAGTCTGTACATCCGCTACAATATGTGGAGCCGCCTGTGCACCATCTATTAAAACAGCAGCGCCTATACTATGTGCCTTTTCTATTATTTCCTCAATAGGATTAATTGTTCCCAAGGCGTTGGAGATATGATTACAGAATACCAGTTTCGTTTTTTTGGTCAGTAATTCATCATACACATCCATCAACAATTCCCCTTCTTGGTTCATGGGGATTACCTTTAAAACAGCACCTGTACGCTTGCATAACATTTGCCAAGGTACAATGTTGGAATGGTGCTCCATCGCAGAAACCAAAACCTCATCTCCCTTTTCAAGAATTGAAGAAAACCCGTTGGCCACTAGATTGATACTATGTGTTGTACCGGAAGTAAATATGATTTCATGGGTTTTGGCCGCATTAAAGTGCTTCTGGATTTTTATCCTGGCCTGCTCATACTTATCCGTTGCCTCTTGTGAAAGTGCATGAACACCACGGTGGATATTGGCATTGTAGTTTTCGTAATAATCTACAATGACATCAATGACCTGTTTTGGTGTTTGTGATGTTGCGGCATTGTCCAAATATACAAGCGGTTGGCCATTGACCTTTCTTTTAAGTATTGGAAAATCTTTGCGTATTTTATTAATATCCAGCATATCGATGTAATGATATACAAAGATACCCGATAGCCAAGACATATAAGGTATTTGAAGATTTGAAAGTTTATTAATAAAAAGCTAAAACCCATACGGACTTATAAATATGTATATGCCCTTTGCAATCATGCGGATAAAACCTTACATTTTGACTAAAGGCTATTTCACATTAACCTTATTTCACTAGAAAAACTCTAATTTTTTAGAGCTAATCACCTAAACAAATAATTCAAAGATAATTGTATGGCAGCGTTATAGTTCTGTGCTCCTTGAAGTGCATTTAGCCTATTTCGAAGCCCAATGTAAAATTTTGGGGACAAGGAGAAATTATCGTTCAATTGAAGGCCAAGCCCTACGGCCGCACCATAATCCAATTGAAAATCCCCGGAAATGGAAGACCTTCTTTCCAAATTGGAATCCTGATTCAAGTCTTTATTTTTTATTACCTGATTGAGCAAAAACCCAAACTGTGGACCAAATTCAACGTCTATACGGTCATTAAGTGCAAACTTTCCCAAAACAGGAATCGTAAGATAATTTAACTGAACGTTGGTCCTGAAATCGTTTTCTTCCCCAACAGAACCATTGGTTTGAATGGCGGCTAAATCCGTACTGTATTGAAACCCTTGGGAAGAATATAACAGCTCTGGCTGCAGCTTAAATTTCTCAGAGAAATCGATTTCCATAAATATGCCTCCATGCCCGGAAAATCTAAATTTTAACCCATCCGTAAGGTCGCCCACGATGGAAGAATAATTGAGGCCCCCTTTAACCCCAAAATGTGCTTCTTGTGACCTACCCCCTTGGAGTAAAAACAAAAAAAGAGCCATTGTAAAAATGACTCTTTTATATAGGTTAAATTTCTTCATGAATGTCTATAGATCAAAGCCAAGGTTTACCCCAAGTTTATTGGCGATAAGCTTATTTATCCTAGTCTTTAATTCTGGAATGCGAACCGTTGCCAGTACATTGTTGGCAAAAGCATACATAAGCAGCGCTCTCGCCTCCTTTTTTGGAATTCCCCTGGTTTGTAAATAAAATAGGGCCTCTTCATCCAATTGCCCAATGGTACAACCGTGGGAACATTTTACGTCATCGGCAAAAATTTCCAATTGCGGCTTCGTGTTTATAGTGGCCTTATCACTGACCAAAATATTATTGTTTTGCTGAAAGGCATTGGTCTTCTGTGCAATCTTGTCCACAATGATTTTACCATTGAATACCCCGGTAGAATTTTCACCATAAATTCCTTTATAATCTTGGTGGCTTTCGCAATTGGGTTCTATATGATGTACCAAAGTATGGTGGTCAACAAGCTGCTTATCCCCAAGTATTGTAACCCCTTTCATCGTGGAATCTATATATTCCCCGTTCTGATAGAAATTAAGGTTATTTCGTGTCAATTTCCCTCCAAAGGAGAAGGTATGCACTCGAACAACACTTTTATTTTTTTGGTTGATGTACGTATTGTCTATCAAAGATGCTGTGGGGGCATCGTTCTGAATCTTATAATAATCAACAATCCCATTTTCCGCTGCAAAAATCTCCGTTACGGAATTTGTCAATACCTCATTGCCCGTTAAGCTTTGGTGCCTTTCAATAATCTGGACCTCAGCATTTTCCTCCACAACGACCAAATTTCTTGGCTGCAACATCAAGGACGCCTCATTACCCGTAGCAAAATGCAAGATCTCGATAGGTTTTCTTGGCATTTTGTTTTTTGGGATATAAATGTAAGCGCCTTCCCTGCTAAATGCCGTATTCAATGTGGTTAAGGATTCATCCTTAGAGGCTACCTTGTTGAAATAGACATCGATTACTTGTTGGTACATGGGTTTGCTCAAAGCTGCACTCATCAAACAGATATCCACACCATCATGGGTAGTTTCGGAAAGATAGGAACTATAGATACCATCTATAAATACGATTTTATAGGTGTCTATCTCGTGCAAGAAATACTTTTTCACATCCTTGTACTCCAAGGCGTTTTCTTCCTTTGGAAAAATGCTGAAATCTACCTTCTGAAGGCTGTTCAACGATGTGTATTTCCATGCTTCTTCCTTTTTCGTGGGAAAGCCCTTTTCCTCAAAGTTTTTTATCGCTTCCATACGCACATCATGAACGGGATGATCTACATCCACGTTGTTCTCGAATGCCATAAAGGAAGAAATCAATTTATCTTTTAAATCCATATTTTAGTAATAAGTAATTAGTTGTTGGTAGTTAGTGCCCTAAGCACTCCACTCATACCTTCTACCTTGGACTTTTTCCTTAAACGGACGCCTCCTGCTTTAACCAGTCGTATCCTTTTTCCTCCAACTCCAAGGCCAATTCCTTACCGCCCGACTTCACAATTTTACCATCGTGCAATACGTGTACGTAATCGGGAACGATATAATCCAATAATCGCTGATAATGGGTTATTACCAGTACCGCATTGTCCTTGCTCTTTAACTTATTGACCCCATTGGCAACGATACGCAAGGCATCAATATCCAGACCGGAATCCGTTTCATCCAGAATAGCTACTTTAGGCTCCAACATAGCCATTTGAAAAATTTCGTTACGCTTCTTTTCACCTCCCGAAAAACCTTCGTTCAAAGACCTCGATAGAAATTTGCGGTCTATTTCCAACAATTCCGATTTCTCACGGATCAATTTTAGCATTTCGTTGGCCGGCATGTCCTCCAATCCCTTGGCCTTTCTGGATTCATTGATAGCCGTTTTCATAAAATTGGTAACCGATACTCCTGGGATTTCCACGGGGTATTGAAAGGAAAGGAAAATACCTTTATGCGCCCTTTCTTCTGGAGCAACCTCCTCTAAATCTTCACCTTCCAACTCTACGGAACCTTCCGTAACCTCAAACTCTTCCTTACCGGCTATGACTTCGGCCAAGGTACTTTTGCCAGAACCATTAGGCCCCATAATGGCATGTACCTCTCCTGCTTTTACCTCAAGGTTTATTCCTTTTAATATTTCCTTATCCTCTACCCGCGCATGCAGGTTTATAATTTTTAACATAATCTATTACTTTAAATATTCCGGTGCCTTTGGCATTTTATTAAAATCTTCTTTTTGATGTTGTACATACACCCTAGCGCCCTTTTCCTTTGCAAAAGTTTCAAAAGCTTCCATACTGGCCAGTGTTTCTTCTACATCGTAATTAAAGCTGGGCACTCTTTTATACTCCCTATTTTCGTAAAGGTGATACAAATCCCCTGTTAACAGCGTAGGTCCGTTTTCGAGTAAATTCAAAAACAGAACTTGATGCCCAGGCGTGTGTCCTGGCATGGATTTCATAATCACCGTTCCATCGCCAAACACATCATAATCTCCTTCTATTTTTTGAATTTTGTCCAATTCCTGTATCGCCTCATAAATTCCCTCTCCACTATTTTTAACTTCCTCGCTCGTAATAAAATCGTATTCCGGACCTTGAACCAACCAAGTGGCATTTTTCATGGTGTTTGCATGGCCGCTATGATCAAAATGGGTGTGTGAAAGTGCCATAAAATCAATATCGTCAGGAGTCATTCCTATTTTTTTCAATTGATTTACAACCGAATCCTTCCTCGATACCGTAAAAGCCCCCGATTGATCTGTATATTCCGGTTGGCCAACCAACATTTGGGGCAAGCCGGCATCCCACATTAAAGTACCTTTGGGATGAACAACTACGTAAAAAGGATCGGCAAACTCCTTTGTCTGACCTTGATAGGTAGTATCCTGGGAAAATAACTCCAAGTTATTGACCATCACCGTACCTCCATCAAAGGTATAAAGTTTGATTTCTGGGGCCGGTGCTTCGGCAACCTCAGTTTTCTCCTCCTTCTTGACTTCCTTACAGGATAGGAATCCAATTAAAACTGCGATAAAAAAGAAAAATCTTTTCATAAATTTATACTATAACTTAGTAATAAGGAATCACCTATTGACTGCGCTTGAGGGGACATCCCATAACCATTTATCCTACGGAACCTTCTAAACTGATTTCCAATAATTTTTGGGCCTCAACGGCAAATTCCATGGGGAGCTTGTTCAATACTTCCTTACTAAACCCATTTACGATCAAGGCAATGGCCTTTTCCGTATCGATACCACGTTGGTTGCAATAGAAAATTTGGTCTTCCCCAATTTTACTGGTAGTAGCCTCATGTTCTATTTGGGCCGTTTTATTTTTTGCTTCTATGTACGGAAATGTATGCGCCCCGCATTCGTTGCCCATCAACAAGGAATCGCATTGTGAAAAGTTACGTGCATTGTCCGCACGACTATTGATCTGTACCAGACCGCGGTAACTATTCTGTGATTTACCTGCGGATATCCCTTTTGAAATAATGGTACTCTTGGTGTTCTTACCCAAGTGGATCATTTTGGTCCCCGTATCCGCCTGTTGGTAATTATTGGTTACCGCAATGGAATAAAACTCACCAATGGAGTTGTCGCCTTTTAGGATACAAGAAGGATATTTCCATGTTACGGCGGAACCTGTCTCGACCTGCGTCCACGAAATTTTGGCATTCTTCTCACAAAGTCCGCGCTTGGTTACAAAATTATAAACCCCACCTTTTCCATCCTTGCCTCCGGGAAACCAGTTTTGGACTGTGGAATATTTTATTTCAGCATTGTCCAGGGCAATAAGCTCCACGACGGCGGCATGCAATTGGTTCTCGTCCCTAGATGGTGCCGTACACCCTTCCAGATAACTTACATAACTGCCCTCATCCGCTATGACCAGGGTTCTTTCAAACTGTCCGGTGCCCGCCTGGTTTATCCTGAAATAAGTGGATAGTTCCATGGGGCAGCGCACTCCTTTTGGGATATAGCAAAAACTACCATCGGAAAAAACGGCGGAATTCAAGGCCGCATAAAAGTTGTCCTTTTTGGGAACCACGGTGCCTATATATTTTTTTACCAATTCCGGATGTTCCTTTATCGCTTCGGAAATAGAACAAAAAATAATCCCTTTCTCGGCCAAGGTCTTTTTAAACGTAGTAGCTACCGAAACGGAATCCATCACGATATCCACGGCAACCCCTGCCAGTTTCTTTTGCTCGTCTATGGAGATACCCAGTTTTTTGAACGTATCCAACAATTCTGGATCTACTTCATCCAAACTATCATACTTTGGTTTCTTGTTAGGTGCCGAATAATAGGAAATAGCCTGAAAATCGGGCTTTTTGTACCTAACGTTTGCCCATTCCGGCTCCTCCATTTCCTTCCAGGCCTTGAACGCTTCCAAGCGCCATTGGGTCATCCAGTCCGGTTCATCCTTCTTTTTGGAAATCGCAATAATCACTTCCTCGTTAAGTCCTATAGGAAGGGTATCCGATTCTATGTCCGTATAGAAACCATACTCGTATTCCTTGGTTTCCAGTTCTTTTTTTAATTCCTCTTCAGTATATGCCATATATGTTCAATTAGACCATTGTCCTTCAACAATTGTCAATTATAATGAAAAACTCTCCCCGCATCCGCAAGTGCGCTGGGCGTTTGGGTTGTTAAACACAAAACCTTTCCCATTAAGACCTCCGGAGTATTCCAAGATGGTCCCCACTAAATATAAAAAACTCTTTTTGTCTACAATGATTCGTACGTCATTATCTTCAAAAACCTTGTCCGTTTCGTCCATTTTGTTATCGAAATTGAGTTCATAGGACAAACCGCTACAGCCTCCACTCTTTACGCCCACCCTGACATAATCCTTGGAAGCATCGAACCCTTCCTCTTCCATAAGGGTTCTCACCTTCTTTTTTGCCGTTTCCGATACTTGTATCATATCTTAAAATGGATTAATTATAAATAGTTCACAAATATACTTCATTGGTAGGTTTTAACAATAGAACCTAACATTATTATAACGTATTAAACTATAGGACTTCTCTATGTTGAAGAAGAGGGAATTTACCGGAGTTTTATGAGTACCAAATCAGATTTTCCTTTTGATTCCAATCCTTGGAAATCAACACTTTGACTCTCACCGATAAGCAGCACACTTCCATCCTCGCATTCTACCACATCATAGCCAAAATCTATATGGGAACCGCCAAAGGAACTTTGCCAAAGTAGCTTGCCTTTTTCATCGGTTTTTAAGATCCAAATATCATTTTCGCCGTTATTTGACGATACATCCTGATCTGAACTCTTGGAATTACCCAAAACATAATAACCGCCATCCTTGCTCGATACAACAGCCTGTGCAGCGTCAAATTGACTGCCGCCATAAGTGCGTTCCCATATAAGATTTCCAAAACCGTCCACTTTTAACAGCCAGAAGTCGGATTCCCCCTTACTTTCGGTAACATCCCCATCGGTACTAAAGGTGTTGCCCACAACTACATAACCGCCGTCCAAGGTGTTGTCTATATCATAGGAAATCTCTATACCCGTGCCACCAAAAGAACGTTCCCACGCCATCGTTCCCGTGTTATCGACTTTCACGAGCCAAAAATCATAACTACCTCCGGGATTGCTGATATCAAAATCATCACTTTCCGAGAATCCGGCCATGACAAAACCCCCGTCCTCCGATCTCACCACGGCATGAGACCTATCGTTGTTGGTGCCCCCAAAGTATCCCCGCCATTCCACATCCCCTAACGGGTCGATTTTGGTGCCCCAGAATTCCCCCACTCCATGTCGGGCGAGCGTGTTGCCTTTTTCCGTATATCCATCGGCCAGGGCAGAAGTAATATCCAAAAAGCCTGTAAAGAAGAAGCCCCCGTCCTCAGTCTGTAATAAATCGTAGGAATGATCGTGACCGGAAAAACCATAACTTTTTTCCCATTCAATCTCCCCTGAAGCATTGAGCTTCAACAACCAGTTATCATGAAATCCCTGATTTACGCTTGCATCACCATCATCACTCATTGCGTATCCTGTGAGCGCATAACCACCGTCCATGGTCTGGACCAAACTCTGCCCCCGATCGTCCTTGGAGCCACCATAGGTTTTGCTCCACTGTACATTGCCATCGGCATCCAGTTTCAACAGCCAATAATCATTGACCTCAAGCAATTTTCCCTGTAAATCACCGTCAATACTGTTCGAAAATCCCAAAATGGCATAGCCTCCATCCGAAGTCTGGATAATGGCCTGACCAATATCCTCGCCCGATCCCCCAAAGGTCTTGATCCATTCCACTTCGCTCAAAAACCTATTTCCGTTGATTTCAAGGTTTTCATCATCGGCATCCTTGGAACAGGACCAAAAGAAGATAAGTACCCAAATGAAATGAAACCTGTACATTTCCTATTCCGATTTCTTAATCACGAAAAACCCGTTGCTTATATCGCTGACCACAATTTTCCCACTTTCAAAAAAGGGATAAACACTCCAAACTCCATCAAATTCGGTATTATCATTTTGTGGAAACGTATCAAAAAAACCTGTTTCGGAGATATTTTTGCCTTCAATATCTGAAATATCCAATACCCGTACTCCTGCCGTATAATTAGCCAAATAGAAATCGTTCCCCAAAACGTAGCCATTGTGGTCAATGGCACTCGTTGGTCCCAGATACGTATCATGTAACAAGGGATTGTCCAAATCCGTCATATCAAAAATCAAGGTCCTAGACCTAAAGCCGGAGTTTATCTCATCCAACTCATCGCCCAGGATAAAATAACGCTGGTCTTCCGTAAACCAGCCTTGATGGGTATAGCCAATATTGGGATACGGAAGCGTCGCAATCGCAACAGGATTTTCCTTATTGGTAATATCTACCACAACGACTTGGGTCTCGTTGGCCCCAACAAAAATTTCCCGATCCGTATAATCCGTATCTGGTCCGGTATAGGTCACTACCTGGGCATCATGGGTATAGCCGTTTATGCCCCAACCGCCAGCGGCCACTGGCATTGTGGGATTTGAAAGATCCAGAAAATGGACGCCTCCATTGTAAATATCATCCCGATTGGTCCCTACCGGATAAGCAAACCCCGTAGCCGTATTGATAACGATATTGTGGGCATTCCCAATACCCGTAAACCTTCCGTCTTCCTCAAATTCGTTTGAATTGCCCACAGCATCGCGCAATTTTGTAAGGTCGAACACTTGCACCCCATGAGCATTGGCCTCCGAAACTATGTACGCATAGTCCCCATAAACCTTTATATCCCGCCAGGAACTCGCCGTTGTAGTGGTTGGCAGTTTTCCTAGATACATCAAGTACTCAGTATCGGAAATATCAATAAATGCCGTTCCATTATCCAGACCCATTAGGGCATATTCCTTTCCCGTTGAGGCATCCGTCCATCCCCAGATATCGTTCCCCGATTGTGCGCTCAGCGCTGTCATAGGAATATGTCCCAATAAATCGTACCCGTTGCAGGGATAGTCTCCGGCAAACCCATTTTCACAGGGAACAAAGGAGGTTGTTTCTCCCGGCACTCCCGGGTTTTCCGATTCATTAGGAATATCAATATCATTGTTCACATTATCCTTGGAACAGGAAGCAAAAACGATCAAAAACAATAGAACGGCCCGTAATCCCATCATGATAAATTTATAATAATAGTAAAGATACGATATAAAATATCCTGTTTACTTTTGCAACATGCTAGAAGACAAGAATAAAGAAAGGACCTCCTTGGAGAAATTGGGCGAGTTTGGGCTTATTGACCATCTGACCCAACATTTTACCCTAAATCACCCATCTACCCTAAAAGGCGTAGGCGATGATGCTGCGGTGCTCGACTTTCAAAATAAAAAAACGGTACTTTCTACCGATTTGCTGGTAGAAGGAGTCCATTTTGACCTAAGCTACATGCCGTTAAAGCATTTGGGATACAAAGCCGTGATGGTAAACCTCTCCGATATCTATGCCATGAACGCAAAGGCCACCCAAATTACCGTGTCCCTTGCTGTTTCCAACCGTTTTCCTCTGGAAGCCTTGGAAGAATTGTACGCAGGAATTCATCTCGCTTGCAAAACCTATAATGTGGACATGATCGGGGGCGATACCACTTCTTCTAAAACGGGTATGCTGATCAGTGTCACCGCCCTTGGCGAGGCCGAAGAAGACAAAATCACCTATCGTTCAGGTGCCAAAGAAAATGATCTATTGGTGGTTTCAGGCGATTTGGGCGGAGCCTATATGGGACTGCAAGTACTGGAGCGCGAAAAAGAGGTTTTTAAGGTAAATCCAAACAATCAACCCGATTTGGAACCGTATTCCTACATCGTGGAGCGACAATTAAAACCCGAAGCGCGCAAGGACATTGTGGAACTGCTTGAAAAACTGAAAGTCACTCCTACCTCCATGATCGATGTCAGTGACGGACTCTCTTCCGAAATATTGCATTTATGCAAAAACAGTGAAGTGGGCTGTGCACTGTACGAAAATAAAATTCCGTTAGATCCAACGGTTATTTCTACCTGTGAGGAATTTAAAATGGACGGCACCATGATCGCCCTTAGCGGGGGTGAGGACTACGAATTGTTGTTTACGATAGATCAGGCCGATTTTCCAAAAATCAAGGGAAATCCCAACCTAACGGTGATTGGGCATATGACCGATAAATCCGGTGGCGCAAATCTGGTAACTAGGGCGGAAACTTTGATTCCCTTAAAGGCCCAGGGATGGAATTCGTTTCAGTCGGAATAAAAAAATCCTGGAAAAAAGCGCGATTCTTTCCTTAACCGTTGTGGGGCATACGACAGATAAGAATACAGATGCTTACTTAATTTCCAGGAATTCGATGATAGGTTTCGCGTTAGGTAATGACGGAAACCCGGTATCCTTTAAAAAAGTGCGTTATGCTACTTGATGCTCGCTGTGTCTGTACTGGTAAATACGTTCCAATGTTCTATTGATGTCCTGCAGTTCCGGTGTCAATATGGATAGGTTGCCACTTACGTCTGTGGTAACCTCTTTTTTGCAATGGATGCATTTATATTCCTTGATGTGGGACGTCACTTTTTTGGAAACGGCATAATGATGTCCAAAGATGGTGCAGAAAAGTTTTTTCATGCCTTAGGATTTTTAGGTTCACATTTGGTTCGATTTGGGAATCGGTAAAATGTAGATTTGTTATTGGTTTCTATATTACAATTATGAGAACGAAGTGTTTTCAATAATATTTGTTAAAGTATATCTTTTTAAGCACCTGAACCATAATTTGTTGTGATGTGGATAAAACTTGTGGTCAACGCTAATTTTTTATGGGTCTTGATTTTTTGAAATAGGTATTCCATCTTTTTCTTCTATCTTCCCATTATGATTTCAAGTGCTTTCAAGACTAAGGAAATATGGGTAACGGCCTTCGCGTTATTCTCCCTGTTTTTTGGTGCCGGTAACTTAATCTTGCCTCCCCAACTCGGTTTAAAATCGGGTGAACTTTGGTGGCTGGTTACCTTGGGGTTTTGTACCTCTGCCGTCCTGATTCCTATTCTCGGCATATTGGCCCATGCCAAATTGCAGGGAACCATCTTTGATTTTGGGAAAAAAGTTTCGCCCACTTTTTCCCTGATCTACTCGTTACTTGTATATGCTATTGCCATAGGCCTACCCGCACCCAGAACGGCTTCGGTAACCCATGAAATGGCCGTTGCCCCTTTTATTGACAGTTCGCCCTGGCTCACCAGCATGCTCTATTTTGCCTTAGTGTTCGTTTTTGTCATGAACCGATCTAAAATTCTGGACCTCATTGGTAAACTGTTGACCCCGGCCATATTTCTCATTTTAATAGGCATTATAGGAGTCATTACCTTTTCGCTGGATTATGATTTTGCCCAAAGCACTATGGAAAATGTCCTTACAACCGGTATTTTAGAGGGCTATCAAACCTTTGATGCCATTGGGGCCGTTGTTGTGGGTGGCGTCATTATAGTCTCCATAAACATTAGGCACAAGACAAAAAGTTATGCTGAAAAAAAAATCCTGATCCGCCAAGCGGGATGGCTTGCCGGGTTGGCCCTTTTCCTGATTTATATGGGGCTCATCCTTTCCGGGGCCTTGTCCCATTCCCTTTTTGACTTGGATATTTCCAGAACGGAACTCCTCTCCGGATTGGCTACCGAAGCCTTGGGCCATTACGGTAATCTGTTACTGAGTATTTTGGTGTCACTGGCCTGTTTTACTACGGCCGTGGGCATTATTACGGGAACCTCCGATTTTATACGATCACGTTTTCGAGATTCCCAAAAAGGGTATACCATTACGGCCATCCTGGGCTGTGTTCTAGGGGTTATCATGGGGCAGTTTAATGTAGACTACATTATTGCCGTAGCCTTACCGGCTTTGATGATCATTTACCCCATTACGATTGTTTTAATATTGCTGAACATAGTCCCGGAAAAATACGCTTCCCCAACAGTTTTTAAAGCGGTCGTTTGGACGACCATCGTTTTTAGTGTCCCGGATTTTCTGGGAACTATTGGAAGCCCCCTAGCCCCCAATGGGGGAATACTCAAATGGATACCTCTACAACAATATAGTTTGGGATGGGTGTTGCCGGCTTTGGTGGCTTTTATTGTAGGGAGTGGTATTCTTTATTTTAAGGTTCAAAAAAGAAATAAGACGAAATAAGTATCTTAGTTCCGCATATAAAAGAAGTATAGGTCATTAATGATTTATATACAATTGTTGGCAACAAGCTATGATTAAAATGTTGTACATTTAGGTAAAAGTCGTTATTAGGGTTAATCATTACTTAATTGGTAACATTTTGATTCTCTCTATTAAATTAAATCGTTTTACTACAATTAAAAAAAGGAAATTTATGGCAATTAATATTATTGGAGTTGGACTCGGACGTACTGGTACTTACTCACTTAAATTAGCAATTAATCAACTTGGACATGGTCCATGTTTTCATATGGAAGAGGTTTTAAAAAACATGGATGTACAAGTTCCACTTTGGTCAGAGGCCGTAAAAGGAAATTCGAATTGGAACGCCATTTACGATGGTTTTAATAGCTCAGTAGATTGGCCTACGGCTGGATTTTTTCGTGAATTAATCAAGGAATACCCAACCGCCAAATTTATATTGACTGAACGAAACCCTGAAAATTGGGCTGATAGTTTTGGTTCAACAATTTATAAATTAGTTGAAGGAAAAGATAAAGCTCCTGAAAAAATGCACAATTGGCTCGATATGTGCATTGAAGTCATAACTAAAAGTGGGTTTCCACTAGGAATGGATCGGAATGGATTAATCAATGGGTTTATAGCTCATAATAAAGCAGTAAGAGAGATTATTCCAGAAGAACAGTTACTTATATATCAAGTGAAAGACGGTTGGGAACCACTTTGTGAATTCCTGAATTCACCAGTGCCCAATGAGTCATTTCCTAACACGAATAATCGCGAGGAATTTTGGGAATTGGTAAATGCTGGAAACTAAAAAGAATTGCTAATATTTTGATTTATGGCAATAATTTAGAATTGCTGTTTATAAGAAATAGCCAATTGCCAACAACGGTAACCGTTGCACAAGATATTAATCCGTGAAAAAATGGATCCGTACAAGCCTCTTTACGGGGCTTTTTTTGGTCCGCCTTAGATTGGCAGCGCTAATCTTGGATGCCTTACAAAAGCACCGAACAACGGTTCAAGGGCACTTTTGGCCCATCTTGCCAAAGCTGGTGTCATTACC
>NZ_MDGL01000150.1 GCF_002742265.1 Maribacter sp. 4G9
AACCCCATCAACAATTTATCAACAAGGCAAGAAACAAGTGGCATGATGGTACCAAAGGGACAAAAAGGGTTTTCAACAGATCGGGCAGGTTATGAGTCTCCCCCCGGACCCCCCTCTTTCAACATCATCATTAAACTTATTTTTAAAGATTTATTGTCCTAACAATGGGGGGAATTATAATCAAGAATTTTTTGTTTTCGTTTATGACAGGTTATAATTTTATTACACTTTAGTTTAGCTGTAGTGAAATTTTCTCGTGATGGATAATTTATATTGCTCACAACATATAGTGAGTAAACGGCTTTATGCTTTTTCATTGGATTTCAAATAAGTGTAATGAATAAATAACTTAATTACTCAGTTTAAGCCAATCCAAAGTAGAAACTAAGTAACCCCAGGGTATTAAAAAAACCATGTACCATGATCATAAACCACAAATCGTATTTACGCTTATAGAATATTATTGAAAATAGAGCGCCTGTGGATGCCGCAACAAGTTGTCCTGTAATTCCTTGTTGCATGTGCATATATCCGAAAAAGCCACAAAATATTAGAATATAAACGGCAAGACTGATTTTGCTATCTCCAAAGAATTTGACGAACTGGCGCTGGAAATAACCACGGAAAATAATTTCTTCTCCAAACCCTGCGGTGGCCCATAATATCAATAACCAAATCATTGCCGTTGGTAAATCTCCTCTGACTTGGGCCATGCTTGAATAATCTGGAGCAACTCCTGTGATTTTTGTAACTGCCGGAACCAAAGCAAAAACGTAAAAGGAAAAAAGTCCAAATGCCACTAGTGGTGCGACTAAAAGGAGATTTTTTGCATTGAATTTTGCACGTTGAAATCCAAGTGCCGAAAATGGTTTTCCTTTATATTCTATATAATTAGCTATTATGATGATTACGGAGATAATTATATTTTCAAATACTGTTCTAGTGATAGGGCCAAAGTACATGAAACAAATAATAGCCAAGGTAATTAATGGAATTACTATTTGTTTAAGAGTTAATTTATTCATTTTTACTATTTTTTAAATTTATATGGGTGCAATATCAATCTAATCTACCGGCCAATAGAGCTATTTATGCCAGACCATCGTTAAGGCTAGTTGAATTGTAAAATGTAGAATATGGGGATATTTATTCCAGCTATTTTAATTTCAGTAAAGCTGTCTCTAAAGTTGATTGTCAATGCCTCACTATGTGAAGTCAGGTAAATTTTTAAAAAAAAACTAAAATCCTCAAGCAATGAATTTTAGCATTTATTACTTTACGTTTTTATTTTTTTAAACTCCAATCGGATTAGTTTCTCAAGTGCAAAAGACGGTCATAGTATACCACTAAAAACGGATTAATGTGAACCACCTAAAACGGATGAAAGTGAGCCACCCAAAACGGGTGAAAGTGAACCACTGAAAAGGTCGATTCTATTTGTAAAAAGTCAAAGCTCTTTTTTTGCTAAAAAAGGACGATGGCCAATAAACAAGTAGACATGCGAAAAGTAAA
>NZ_MDGL01000151.1 GCF_002742265.1 Maribacter sp. 4G9
TGCTATTGCAAAATCTGGTAGACCATATGATGAAACTTACGTTTCCATACTGCCAAGATAAATAGAAGATGGATTGAATAAAAAAAGCTCAAAGAATCAAGTTATTGAACCTATGAGCGTGGAATAATAATGTCTCAAATTAAGGAAGAATTTGTTTGTTTTTTACCTCAGTTCTTTGTTGGCCTTTCGTTAATTCTCAATTTTCTGAATGGATTGAATAGTTTATTGCAAATGTTGTAACAATCAAGCTTAATGATAATCTTTATTGAATAATAAAGAAACTTTCCAATTATGAAATTGCAAAAAATTATACTCACAATTATTTTTCTGATTACACCTTATATGTTTTATGCACAGGCTGAATCAATATTCAATGGTGTTAAGTTGAATGAATCACTGGAAAAAACTGTTAAAAAATTAAGTGAAATATCTAAAACAGTAGACATGATATCGGTCGACAATCCAAATTTCCCCTTAGCAAAATTAAAAGAGGAGCACTTAGTCTGTTCTCAAGTAAAGACTGGTAATGGAATAATTGACAAAGTTGTATTTACATTTGCCGACGATACGCTTAAATACATAGAGGTAAGGGGGAATGTGCAGAAAGTTTTTGCAAGTAAGCGTATTGATACAGCCAGGGTTTATTTGAACTATGATTGTAAGCTTCCCTTAAAACCGAACTGTTTAAAAGTAGAATAATAACCTTAATTTTAAGCAGTATTATGAGGAAGAGCAAATTTTCACCAACACAGATCGCAAGTATCTTAAAGGAGTTCGACAACGGAAAGTCCGTTGCCGAGATAACCCGTGACCATGGGGTCAGTTCCGCCGCGTTCTACA
>NZ_MDGL01000152.1 GCF_002742265.1 Maribacter sp. 4G9
GTAATGACACCAGCTTTGGCAAGATGGGCCAAAAGTGCCCTTGAACCGTTGTTCGGTGCTTTTGTAAGGCATCCAAGATTAGCGCTGCCAATCTAAGGCGGACCAAAAAAAGCCCCGTAAAGAGGCTTGTACGGATCCATTTTTTCACGGATTAATATCTTGTGCAACGGTTACCGTTGTTGTACGTAGGCTGTGTGTCCTGTGCTATTCAAGGATGCAATATAAGGATAAGTTCTTTGAAATGAATAGCAAACTGTAATTGAGATGAGAGGATAGTTTTATGAGGACTATGGTCTTTCGGCTGGGATGTATAGGCAAATCAGTCAAACCGCCTTATGGGGCTTAGTTTTCACGACTTGGTCTTGAGCGAT
>NZ_MDGL01000153.1 GCF_002742265.1 Maribacter sp. 4G9
GTAATGACACCAGCTTTGGCAAGATGGGCCAAAAGTGCCCTTGAACCGTTGTTCGGTGCTTTTGTAAGGCATCCAAGATTAGCGCTGCCAATCTAAGGCGGACCAAAAAAAGCCCCGTAAAGAGGCTTGTACGGATCCATTTTTTCACGGATTAATATCTTGTGCAACGGTTACCGTTGTTGTAGCACGTTATTTTATTCGGTTTTTTATTTCGTTCAATAGTTTATTCTGTTCAAGATTTTTTTCAAATTCCGCTTCTTGGTCAAATAGGTTGTCCTTTCCAAAAAAAAGTTGACTTTCGTGATAGTAAAATAGTGCCCAATTCAGACTTCCGTCAAAAATTGTCAGGTCAGTATCCCAAAACATTCCTTCCCAATATTTGATGACCATTTTCCAAGTCAGCATAATTGCTTGTCCAGAATTATCAGATTCCACAAAAACGTACTTGTCAAATGGAATTCCGAGATTATAGAGCCATTTTTTTATTTCCGAATCACAGTCCATTGAAATTTGAAATTTCTTTTCGGTTTTGAAATATCCCTTTGTAAATGGACTCCAATCAGTTCCAGTAGAGTAAACCAACATTTTAGAGGAATTCAGATATTCTTTTACAATTTCAGTTCCTTTTTTATTCAGAAAGTGAATTTGGTCTTTATGTTCTTCAGAAATTTTTTCGGCTTCTTCTGGTGACCAAAGAAAAGACCAACTTTTTGGAAAGTCAGTTTTAAATTCCGCTATATTTTCTTCTAAAACGTTCATTTCTCTAATGTGCTACAACGGTCTTGGCTATGGTTTCGTTGCGGAATGGTTCGGCAGAACTATTCCGCAACGAAACCAAAGATAGCAAACACACAGGGAATTTCCGATAGGAAATTCCGCCGTAATGAACTATAGCCGTTGTGCCTGTTGCACAAGTTATAAAAAAAGGGGCATTTCGATCTTGCCGATCCGTAAAAGGATCGTAACTTTAGGTATGCAGGGTAAAAAGGATTATCAAGAGAAGCTTTTCAATAATTTCCAATTAAGTGACCGGGTACCGCAGACGAATTTCTACCGTCGTTTAAAAGGCGTT
>NZ_MDGL01000154.1 GCF_002742265.1 Maribacter sp. 4G9
TACTTGACCAAAAGTCCCTCAAGTTCAACAACACGGTCGGCCAAACGACGGTTCGCACGCTCAAGATTCTCCAAACGAACCAATAACTCCGATATGAACTTATCCTTTTCGATAACCGAAAGATCCGATAATCTTTCGTAGGATCCAAATGAATTGACAACTTTATCAGCACTGATTAGTTACTAAATAGGTTATCTCTGTAATTAATAGTATCGCTACTATTACTTTTCACTCCGTATGCCAACCCGCCATCTGGCTCATTCGCTAAAAATGTCTTCAAGACATTTTTTTTACGCTCTGCCCTGTAGCTTTTGACTGGATGTAGCAACTTCTCGACACCTCGTCAGTGGTTCACTTTCGTTCAACTCCTTTAATCTTACCTGCTAATCTCTTGGACTAGATTCTCCTAAACGCTCAGTACCAAGACTATTAATCAAAGCACCTTTAGGTGGTTTGAAGCCATCGCCTATACAACGACCTCGATGGACCTACCATCATCTTACTTACAGCATTCAGTCAGTTTATTGCCGTGACTGATTCTTGGCACACTAAGAATAGTTGCGGGTTTACGTGCGAGGATTTTCCGCAGGAAAATCAGACGTACCAAAAGCGCAACGACCTTTGATTTAGCACAATGTAGCAATTTTTTTTATACGTTGTGTGTGCCCAGCATGGGCATCTTTTAACTACAGAAATGTAGTTAATTGATCTAGAGGGTGCAAGTCCCTCATGGGCAAGGGTAACGCCTTGGACCATTAGTAAGCTGCAAGGGTGGTAACCGTGAGGTTACATCTGAAGAAAGCAGGACTACAAATTCTGGTACTGACCCTTCGGCTTCGCTCAGGACAGGCTGAACAGGAACCGTATACAGAGGCATATTTATTTGGGTAAGCAAGCACATCATTGTAACGCCCTAAGATTACCAAAAGGGTAAGTATGTAGATACGGTGGCTATTTCGGAGTGATGGTGCCACCTGTTTCGGTCAAACAGTGCCACTTTGAAAGATCTTTCAATAATACAAAAAAATGTGTCAATCGTTTTTTAAAATTCCTTTTCTTAAGCTTTCCCCTTTTAGGTCCAACCTGTGAGAGGAGTTCACGATCCTGTCCAATATGGCGTCGGCAATGGTG
>NZ_MDGL01000155.1 GCF_002742265.1 Maribacter sp. 4G9
GCAGATGCCATTTTAGATAGACTGGTTCACACCGCACATAGAATCAATATAAAGGGAGAATCAATGCGTAAAAAACAAATAAATAAATAGTAAATTTAACCACAATGGAATCGATTTTGAGCACTTAGTTTGCTATGCTCACTTTAATCCGTTTTTAGTGGTTCACTTTGACCGTCCTTTCCAGTCCGTATTTATTTTTCCGTTAAAAGGTCCACTTCTATAAATCAATCCGTCCGTTTTTGATAATTCATAATTTGTCCCGAAATATAACCACAGAAGTAGTCCGACAACGCTGAACACTAAAACTAGAGGCCAATATCCTACCGTTTCCATTTTACCGCTAACAACGTCCAAAATCATAATCCCTGTCAGGAATATGCAAATTCCAAGGATTATAACACTAAATAAGATGTCTTTTTTACTGTCGAATTTCATTTTTTTAGCTTACCTACAACGCAGGGCTATGTGAAGCCACGTTACGGATTTTAAATTTACGCAACTTGTTGGGATAAATTTACAAATACGTGTTGAACGTGGCCAGGTTGCATATAGCCGTTGATATGTACAGTTTTCCTCGATGGCGCCTAAAGGTGATAGGTTGGATGGTCCCTCATCCTACGGATTATGCAAACTGGCATGGCCCTGCGATGATGTACAAATCCCAAGGGGCGGGAATTGGAGCCTTTGGCGACAATGTAGCGACTTGGGTTCACCTTTAGGTGAATTGTACATCATCGGTTAGTATATGAAAAGTAGGCGATTACGAAGCACTAAACTTTCGGTTAAGCACAAACTTTGAAACGAGCCAAAAGCCTTGATTTTATTACTGTTTCGCCTATTTTTTATATACATTGTGTGTGCCCAGTATGGGCATCTTTATCTTATAGCAATATAAGAATTTATTTAGAGGGTGTAAGTCCCTTATGCGCTGGAGTAACGTCTGGAAGCATTAGTAAGTCGCAAGGGTGGTAACCGCGAGGTTACATCTGAAGAAAGCGAGACTACAAAACTCGGTACTGACGAACAGGAACCGTATATGAGGCATTTATGCATGGGTAAGCAAGCACATCATTGTAACGCCCAACGAGTACAAAAGATGCATTAATGTAGATACGGCAGGGATCGGGGGAAAGAAGATGCCATTACCTGGGGAGGTCTCCAAAGCTACGTGTAGCTACATGGAGAAGTCAGCAGAGG
>NZ_MDGL01000156.1 GCF_002742265.1 Maribacter sp. 4G9
TACTTGACCAAAAGTCCCTCAAGTTCAACAACACGGTCGGCCAAACGACGGTTCGCACGCTCAAGATTCTCCAAACGAACCAATAACTCCGATATGAACTTATCCTTTTCGATAACCGAAAGATCCGATAATCTTTCGTAGGATCCAAATGAATTGACAACTTTATCAGCACTGATTAGTTACTCCTTTAAAAGATGAAAGCGCATTTCTTCCATATTTTTCAGCGGATGGAAAATCCATATTATTTGCAAAAAGTAGCTCTAAAACAGATAATTATCTCACCAATATTTGGGTTATAACTAAGAAAAATGATCACTGGGATAATCCAAAAAAAATAGAGGCCCCCATTAGTTCAATAGCCAGGGAATCTACGGCTTCAATGACATCTGACGGCACAATTTATTTTTCGTCCAACCGAAACGGAAATGGATTGGCCGATTTATATTTTTCAAAACTGGATAACGGAGAGTATTTAAATGCTGAACGTATTGATTCTGTTTGCACTGAGCGAGATGAAGAGAGTATTTTTATTTCCCCTGATGAGAGTTATATGGTTTTTAGCAGGTATGTGGCAGATGACAACCCTCCAGATCTTTTTATTAGTTATAGAGGTTCCAATAGAAATTGGACTGAACCAAAATCATTAAACACAACGATTAACACTGTCGATTGGGAGAGAAGGCCATTTGTAAGTGTCGACAACAAATTTTTATTTTTTACTCGCTTAGAAACCGATGGATTCAATTTAATTGAATCGGATATTTATTGGGTAAGTACTTCAAAAGTATTTAAGCCTTTTGTTTATAATCCGCTTTCTGATATAACATTGCAGGTTGGCGAGCAACTTGAATTACAAATTCCCTTAGATTATTTTAAAGACATAGATGACAAAGAATTAACCTTAAGTATTAATCAAAATGAATTAGAATGGTTGGAATTTGATAGTGAAAGCATGAAGTTATCAGGTTTGCCAAATCAGGAGGGGGATTTCGAATTGATTTTTACGGCGGAAGATGAATTCTCGAATATGACCGAGGATAAGGTAAAAATAAAAGTAAAAAATTAAGCACCGAGAGCAAGAATGAACGTTATGAAAAGTGGTTCCGTCTGCCTAAAGTCAAAATTGTCAGCAGTCTTATAAAACGAACGATTTTTGGGACAACAATCATGATGATTAACCGAACATCACACTCCGGAAGTTTGCGCCTATTTGAAGATATTTAAGGAATCGAACCTGCTTTTTTTGGAAGTAGTTACCTATTCGGTGAGCATAAATTTTTAGGATAGCTGAACAGCCCATTTTTATAGCGGTTTGAAAGGTTAGTTCTGGACCCTCCGGCTCCACTCCAAAAGCCACCTGTTGGGTGGCTTTTTTTGTTACGCCGTCGGGCTTCTTAGGCCAGCGCGGCAAGCTCGCTCCTTCACTAAAGTCAAAATTTCAAAATAAAATAGGAAAACCAGCGTCTAGCGTATTAGCTTTTCATTTACAGGACGGAAGGCACTAAGGAACACCACAGATAAACGCTCAAAATCAAAACATCAGGCAATTCAAAATATACAAACAGGAAGGATCCTAATTCATTAAAAATCCTTGATCCAATTAAATTTTTCATTTATGATTTCCTCTTTTTTCTCGGTTAAATAGTCCAAGAAGGCGACTGCTGCCGGTGAAAGGTTTTTAGATTTTAACCAAATTAGGTTCCAAGTGGTAATAATTGGCAGCCCTTTAACGGGTATGATTCTCAGTTCGTTGTTCCTAAGCGAGTTTTTAATGCCTATCAAAGGCATGATGGAACATCCTAGCCCCGCAATAACGGCCTGCTTTACCGCCTCATTGGAGGTCAGCTCCAGTTTTTTAGTGACGGAATATCGGTTTTCAGTTATAAACCCTTCCATGGCATTACGAGTAGCGGAGCCCGGTTCCCTGTATATGAGGGGTAATTTTTCAAAAAGATATTGCTTGGTATGACTTTTAGGCAATTCCCTTTGATAATCGCTCACATAAAACAGCTTGTTTGGCATTAACGCCACCGACGAAACTTTGAGCTTATCAGGCAAGACGGAAACCAACGCAAAATCGACCTCGTTCCTTTCCAAACTTCGCACTACCTTTGTTTTATTGGTAACGTCCATAATCAAGTCCACACCTGGGTTTTCCTTCATAAAATCCGACATAAAAAAGGGCATCACATATTTTCCCGTAGAAACAACCGATATTTTTAATCGACCGGAAAGTCTTCCTTGAAATGCCATAGTCCTGTAATTGATCTCTTGAACCTGATTCAAGATTTTCTCTGCCGCCTGGGCTATTTCATTCCCAAAATCCGTCACAAAAAGCCTTCTTCCCACAACTTCCGTCAAGGGAATTGGAAACTGGTCTTGAAAATTTTTCAGCTGTATCGATACCGCAGGCTGGGTTAAATGTAACTCTTCGGAAGCCTTCGTAATACTTTGTAATTCAGCTATCTTAAGAAAGATATGAAGTTGGTGCAATGTATAATTCATAAAATTAATTAATGTTTATCATTATAAATATAAATAATATTTAATAATAATTATACTTCATCTTTGCACTGAAAAATGTTAAAATTCAAAATCATGGAAACTAAAGAATTACCAAAAGTCAAAAAACAACTAAAGACGATCCAACTAGTGGATGGAACTTTTACGCCTAGCGAGGCATCCGATGTCATTACGGCCTTGATAGATGAAAAAATCAATTTTCATAAAATCCAAAGATTACAGGTTTGGGAAGGAAACCATAAATGTAATACACACGGATTGGATGACAGAATTCAGCAATTAATAAAGGAAAAACAGTTGGCAAAGGAAATCATCAACGAAGCACGTGCCAAAGGCACCAACATTTCTATCAACGGTACTCTCAGTTTAAAGTTTGTCGACTAAGTCTAAAGTTCATTCGAATTTTAAAGACCGCTACTTTCCAATTTTTCATTAACTCTAAAATCAAATCATGCAAATAAATAAAAAAACAGTCCTCCCTTTGCTCGGTGTTCTCGCCATGATTTTACTCATTGGACTTTCCTATTTCAACCAATTTATTTTTATGGAACAATTACTTCTTTGTGCATTCATTTTTGGGTTATCGGCCCTTGTTCACATATTGGGTGGTATGAAGAATATTGGGCAAGAAGAGGAAAGAGCCAAAGAAGGAATAAAATAACAGTTAGATGACACCACAGCAAACCACCTTCACAAATACATCAAACGAGCATACTGGCAAAACCTGGCTTACGGATATATTCCCTGTTTTATTTTGGGTCATTTTCTTTGCCAACCTAATTTTTTCCTTGGTTCACTTTCCAATTATTCCAGAATGGCAGTGGGGAGAACTGTTTAGAATTAATGGTTTCACCTTGCTTCTTATAGTGACCGTATCTTTTTTCAGCGCCATCATTGCCACCTACGCCAAATTCTATTTTAAAGAACGCGGACAGAGGTTTAAATTTATGTTACTATGCCTAGCGTTCACGCTCTCTGTACAGTTCTTTATTGTTTCCAAGCATATCCTGCTGTTACTATTAGGCTGGTCGCTTATGGGTCTGGTCATGTCCAGACTTATTGGATTTCATACGGAATGGAACGAGGCCAAGGAAGCCAAAAGACTGGCAAGAAATTACTTTTTAATAGGTAGTTTTCTTTTGGGGGTAGGCCTATTGCTACCCGCCGCCTATAACAATAGTATGACCTTGGATGCTTGGACGGATGCCATTGGACAAACTCCAAAATACATCCTATTGCTTTCGGCTTTCTGTATTATTGTTGCCGTTTTGATCCAGTCTGCCATCTTCCCTTTTCACAAATGGTTACTATCGTCCATGACGGCCCCTACTCCTGCATCTGCCCTCATGCATGCAGGTTTTGTGAACGGGTCTGGAATAATTCTAACCTTGTTGGCGCCCATTATTGTTGCATCCAACACCTTGGATATACTGCTCATCATTGGCGGGCTTACGGCCATCGTAGCTCAGTTTACAAAACTTATCCAAGTCAACGTGAAACAACGTTTGGCATGTTCCACTATTGCGCAGATGGGTTTTATGATCATGCAATGCGGCCTTGGTTTTTTCAATGCTGCCATTACCCATCTTATCCTACATGGGTTTTACAAAGCATCCCTTTTTCTCTCCAGCGGGGAAGAGGTTGAAAAACTTCATCCAAAATCCCCGCCATCCATACGAATAAAATGGTACCAAGGGCTGATCGTTTTAATATTCAGCTTACTGGGCGCTTACCTTTTTGCCCTACTCACCGGAAAAGGATTGACTTGGGACAGTGGCATATTCCTTACGCTGATAGCGGCCATCACAGTGGGACAAATGACCTACAATCTCGTAAAGCTTAATCCACTCAAAGGATGGCAGAAAATGGTATTGTCCCCGGTACTTTTTATTTCAGGAATCGCGGTCTATGCCCTTGTCTATAAATTGGTGACCACCTTTATGACCGGGATGGAAATCATTGCCATACCAACCCAAATCACACCTTTTCAAATTGTATTTGGTATTGTGTTCCTAGTGGGGTTCTTTATCATGAAACTTGGAAGCTATAGAAAGATTCCTTGGCTTTATGTAAAACTTCTGGACTTGTCACAACCCTCCAAAAAAACCTTTTTAAATTTTAAAAACTGACACCATGAATCAATTGGACATCGATATACTAGTAGATAAGGCCACGGAATACGTAGGAAACACATGGCCTCTCTATTCGTTTGTGACCTCCAATCCCCTAAGTGGTTTCGAAGGCCGACATTTTTTACAGGCAACCCAAGAAGCCGGGGACCTCTTAAGGGCGCAAATGTTCCCTAAGGCTGCGGTTTACAAAAAAGCCTTGGATAGCGGAGCTATAGCTATTTCCGAAATAAAGGATATGTTAAGGGAGAAAGGGTATTCCCATTCTCCTGAGTATTCTTTGGAGCTAATGACAAAAAAGAACCCTAAGGGAACGGAGTATAAGGAAAATGCGTTGGACCGCTACATGGTAAAGTGGCTTTCCTCCTTTATGGACGAAGGTTTGGCGGAATGGGAAATGCCCTATAAGCAGGAAGGATTTTATCAAGCTTGGAGAAAATTGGCACCGTACGATGATAGTTTAGGTATTGTACGTTTGACCATGATTCCAAAAACCAGTGATGATGCCCTAAAAATGTTGTTGGATGGATTGCCCGAAGAAGTGATCCTGAAAGCCTTTTCCCAACATCTAGCGGCCTTGCCGGGATGGACCGGTTACATAAAACACAGAGCGAACAATCTCAAGGCTTGGCAACAGGAGGCCCCAATCGACCTTAAGGACTATTTGGCCGTACGACTTTGGGCGAATAAAAAGTTGGGATTCGGACTTGTACATAAGGATATATCGGACAATACGAAAGACCAAACCAATGAACTCCACTATATATGGCTGATGGCTTGGGAAAGAAGTTGGCAAAAAGAATTGTTACAGACCCTAAAAAAGTCGGATATCGGCGTTTCAAAAAGCGAAGATTCAATACCCGATGCACAGATGGTTTTCTGTATAGATACTAGGTCAGAACTCATCCGCAGGCATGTGGAATTACAGGGCAACTATGAAACTTTTGGGTATGCGGGTTTCTTTGGTATAGCCATGGATTACGAAAACCCAAAGAACGGATTGTCACAAAAAGCCTGTCCGCCCATTTTGGAATCCTGTTATCTGGTTTCGGAAAATACCAAAGAAGACAAGGAAGCTTCCAAAAATCATCTGGACCACAAAAATGAGGTACGTTCCTCTTGGAACTATTTTCTAAAGCGGATGAAGAATATGTTGCCTTCCACCTTTGGGTTTGTGGAAGGTTCAGGATTTCTTTACGGACTTAACCTTACGGCACGGACACTATTTTCCAAAACGATTTACGGTTGGAACAATAAGAATAGGAATGTATATGAAGCGCTTTGTACTCCAGACATACATAATTCGGACTACAAAGAGTCTAAAAACGTTTCTATCCCCCTGACCGAAAAAGTAGCTATCGTTAAATCGGCATTCGACCTAATGGGCTGGAAAGACTTTGCTCCTCTTGTGGTCTTCGCGGGCCATGGAAGCCATTCTGCCAACAACCCCTTTGGTTCCAGTCTGGACTGTGGTGCCTGCGCGGCAACCCCGGGAAGGCACAATGCACGGATGTTGGCAAAACTTGCCAATGATATGGAGGTCAGGGAAGTACTGTCCAAACAGCACGGCGTAAATATTCCCGAATCGACCTATTTTATGGGAGCCGAACACAATACCACGACTGATGAGATCGTGCTTTTTGATGCCGATGAACCTCGATCGCACCATCAAGCCTTGGAAAATCTCAAGATAAACCTGAAAAACGCCCAGATTTCTGCAACGCAGGAAAGATTGGGACGAACCAAAAACAGTGTCTCCCAAGCTCAATTGAATGCAAGCAATTGGGGGGAAACAAGACCGGAATGGGGACTTGCCAAAAACGCCAGTTTCGTCATTGGCCCAAGAAAATTGACGCAAAACCACAATCTGGACGGGCGATGCTTTCTCCACTCCTACGAGTGGCAAACCGATCCTGAAGGAAAGGCTCTAGAAGCCATCATGCAAGGGCCCATGGTCGTCACCCAATGGATAAACAACCATTATTACTTCTCCACCGTGGATAATGACGCTTTTGGTGCAGGAACAAAGACCTCTCATAACATCACTGGAAAATTTGGCGTGGTACAGGGCAATGGGGGCGACCTAAAACGTGGGTTGCCTTGGGAATCCCTTTATGATGAAAAGGATACCCCGTATCACCCACCATTAAGGCTGACCGTAGTGATCAATGCCCCACTTAAAAGAGTGAACAAGATATTGGATAAAAACGAATCGTTAAAATCCTTGATTGCCAATGAATGGCTTCACCTTATCATCATGGATCCCGAAAAAAATGATGAGTTACTCTGGAAACCAAATCAATTGATTTGGGTCAAGAAAAAGAAAAATGGGGCAAATGCATCCTTACAGTACAGCAAGTATGAAGAACTAAGTGTTTAACCAATGGACCAGAATCTTTTGTTTTTGTATTAGCATTAAAAAATAAAAATCTGACTTCCACTAATTGAAAGCCACCTTAATGGTGGCTTTCTGCTTCACCGTATTTTAGGAAGTCGTGCAAGCAAATATGTAAAAAATGGTAGGATTAAGTATTAATGCTATCTTAGGTACAATCAAAAAAAAAATCAGAATGCCCTCGGAAAAATCCATTGCACGTACTCTAATCGAACTCCTGGAAGTCTTTTTTAATAGCTCCCGAAGCCTCAATAGAACAAGGACCTGGCACCAACATGTGGTTCCTTACGAAGATGGTTGGGCCGTTCGCCGCGAAGGAAATAAGCGCATTACCAGCAAGCACCAAAAACAGCGTACGGCCTTGGAAAAAGCAAAAAGATTGGCACGGAAATATAATGCGGATGTCATCATTCACAGGGAGAACGGGGAAATCAGAGAAAGGATTAGTTTTAGCGATTAGAAACAAGCGGATTTATTAGGAGAAAAATCCCCTAGATAAAAGCCACCTAAGTAAACTACCTCGGGGAAAGCCCACGAGGCATTCGCAGGAAACAAATTTTTAATTTCGAGGCAAGCCTCGGAGTATTAAACCCTTTGACGGTGCCAATAAAAATTCTTAAACTATTTTAATAGTTGAGAAAACTGGGATTCAAAAAGTGTCCTTCATCCAATTATAAGGTTTCCTTTTTACCCAATTGCCCCTCGTGAAATCAGGAAAATCCTGGGGTTCGCCATTATTGGCAATGGATAGTTCGGACAAGGGTGTAATGGCACTCCAAGCTGCGGCATCGTAAGCATCCATGGGCGGTGCAATATTCGCTTTGGCAGATTCCACAAAGGCGTTTATCACAAAAAAGTCCATGCCTCCATGACCCGCCCCGCTGGCATATTCACCAAATTTTACCCAAAGAGGATGGTCATATTTTTTTAACCATTCATCCGCCGCATCCCATTTGTGAGGCTCTGATTGTCCCTCAACATACATTCGGTTGCCATCCACTTCCCAGAGACCATTGGCACCCTGTACCCTAAAGCCCAAGGAATATGGTCTTGGTAGGTTACAGTCATGGGTAACAATTATGGTCTCGCCATTGGAAGTATCGATCGTGGTGGTAATAACATCCCCTTGTTTCCATTTCAACTTGGCATTTGGATGATCTTCCCCGCCCTTTGCCACAATATAATTATGCAAGCCAATTGCCTTGGTGGCGTGGGAGGTAAGGGACACAAATCGATTCCCCCTATTGATATCGCACATAGCGGCTATGGGCCCTACTCCATGGGTAGGATATACATCGGCATTCCTTAACAAGGAATGTTGGGTACGCCATTTTGCTTCGGAAATTCCCTTTTCCCCAAATTCCACCCCTACACCATAGGCTTCCTTTCCATCATTGAACTTAACGCCCCTTAGATCGTGCTGATAACCACATCTAAAATGAACCAATTCACCAAAAACATTCTGACGGACCATATTTAGAACCGCCAGGATATCCCTCCTATAGTTTACGTTCTCCAAGATCATCATATGGGTACCGCTGCTCTCATGGGTATTCACCAAATCCCAACACTCCTCCATGGTATTTGCGGCTGAAACTTCCAAGCCGGCGTACTTGCCCGCTTGCATGGCATCCTTGGCCATGCGGGTGTGCCATAACCAAGGGGTCGCAATGATAACCGCATCCACTTCCTTGCTTTCCAAAAGATTTTTATAGTCCAAATCGTGCTTTCCAAAAACCTGTGGCTTGGTATCGCCCTTTTCGGAAATCATATCCAGGGCAATTTTCGTTCGGGCTTGATCTACGTCGCAGATAGCGGTAACAAGTACATCGTCCCGCATCAATAAATTTCTAAGGTGATTGGTGCCACGCAATCCGACACCGATCATACCAACACGGAGCTTTTGCGCGGAAAAATGCATTCCCATTGAAAATTGTGGCCAAAGGGCCGTTCCTGTGGCCGCTATGGAGGCGGATTTAATAAAATTTCTTCTGGATTTTGAGTTCATTGCGATACGGTTTTAATTATTAGAATGGGTCGTGTTTTGGACGCGCAACCCGGGGTCGACCTGTATGGTATATGCTTCCTTGGCGCCAACGGACAGCAGTGCGTCAACAATTTTAGTTTCAGTACCAGGTTTCGTTAGCACCACGATACTACCGCCACCACCGGAGCCCACAATTTTAGCCCCGTAGGCACCCTGTTTCAAAACGGCATCGATCATGACATCGATTTTGGGGACGGTAATTTTTAATTTATCCTTCAATAAGGAGTGATGGGCGGTCATCAACTTACCAATTTCCTGTAAATCCAGATTCGGTTTTTGAAATTCCAACAAGGCCATTTGTGTAATATGGTGATTTTCGATGGCCGCCTCAAAATAAGGCACCAAATCCAACGGCAGTAGGGGACCATATTTTTTTAGGTCCAAAATGGTGGCCTTGTGAATATTAAAATCATTGAATTTATCCGAAACTATTTGAATGGCCTTTTGGGCATTTCCCTTAACCCTTCCCAAAAGCCCCACAGTTTCCTTGGGAACCCCAGATACCCCTGTCACCATTCCATGCAATTTAGAACCGATGGTACTGCATTCAAAAGGTGCCTCTGTTTTGATATGGACAACCCCGCCCATGGCAATACTAAAATGGTCCATCATGCCACCAGGTTCCCTATGCTCCAAGATTTCGGCCCTGTATCCCAGCTCCGCCAAAAACTCCCGATCGACCGGTCTGTCAATACCAAAAGCCTCTATCAAAAAATAAATCCATGCCAAAAGAACCGCCGAGGAGCTGGAATTCCCGGAATTAATGGGGATATTCCCTGTAATATCCACATCGTAGCCCCTGTTTGGGAGACACCCCTCACGTCTTAAAACGCGAAGTGCCGAGGCGAAATAATCCCGGGCCTCCAAAGACCGGAATTCCTCCGAAATTGGAATATCCCTTTTGGAATCGATATCCTGCATCCGAATCCTAAAAACTTTGGAATCGTTGCGCGTGGCGTTCAGAAAAATATGGCGATCAATGGCACAGGCAATTACGGGAAGTCCCAAGTAATCCTGATGGTCCCCAAAAAGGCAAGTTCTACCCGGTGCCACTATTTTTATTTCTTTATCTATCAAAATTCCAATCTCTTTGAATTTGCTCAACGTATTGGTTTAATACCAGAAACTAATTGATTTGGAAGGTACATCATCAACGTAGCAATGATACAAAAAATGTGTTCGAGCACAAATTTAATAATTGGACAAAATCGAAGTATTTAAAACCTTATGTATCTTGATTGACAACGAGTACCGCTTTCAAACCAACCACTTGTAATCCCATAGGAGGCAACTATGTTAAAAACCTGTTGATTAAAAAGAGGGCTATGGTTTTAATATTTATTTATATTTGGAAATCGACCATCCATACCGATGATAAAAAATATTAAGACCATGTTCAGTAACATGAACGACTCCACGCGCGAGGCTGCCCTCACTTGCCTTTGCAATGAGTTTAAATTGAACGACAAGCGGTTTATCAAAAAAAATTGGATGATCGGAGGCAGAATTCCAGAGGAATACCAAGAAAGAACTGTTGTTATTTTCCAGAATTTATTGCGGGAACAAGCTCTCAAAGTTCGAGAAATTCAAGTAAATCTGTAATTACAACCTCTGTTGATTTTACTCAAAAAGCATTTGCAAAACCTATAAATCAACGTTCAGTGAAATCAAAAACCTCTCCCTTAATTATGGATGCATCTATAGGTAGACCCAAAATTTCAAGTAGGGTTGGCACTATCTGATTGCTATACAACTGTTCCTTTAACCTTATTTCCCCTTTGGCCGTTATACCCTTTCCAAAGGCTATCAACCATACACTTCCCGCTCCTAGTACATCGGAGCCATGACTTCTCCAGGTATCCAACGGCACAGAGCCCCGGCCATGGTCCGAAGTAATCAAAAACAGGGTATTGTCCTTATATACCGAATCGGATTGGGTATAATCCCATAACTCCTTAATGAACATATCGGTGGTTTGGGCCGATTTCAAATAAGCGCCGTAATCCCCATCATGGGCAAAATCGTCCGTTTCCCCATAGGCGATATATGTCAGTTTTGGATGGTTCTTTTTCATTTCTTCGAGTGCGAAATGATGTGTAAAAGCGTCCAATCTCACGGAACCCCATGGACTGGGCACCTTGGGTTGCAATTCGTTCAGGAATTGCTCCCTATCAGTTAGGGAATCACCATGGGCCAGATCAAAACCTGCATTGACCGGAACCCTTGACCGTTCCTCATTAATGATATAGGGAAAAACATCCCAGCTACCAAAGGCCGCCACCTTACCCTGATATCTTTGGTCTTCGTTGGCTATTTCCAAAATGGTCCTATTGGGGTTTGGCACTATGTCATTGCTTGTAATTTTCTCATCATCCGCCCTTCCGGTCAATATCTCATTATATCCCGGGTAGGAAAACCACATGGAATTGGTCAAATCCACCTTATTTCCCAAACTCCTATTTCCATATATCTGCCCCATAGCTGGCACCTCGTTCCAAATAAATGGCAGTAGGGCCTTCCTTCTCTCTCCAGAAGATTTCTTCCAAAACAACCGTTTTAAATCCGTCGTATCCTGCACATAATCACTATTGGCCACCAAAAGCGAATCTGCACCGGTAAAAAGTTCTTGCCAACGAAAACCGTCCAAGGTGATCAGCACGATGTTGGTTTCTTCTTGTTGTGCCCTTACTTGGCCACTTCCCATGCACATTAGGAGCAGAAGCAATGGTATTTTATAGTTCATTTTTCCTTTTTTTAATATTTTATCCTGTTTTGGTGTATTACCTTATTACCCGCATTAAAAGTTATTAACAATTTGTCTTAATAACTTTTGGTGTGCATTTCATCGAAAAAATTGCTCTTTTAATCGTGAAAACAAATTCAAAATCTATTTTTGGCCGACCCATTTAGCCAAATATTCATTTACCCATAGCAATTTAAATGAAAATACGCCTTTTCAAGTTCCCTACCCTAGCGTTGCTTGTTTTTGTTATGCTGATTTTTTCAACCTCCTGTAACAAGGAAACTGATTTGGTTTCTGAATTTGTCATTAAGGACAGCGTAAAGGTATTTGATCAAAATAGTAATGAGCGGTTTGTAGAAATAGAGGCCGTGGAGGATTCCAACTAATTTCCCTCACCATCCGTTTGGCGTAACAACAACAGTGTTGGCGACACTTCTTTTCCAATCTTTATAATACCTTAGTGGGAAAGAATCATGTATGGCCTCCCCATTCAAACGAAATATTTCCCTTACCGGTGACACTCGGTTTACCGGCATCACACTTACAGAATCCAAAGAATTTGCCGCAGGATTTCCCGGCATTAAGGTTGCGCTACAACATACGTTCAAGGAAATGGGAGCTTTGGAAGCCTTGGGCACACTCTCCAAAATGAACCAAAAAGACGGATTCGATTGTGCGGGTTGCGCCTGGCCGGACCCGGAAAAACCTTCCAATCTTGGGGAATATTGCGAAAATGGGGCAAAAGCCCTTGCAGAGGAGGCCACCTACGAAAAGGTAGACGCCGATTTTTTTAAAAAATACAGTGTCGAGGAAATTTCAACTTGGTCAGATTTTAAAATTGGTAAGAGCGGTAGATTGACCCAACCTATGATTTTAAGGGAAGGAAGTATCCATTACGAACCCATCTCCTGGGACGCCGCTTTTCATGCAGTTGCCCAATATCTGAAATCCTTGGAATCCCCGGACGAAGCTATTTTCTATACTTCGGGGCGGTCCAGTAACGAAGCTGCCTTCCTATACGGACTATTCGTGCGTGCCTTTGGCACCAATAACATGCCGGACTGTTCCAACATGTGCCATGAAAGTAGCGGGGTCGCCTTGTCCGAAACCTTAGGCATTGGAAAGGGGTCTGTAAAATTGGAGGATTTTGATGCGGCGGAAGTGATTGTCGTTATGGGGCAGAACCCGGGGACCAATCATCCCAGAATGCTTTCCGCACTTGAAAAGTGTAAAAAGAACGGTGGAAAAATCATCAGTATCAATCCCTTGGCAGAGGCCGGATTGATTCGGTTTAAAGATCCACAATCCCTAACAGGTATCACAAAGGGCACCTCATTGACGGATATCCATCTTCAGGTGAAAATCAATGAAGATGTTGCCTTGCTAAAACTGATCATGAAAAAGTTGGCCCATCTGGAAAATAGCGGGAAAAAAGTGTTCGATCACCACTTTATCGAAACCTATACCCAAGGATTTGATAGTTTCCTGAAGGACCTAGATCGCCACAAGGAGGATGAACTTTTGGAACGATGTGGAATCCATGAGGACATCATTGACGAAGCTGTTTCCCTTTTATCGGAAAAAAACAAAATCATCATTTGCTGGGCTATGGGACTTACCCAACACAAAAATGGCGTGGACAATATCAAGGAATGTGTAAATCTATTACTTAGTAAGGGAAGTTTAGGTAAACCAGGCGCAGGGACCTGTCCGGTCCGGGGACATAGCAATGTACAAGGAGATCGCACGGTGGGTATTATGCATCACGTTTCTAAAGAACTGAATGAGTCTATAGAAGGTGTTTTTGGTTTTGCACCTCCAATCAAGGAAGGGTTGGATACCGTAAAGGCCTTGGAGGCCATGCACGAAGAAAAGGCCAAGGTGTTTGTCGGCCTGGGTGGAAATTTTGTTTCCGCCATATCGGACACGCAATATGCCGCGGAAGCGCTTCAAAACTGTGAACTTACCGTACAGATTAGTACCAAATTGAACAGGAGTCACTTGGTTACGGGAAAAACGGCCTTGATCTTACCCACGTTGGGTCGGTCCGAAAAAGACAATCATAATGGTAAGGACCGATTCCTGACCGTTGAAAACAGTATGGGGAAAGTACACAGAACCAAAGGCGTACTGCAACCAAAATCGGAACATTTAAAAAGTGAGCCTGAAATTATCGGGGGCATTGCCCAGGCCTATTTCAAAAACCAGCATCCGGTAGCTTGGGAAGATTTGGGCAAGGATTATGATGGTATCAGACAAAAGATGTCCGAAACGTTGAAGGGATTCGAATCGGTTCAAAAAGCGTCCAAAGGAACGGGCTATTACCTACCCAACAACGTTAGGCAACTCGATTTCAGTAAACTGAAAAACGGTAGGGCCCAGTTCAGTATTTGCAACTTAGCGGCACACGATTTGAAACCCCATGAGTTTTTATTGATGACCATACGTTCCCATGACCAGTTCAATACCACTATCTACGGTCTCAATGACCGCTACAGAGGTGTTACGAACGAACGCCGTGTGCTTTTCATGAACCAAAAGGATATGGAAAGATTCGGCTATAACACCTTGGACATCGTGGACCTGGTCAGCAACTATGATGCGGTAGAGCGACGTGCTCAAAAATTTTTGATCGTCCCTTATAATATCCCGCAAGGGAATCTGGGAGCCTATTTCCCGGAAGCCAATATGGTGGTGCCCCACAACCATTATGCGGATAAAAGCAATACGCCCATCAGCAAATCCATTATCGTACATTTGGAAAGGTCGAAATAAGTATTTCACAACCAAGCTCCATTCCCCTTTCAGTAAATTGAACTAACTTTAAAGTGGTCTTTTTCAATCGCTATTTTGTACTGCATCGTAGACATAGAAACCACCGGCAACGGAATCAAGGGTAATAGGATTACCGAAATATCCATTTTTAAATACGATGGGAATGAGGTGGTAGATGAGTTTACCACCTTGGTAAATCCGGAATGTGATATTCCCTTCTTTATTACCGGACTAACAGGCATAGATAATGATATGGTCAGGAACGCCCCGAAGCTCGAAGAGATTGCTCCCAAAATACTAGAAATTACATCAGGTGCCATTTTTGTGGCACACAGTGTAAACTTTGATTACAATGTCATAAAAAATGAACTGCAACTCATTGGGATGGAGTTTTCAAGAAAGAAGTTGTGCACAGTTAGGTTGTCCAGAAAACTACTCCCCGGTTATCATTCCTACAGTCTTGGTAAATTGTGTTCATCCATAGGGATACCACTATCTGACAGGCACAGGGCGCGTGGGGATGCCCATGCCACCATGCTTTTGTTCCACAAACTGTTACGGACCCACGATGCCGACACCGTTTTTAAGTCCTTTTTAAACGCCAGATCACAGGAAATTACCTTGCCCCCTTCCCTACCCAAATCCGAGTTCCAGAAATTGCCCTCCACACCGGGCATCTATTATTTTAAGGATTCAAAAGGGACGATTATCTATGTTGGAAAGGCCATAAACATTAAAAAAAGGGTACTGGGCCACTTTTATGATAAATCCACCAAGGAAATTTCCTTGTGTTCGGAAACGGCCTACTTGGACTTTGAGGAAACAGGAAACGAATTAATCGCGCTGCTATTGGAATCGGCAGAAATCAAAAGACATTATCCCAAATTCAACCGCGCCCAAAAACGAAAAATACAGCAGTATGCCATTTTCAGTTATGAGGACCGAAACGGGATCATACATTTGGCCTATAACAAAATCAACATGGCACCCAATCCGCTGCTGGTTCTATACAGTATTCCCGAATGTAGGGCCTTTATGGAAACCTTGTGCGAAAGCTTTGGACTCTGTCCAAAATACTGTCATTTGCAGGACCACGTGGATACCTGTTCACATTTTAGGATAAAGAATTGCATAGGTATCTGTTCGGATATCGGTCATTTGGAAACGTACAATGAGCGTGTAGGTATTGCCATACGATCCCTGGGCGAGGCAAAATCAGATTACGTCATAAAATTAAAGGGCAGGAACCCGGAAGAGAACAGTTTTGTACTCGTACAAGAAAACCTATATATGGGGTACGGCTATGTTCCCAAAGATACCCCGCTCTTCAACCAGGATAATTTTGAAGCCTATCTTACCAGGCAAAGAAATACCTTGGAGACCCAAAGAATCGTGGAGGCATATGTTCGAAAAAGTGCGAAGAGCGTACTGAGTCTAAAGGGCGAGGAAACCTATGAATAGGCTTAATCCTTTAATTTGTGATACATGCGTATCACAAAATACACCCATAGGACAAAAACTATCCCAACAATAATGGAATACACCAATACTACCTCCACTACTTCCTAAACTTTAAATAGTTCATAAAGCCCAAAATGGTAGGTGCCCAAAATGCTATAAAAATCGCTTCCAATTTTTGTCCTTGTAAAAACATGACTTCGGAGACGATAATAATGGAGAGAACGACGAGGAGCACGATAAAGTTCATCACTCCAATGCGTTTAATAAAACTTTTCAGCATACTTTAAATAAGAGGAATGAAAATGGTCTAACCAAATTACTTTGGAAAAACACCCTTACATCCCGTTTGCTTAAAAATACAAAATAATGCGTTCAATCCAGGATAATTATCTAAGACTGTTTTCCCTTTCCGCTGTTCATAAGGCTAAGGGTTACCACAACAAGGGCAATCACGACTGCGGCAAAAACACCGATCATGATAATACCGTTGCTCCAATTGACTAAAGGTAATAGGGTCTTCATAGACATTCAATTTAACAGGTTGTACTTATGGCTTTAGTTAAAGGGCTTTATAAGCCTTCAAATAATTGGTTAAAAATAGGAAGGAGAAATATCCAATTATATGATTTCTATCATAAAGCCCATTTGCTTGAAAAAGTCTCTACCGTGTCCTTTTGTTTTCATGGGCGACCCTCGCCCCTAGTTGGGACAATTGAGAAACGTTGTCAAAATAGTCGACTGCCTCCTTGGTGGTTACAAAAAGATACTCCTTTTGGAGTTCATTGATAATATTGGTGGTAAAAATGATGTCCCGCATGGGGCCAATGGCGCCGGCGATGTAAAACTGTAGCCCCATGTCATGGATTTCGTGTATCAGTTTGGAAAGGACATCCGCCCCTGTGGCGTCAATATAGGTCATGGCTTCGGCATTCAGAATAACCGCTTTTAAATCAGATCCCTTGCTCTTTATCTGTTTTAGCATTTTCTTCTTAAAGTAGCCCGAATTTCCAAAATAGAGTTGGGAATCGAACCTCACAATAAGCAAATCCTTTCTGATGATGACCTCATCGTTAAACCGATTGATATTTTTATAATAATCGGATCCCTTCAAATTCCCCAACTCCGCAAAATGAGGCTTTGAGGTTCGGTAGACCATCAACAGTAATGATAACAGCACACCCACCACGATACCATGCGTGATCCCAATAAAAAGTGTGACCAAAAACGTGACAAGCAGTACCGCGAATTCATCCTTGCGATCCTCCCATAAATACTTGGCATATTCCAAATCGATCAATCCAAAAACGGAGACCATAATGATACTCGCCAGCACCGTATTGGGAAGGTATTGGAAAACAGGTGTAAAAAACAATAAGGTAAGCACGACCAGAATGACACTAAAAAGACCCGCTAAATTCGTCTTTGCACCAGACTCCTGATTTATGGCCGATCGTGAAAAACTTGCCGTGGAGGCATAGCCTTGAAAGAAGGAACCTAACATATTCGATGCCCCCAAGGCTACCAATTCTTGGTTTGCGTCCATAGTTTCCTCCCCACTTTTATCTTCCATGGCCTTTCCAATGGATATGGTCTCCAAATATCCTACCAAGGCCAAAGCGACCCCCATGGGCCAAAGCATTTTAAAATTCTCAAAGGTAATCTTGGGCAATGAGAAAGAGGGCAGACCTTTGGAGACCTCACCTACCAATTCCAACCCGTAGTCGCCCAAACCAAAATAATAGACGGCCAATATTCCAAGTACGACCACTAAAAGCACTGCCGGAAAACTTCTTTTCCATTTTTTAAATCCCAATATAATGAGGATTCCAAGGACACCCAATCCTAAATCATAGGGGTTGGTCTCCCCTATTTTTTGCAGTGTCATGGTTGCTATTTCATGGAAATGATTGCTATTTGGGACAGAGATTCCCAGTAAATGCTTTAACTGGCTAATCATAATGATAATGGCCGCTGCCGATGTAAACCCACTGATTACGGGTTTTGATAAAAAATTTACCAAAAATCCCATCCTGAATATTCCTATCAAAAGTTGGGTTGCCCCGGCGATCAAGACCAATACTACGGCCAAGCCGATGTACTCCGATATATCCGAAATCGCAAAGGTGCCCAATGCCGCGGCCACCAAAAGGGAATCCATGGCTACAGGTCCCATGGCTACTTTGCGCGAAGTCCCCAAAAACACATAGGTCAAAACGGGAACCAAGGCCGTATACAATCCATATACCGGAGGCAATCCAGCGATCATGGCGTAGGCCATGCCCTGCGGAACCAAAACAATCCCCACGGTAAGCCCTGCAATCAGGTCTTTTGTTACATAGGCTTTTTTATAGGTAGCCGCCCATGCCAAAAATGGTAGAAAACGCTTCACGATTCAAAAGTAAACAAATCCCACGTGGCAAAATTAGGTAGGATTAAAGTAAGAGAGGTAATCCTTCCGAATAACAAAAGTCCGTAGTAAGCCCTGAAAAGGAAAGAAAATTAATCCCATACATAGTTTTCATCATAGTCAACCTCATATTCTTGTAACATTGTTCGATACTCCTCCTTAAAATCCTTGCTGCGGTGATGTTCATGCTGATTTTTAATATAGTTGGTCACCACATCAACCTGAGCTGGATTAACAGAAAAGGCCCCGTATCCGTCTTGCCAAAACAAATTTGCTAAACTTTCATCCTTTGTTTTTATCCATTTACTTGAATGTGCCTTAACTTTTTGCACTAAAGTCATCAACGCCAGTTTCTTGGATAACATACACAAAATATGTACATGGTCAGTATAACCTCCAACGATTAAAACCGGACAATCCAACTTCTTACAAACACCACCTATATAGGCATATAGCTCTTTATCATAAGGCGGAAAAATTAGCTCTTCCCTATATTTTGTACTGAATACGATATGTACATAATTTTGAACTAGTGATTGTCCCATTCTATTATTTCGCCCTTTCAGGGCTTTTATTATTTTGACTTCTTATGGAAGTACTTTGTACTTCCTTCCTAAACTGCGTCCCTACGGAACTAATGTAACCATTCCAGATACTAGTTTCAATACGGTCCTATCCTCCCATAATATAAAACTACCAAACCCCGCAGGGGTGCCTTTTCATCAAGGCAGGACAAAGTCCTGCCGAATAACACATATCCGTAGTAAGTCCTGAAAGCGCGAAGTTCCCATTCGATAATAGCTATCCTACCGCGTCCCTACGGAACTAATGTAACCAATCCAAACCATAGTATCCATACAGTCCTATTCCCCCAAAATATAAAACTACTCAAACCTCGAAGGGGTTTTTTATTAAGGCAGGACAAAGTCCTGCCGAATATAACATATCCGTAGTAAGCCCTGAAAGGGCGAGGTACCCATTCGATAACATCATAAGGAAGCACCTCGTACTTCTGTTCTAAACTGCATCTGGAAAGGCACAAGCACGGATGCTTGCGCCAGCGGAGGTGACCTTTCATCAAGGCAGGACATAGTCCTGCCGAATAACACATATCCGTAGTAAGCCCTGAAAGGGCGAGGTACCCATTCGATAACATCATTAGGAAGCACCTCGAACTCCTGTTCTAATCTTCCTGGAAAGGCACAAGCACGGATGCTTGCGACAGCCACGGGGTTCTTTGTAAACACCTTGTTTTATTATTTTCTTTGATTGTTATAGTCGTTTGAATTCCCTATTAAATTCCCTTTTCAACTTGCTCTTTAGTGCGGTAATCTAAGGGTAAAGGCATATATGTCGGCAATTGAAACATTCTTATTTCCAAACTTCTTCGTTTGTCAAGATTTTTAAATTCAGATATATTATTTAAATATGGATTTTGAATATTTGAATCCATTGTTAAAACATAGCCGTATGGGGGAAAAGCAATTTCAGAACATTTGATAGTATTTCCAGTCAAAAAATCTCCTTGAACAACATGATGCATATATCTCACATTTTCCGCACGTGTTAAATAGTAAAAAATTTTGTAACGTTCATGCAATTCATTGGAGTCTTTAGAAGCTACGAAATTTGACAATTCAGGATAAGATTCCAAAAACCATTCTCCATTTATTGCCAAAAACATTGAGACAATTTGTTTTAGTATTTTTTGAGGTTCAACATTTTTAATGGTATAAGTGTGTAGTTTAAATTCTTTATTCTGTAAAATATGAAAACCACAGTCTACCCATAGTTTATAAGCAGGAACGTATTCCGTACCTAAAAAGCTATTGCATTTTTTACAAAAGGAATTATATCCAATTCCTCCTTGCTTTATTTTCCCTTTTGGTGGAGTTTTTAAGGGATTTTCTGTTTTTAAATAATCCTCAAATTCTATGGACGAATACTTTGTATTTTTATTAAATGTAGATCTAGGTGGGACATGTTCAAAAGACAGCAATGTTTTTTGACCACAAAGGCGACAAATTCCAGAAGCCATTTTGTGTCGTCCCATTTTTTAATTTTTTTTTGCTAAAAGCTAACTAGAAAATATAAACACCTTAAAACGCTTGGCCCTCCCTCCATCAAGATACAAAAACCCCATATCCAAGTTAGCTTGCTCCACGGCATAGGGGTAAAAGGTGATGGGTTCGATGCAGACCATATTGGGGACTTCCGTCCAGAGCATGAAATGGCCAAAACCTTCGGTTTGAATGGTCAGTTCTAGGTCGTCCTTGAGTACAATTGAAGCCTGATCGGGTACGTGAAGGGCCCTGCTGCCAACGGCCCGGACTTCCGGAATGGCAATCTCCCTATGTTCTGTCCTGATTATCGGGTTATCCGTGACAAGATTAAATGCCGGATGGTAGCCCAACATAAAAGGCATGCCGTCTTCCCCTTCGATTTCAAAATAGATTTCCAGCCCCTTTTCGTTCAAATGGTAAGACTTTATGAACATAAAATCATAGGGCCATGAGAGATACTCCTCTGTAGATTTTTCAGGGTATTTGGAATTTTTTATGCTTGTATTCGCCTGATAGCACTTTTCAAAAATCGCTTTTGTTTCGGTGGATTCCAAAAGTTCGTATTCCAGTTCCCGAAGCAGTCCATGCTGGTCTTGGATGGCCGTCCCTTTCGGGGTTTTCACTTTGAAATCGACCTCGTTCGTTGGGCCAATGATGGGAAACATCTCGGTGTCGGAATTTCGCCAACCCGGACTCCCTTTTTGATGGATCAGCTCGTGACCATCAAATTGATAGCCTACCAGTTCCCCTTGATCGATCCGTACTTGCTGTTTATCTAAGGTAAGTATCGTCATATTATTTGTATTATTCAAAGCGAATGGCCTTCACCGGCGTAATCTTGGTGATGATGTACGAGGGAATCAACAACATCAACAGGCACAGGAAAAGCACCCCGATATTAAGCAATAAAACCGTAATCAAATTAATATGCACGGGAATGTATTCGATATAATATTCCTCGGGATTTGGAAACTTGAACACCCGATATCTGTCCTGCACCCATATAAACCCGAGTCCGATCAAGTTCCCCCAAAACAGCCCGATGGCTATCAAATAGGCCGCATTGTACAAAAATACTTTTCGTATACTCCAATTGGTCGTCCCCAGGGCCTTTAGGATTCCGATCATGGGCGTCCGTTCCAAAATGAGCACCAAAAGTGCCGTAATCATATTGATGCCACATACTATAATAAGTATGCTAACAATCATAACAATGTTAAAATCAAAAAGGCCTATCCACTCGAATATTTTATAGTATTTGTCCCGGATTGATTTTGTATCTAAAGTTGAAAAAGTTCTTCCAAAAATATCATCCCTTTTTGCATCAATATCATCAAAATTGTCCAGTAAGACCTCAAAATTGCCCACCTCATCATCGGCCCATTTGTTCATCTGTTGGATGTGCCGGATGTCGATAAAAATATACTTATCGTCAATCTCTTCAAAGCCACTGTCATAGATGCCCACAATGTTGAACTTACGCTGGTTGGGCATTTTATTGGTATCGTCGTCCCGCAGGAAAAAGGTAAAAAAGGAATCCCCCACCCCCAACTTCAAACGGTTAGCGGTTATCTTGGAAATCAGCACATCTGAGTTGAGTTCGCCCGTATAATCCGGCAAGGTTCCGGCCACCATAAAATCGTGGATGGGCGTCCAATAGTAATCCGCCCCCACACCCTTGGCTAAAATGCCCTCAAAGGTGTCCTCTGTACGGATAATCCCTCCCTTGGTGGCCACGGCCTGTACATGGGCAATTCCATCCACATTCGTAAACCTGGGGTAGAAATCCTGTTGTTTGGATACGGGTGATACCGATACTTCGGACCGATTATTGTCATAGTTGGAAATCTGGATATGGCCGTTAAAAGCGGCAACCTTTTCCCTGATCTTGTATTTAAGCCCAACCCCCGTGGCAATGGCAATCAACATCATGACAACACCAATGGCTATGGCGGCAATGGCTATTTTTATTATTGGCGCGGAAATACTAATTTTATGTTCCTTGCCCGTAATAAGCCGTTTGGCAATAAAATATTCTAAATTCAAATGATGTTGATTTTAAACCGATTCAAAAATACCCTTTTTTTATCTTTTTTGATCTGCCTATCGTGTGGAAACTCGGGCAAGAAAAGTACGGATACCGCTCAAAAAGAGGAGCTAAAAACCACTAAACGGACAACCGAACCTATAATTGTGGCGGCCAACCGAACTTTGGAGTATTTGCCATTGTTACAAGGAAAGTCGGTTGGCATTGTGGCGAACCAGACCTCGGTCATTTTTAAGGAAACCGGATACACCCACTTTGTGGACTCATTATTGACATTGGATATTGACATCAAAAAGGTGTTTTCTCCAGAACATGGATTTAGAGGCAAGGCCGATGCGGGTGAAAAAGTGGAAAGCGGTACAGATCAGCAAACCGGGCTACCCATCGTTTCCCTGTATGGAAAAAACAGAAAACCAACCGCAGAACAGTTGGCCAGACTTGATATCGTATTATTTGACATTCAGGATGTGGGTACCCGTTTTTACACCTATATCGCCACCTTGCAATTGATGATGGAGGCCTGTGCAGAAAGCAATATTCCTGTTTTGGTTTTGGACAGACCCAATCCAAACGCCCATTATGTTGATGGCCCTATGATGCAAAAGGATCATTCCGGATTTTTGGGCATGAACGAAATTCCGTTGGTGTACGGTATGACCATTGGCGAATATGCCAACATGATCAACGGGGAAGGTTGGTTGGAAGGGGGGAAAAAATGTGACCTAACGGTAATTCCCTTGGCGAACTGGATACATGAAAGCTTTTATCCTATCCCAATACGCCCCTCGCCCAATCTACCCAACGATGTTTCCATAAACCTCTACCCTAGTTTGGGGCTTTTTGAAGGCACGAACGTAAATGCAGGTCGCGGTACGGAATTTCAGTTTCAACGCTACGGAGCTTCCTTTATGGATTCCGCAGCCTATAGTTTTTCGTATGTGCCAGAACCCAATTTTGGAAGCAAAACCCCCAAAGAAGAGGGAAAGATATGTTATGGGAAAGATCTATCAAACACTCCTAGAATAAGCGAAGTATCGCTACAATGGCTTTTGGATGCCTATACCAATACAAACGATAAAACCAAATTCTTTCTAACCTCTGGGTTTACGAAACATGCCGGTACGCCGGAGCTTCAAAGACAAATTGAGTCGGGGCTTACGGAACCGGAAATAAAGGCTTCTTGGCAGCCGGAACTTGAAAAATTCAAGAAAATAAGAGCCAAGTATTTGATGTATGATTAAATTAATCAGCGTCACCTACAGTTGTTGGCCTGCGATACTTATGGAAAGGCTGTTTCAAGAGCCCGGAAATACTGGAATTTTCGGTTTCATCTGGAAAGGTGTCCACTCCATACACGATCGATTCCCTGTCCAAATACATATAGGTGCCGAACAATCGGTCCCAAATGGCAAAAATATTTCCGTAATTACTATCGGTATAGGGAAGTACATAGTGATGGTGGACTTTGTGCATATCCGGAGAAACAATGATGTAACTAAGATACCTGTCCAATTTTGTGGGGAGTTTAATATTGGCATGATTGAATTGCGAGAGAACTACCGACAAACTTTGATACAACATGATGATGCCAATAGGCGGCCCTACCAATAGCACACCCAGCAACGTAAATAGATAACGTACAAAAGATTCCAGTGGATGGTGCCTATTTGCGGTTGTCGTATCCACGTGATGATCGGAGTGGTGCACCAAGTGGACCATCCACAAAGGTTTCACCTTATGCTCCACCCAATGTGCCAAATACGCCCCGATCAAATCCAACAGCATCACCCCAAGCAGTACATACAACCACAAGGGCATGGCAGGCAGCCAATTAAGGATACCAAAACCATTGGCCACGGTCCAATCTGCGGTTTTCAACAACAAAAACGCCAGAAAAAAATTAATAACGATGGTCGTAAGGGTAAAAAAGAAGTTTGGAACGGCATGTCGCCATTTTTTATAGCGTACCGTGAATAGCGGAACAATACCTTCCAAAACCCAAAATAGTGTAATCCCACCAACCAAGATTAGGGAACGGTGCGCCGAAGGAATAGTTTCAAAATACTGGATCACATTTTCCATACCGTTAAATATACGAAATCAGTCCAATTTCTTTTAGACCGATTATAAGGAAATCCTCTTTTTCATTTCCTCGACGATGTTATAGGCTGCCGGACAAATGGCTACATTTTTCAGGGTGAGGTGACTGATTTGATGGAACTTTTTACGGTCGGTGTGGGGAAATTCCCGGCAGGCCTTGGGCCGTACCTCATAGATGGAACAATAATTATCGGCTCCCAGAAAAGTACAAGGAACTTGTTGGAGCACATAATCGTTCTCCTCATCCATTTGTAGATAGGCATCGATAAACTGCTGGGGCTTCATCCTAAAGTGTTTCGCAATCCGTTCAATATCCGCATTCGTGAACAAAGAACCGGTTGTTTTACAGCAGTTGGCGCAGGTAAGACAGTCTGTCCGTTCAAATTCGGCTTCGTGCAATTCCTGCATCACATAATCCAAATTCTTGGGCGGTTTCTTCCTCAATTTCGTAAAGAATTTCTTGTTCTCGGCTTTTTTATCGGAAGCCCGCTGCGGAAGTTGCTTCAGTTCATGGTCCATCCTCCAATTTTTCGTATCAAAACTAGGTAAGTACTTTTTAAAACAAGATTTTTGTACCACAAAATTCGTAAAATTTGTCAAAGGACATTTTGGGCAAGGCCCTTTTGGATTATCATAATCTTGAGTATACGGAAGATATCATCACACATTCTTCCTTGGATGGGGAAGACAGTTTGCCGCTTCCCTACATGTTCAGGAGTTTTGAACAAATGCCCCTTTTGGAACAGATTGCTTTGGAGCATTGTAAAGGTACCGTACTGGATGTGGGTTGTGGGGCAGGCAACCATAGTCTGTATTTGCAAGATAAAGGATTTGATGTAACAGGTTTAGACGCTTCCTCCGGTGCCATTTCGGTTTGTAAACAAAGAGGAGTGCTAAAGACGATACATGACGATTTTCTAAGTATTGGTGGTCAAAAATATGACACGCTTCTTCTCTTGATGAACGGGATAGGGATAGCTGGCAAACTAAAAAACCTGGACCGCTATTTGAACCAGATGAAAAGCCTATTACATCCAAACGGACAAGTTTTGCTGGATTCCAGCGATATTCTGTACATGTACGAGTCGGACGATGCCGATGGTGGCCATTGGATCCCCCAGCATATGGACTATTACGGGGAGGTCACCTTTACCATGACCTATAAGAATGAAGAAAGTGAGGCATTTGATTGGTTGTACCTAGATTTCAATACCCTGAAAAGGGCGGCCACGTTTAATGGCCTTACTTGTGAAATGCTGAAACAGGGCGGAAATGACGACTTTTTGGCGAGAATCTACCGATAAAAATACCAGTGCACCGCTTTTTACGTTATTTTTAGGGAGAAAAAGAAAGTTGGCCCATTGAGGGAAGTACCCAGCCTTTTATTATAAAGGCACCTCCGGTCCAGAAAAAATTGCTCTTAATGAAGAAATTAGGCCTTATCTTATTGTCGCTAGTTTTTCTTGCCCATACCTCATGTTCAAAAGACAATGGGGAAAGTTCAAGTGAACTGCGTGTGGACAAACGAGGTAATCTTTTGGGAACCGGAGATTCCGCAAACGATATCCTCTCCAATACCAATTTTGATAAATTACAAATAGAAATCGCCTATGTTAAGGGCTTTAGGCCCACCTTCCAGGCCATGGCCAATTTCAATGATTTTCTAAGAGCACATACTTTTAAGGAGGAGATTGATATTATCTATACGGAATTGACTTCGCCCAACGAAGAAAGCCTAACGCTAGAAGAAATTGTTGACCTTGAGCAGGAAAATAGAACGGCGTACAACAAAGATCGCACCTTAGCCATTTATATTTATTTTGCCGATTCCCCAGCTGATGGCGATGAGGAAGAGGAAGGCTTGGTCACTTTAGGCGCAGTGTACCGTAACACTTCTATGGTATTGCATGGTATTACTATTCGCAGACTGGCCGCACAGAGCACCTTTATTTCCGATGGTGATGTGGAAGGCGCCACTTTGAACCATGATTTTGGACACCTTTTTGGATTGGTAAACCTTGGTACCGAAGCCCTTTCGGACCATGAGGACAGCGATGCGGAAAACCATTGTAACGTAAATGGATGCCTCATGCGTGCGGAATTACAGTTTTCACTTTCGGGCAAATCGATTTTAGACCCAAAAAAAAGTGCCTATGCCGCCAATCTTAATCCTGCATGTGTTTTATCGGGCGCTACCGTAATGGGATTATTGCAGCCTTCAAAAACAGAAAGGTCCGTTGAAATTCCCGGTCTGGGTTCCGCATGTGTTGAAGATATTCAAGGAAATGGGGCTAGGTAAACATCCAACTATCAAAATCCATGAAAAAGCAAAAAATATCAGGGGTTAAAATATTCAATAAACAAAATCCAAATTCCAAATTACAAATTCCAAATTAATTAAAAAACAAGTTGTGGTTTTGGCAGTGAACAAGTTTCAAAAAATTAGATTTTTTTGGTAATAGAGGTGCTGGCAAAATTGTTATTGGGCAAGATCAATTTCAACCATCACTTTTTAAGGAATATTCAAGTATTTATGGGTCTGTAAGGAAACCTTCCATTTAGGATTTTTCATGACATACTCCACGATTATTGGGGTCACCTTCTCACGTATGCTCCACTCTGGCTGTAAATACAGGATACAATCCTTGTTCGTTTGGGCGGCCTGTTCTTCGGCAAAAATCAAATCATGTTTGTTGTAAACAATCACTTTGAGTTCATGGGCTTCATCATATATACGCCCAACTGGTAGTTTCTTCTTTTTGGGCGATAAACATATCCAATCCCAAGTTCCTGTCAATATATATGCACCGGAAGTTTCAATATGGGTTTTCAGGTTTCGGGCTTTCAACTTTTCCGTCAAAGGCCCCATATCCCACGTCAAGGGCTCACCCCCCGTTACCACAATGGTATCCGAGTATTTTGCCGCATTTTCAACTATATGATCTATATCCGTGGGGGGATGCGTTTCCGCATTCCAACTCTCCTTAACATCGCACCAATGACAACCTACGTCGCATCCACCCACCCTAATGAAATATGCTGCCGTTCCTTTGTGAAAGCCTTCGCCCTGAATGGTGTAGAATTCTTCCATTAAGGGAAGAAAGAGCCCCTTATTCACCATCTCCAAAACACTGTTTTCTGACATTTGGCAAAGATAGGAAAAGACATGGGTAAAGTTTTCAGTCCTAGGTGCCAATTTTAGGAGGAAAGTGCATCTTTGTCTATGCAATCCACCACCATATAGACCTTACCATCATATTTGGTAAAAAGATAGAGTTCGCCAGCACTGTCCATGCCCCATCTAAGATCCACCCGGGCACCGCCCAACAAGGCATCAAAGGTGGTAGCCTTTCCGTTAAGGACAAACCCCATTTTTTTGATGGGTGCCAGCTGTCCCCGATGCGCATTAGTTACATCTGCCATGAATAGTGTACCGCGTGGAATATCGCCAAAGAGGTATTTGCCCTGGAGTTTTTCCATCTTACCATAATAAACATAGCCTCCTGAAACTGCATTGCCCTCATCATGATCATACTGTATGATGGGATAAACAAAGTCCTCATCGTCTTTGGGTAACGGATAGACCACCTCTGTATTGGCATCGGCATCAAAAACAAAGGTACCTTCCCTGTTGGGCCAACCATAATTACGTCCTTTTTCCACAAGGTTCACTTCTTCTACACTATGCCTGCCAATATTGGAGACATACATACGACTCGGATCTTCGGCATCCCACGAAATCCGATGGGGGTTTCTGAAACCATAGGCCCATATTTCTGGGATACCCTCGCTATTTCCCACAAAGGGATTATCGGGCGGAAGACCGTATTGGCCATTTACGCTATTACTTCCCGAAGGATCTATTCTGATTACCGACCCCCATATTTCGTCCTCACTTCCCACAAATTGGGGTTTATCTGCATATATGGCCCCGCCATCACCAATACATAGGTATAGGAGTCCGTAATCCGAATCTCCCTTTTTGGCCATGGGATTAAAGGAAACCTCTTGAAACCCGTGTACGGTACCCAACATATCCATCCTCAATAGCTCCCTTTTCGACCCACTGAACTGTTGCTCTTCGGGATTTTGAGCCTTCCATTCTGTAAGCACCCATTGCAGCCCAACCTTTAGACTATCAGGCAATGAGAAATCAGCCTCCCGTGTATGGGCCGGCTCCGTATGGGTGGTGTATAGCAGTCCGTTTTCTTCAAAATTTGGGTGAATGTCAAAACTACCTATTCCAGTTCCAAAACCTGGAACATTGATGAAATTTGGAAGCTGCTGGACCATATCCAGATACGTTTTGACCGTAGTACCCTTTGCCTCGTATAATTTCCCGTTAAGATCTGCAATAAAAAGCCGTTCCCCTTCAGACGAACGCAAGCCTGCCAATTTATTGATGCGCGCCTTGGGATGATGTTCTGCACTGGCGGGCACTTGAAGTACTTCTTCCAACACCAACAGGAGATTGGACTCGGTTATTTTTTCTGTTATGGGATCCGACAAAGCCCCTGGTCTTTTCTTTTTACTCTTTCTTTCCGCCTCGGAATACTTATGGATAAATCCCAAAAGTGCCTCCAATTCGTCCTCTGAAAAATGCTCAAAAGCCGGCATATACGTAGAATAGGCTTCATAAAGTTGAACGCTTCTTTCGTCACCGGCCTCTATTTTTTTCTTGGGATTCCTAATAAAATCAGTAAGCCAAGCCTTATCCGCCTTACCGGTAACTCCGGCCAAATTTGGACCAATAATATCTGCATTAAAATCGTGGCAACTGGCACAATGCATATTGAACAATTGCATACCTTTCTGTACGGATAGCTCATCTTGCAGGTAATTGTCTACTATGTCCGCTTTAGGGTGCGGGTCCTTTTTCGCATTGCTATTACAAGAAAAAAGGCCGAGACACAGGCCCAAAAGTATATAAATCTGCCCCTTTGGCACTAAAAATGTCATGATGGTAAATTTAAATGATGTGGTTAAAGCCCTTGTCAGCCCCCTAAATACCACGATCCTTTTTAATTTTTGTGGGTAGGCGTACCACCTTTTACTGACCCTAAGATACACATAGCACGTAAATTCACAGCAGAAAAATGCTTTGACGAATGGTGATTTTTTTGGGTTTTGGAATACATTCCCTTTTTCTATTGCTTAAAAATCTTCTATTTTTAACAAAAAATAAAAGCATGGCTTCCAAGGACAGTTTTTTTGAACATATTGAAAAGGGATACGCTACCAAAGGTGATTATATCACCATGGGTGCCGCGATGTTAAACGGCGAAGCCATGACCAATGCCCTGGTAAAGGTGCCTTTAAAAACGCTGAACCGTCACGGTTTAATCGCGGGGGCAACAGGAACGGGTAAAACCAAAACCTTACAGGTCTTGGCCGAGAATCTATCTGACAAGGGAATTCCCGTTCTTCTAATGGATTTGAAGGGCGATTTGAGTGGATTGGCCCAGCCAAGCCCCGGTCACCCAAAAATTGACGAGCGCCATGCCAAAATTGGAATTCCGTTCGAATCCAAAAAATTTCCCGTGGAGATTCTTTCCTTATCGGAACAGGGCGGGGTCAAATTAAGGGCCACCGTATCTGAATTTGGTCCCATACTACTCTCCAGAATATTGGATCTCTCCGAAACTCAAGAAGGAATTGTTGCGGTAATCTTTAAGTACTGTGACGATAATAAATTGCCATTATTAGACCTCAAAGATTTCAAAAAGGTCTTGCAATACGCTACAGGAGAGGGTAAAGCCGAATTTACGGAAGAATATGGCCGAATTTCTACCAGCTCCACAGGAACGATTCTCAGAAAAATAATCGAGTTGGAACAGCAGGGGGCCGACCTCTTTTTTGGTGAAAAATCCTTTGAAGTGAACGACCTAACCCGAATCGATGAAAATGGGCGGGGATACATCAATATAATCAGGCTTACGGATATACAGGATAGACCCAAACTATTCTCCACCTTTATGCTGAGCCTATTGGCGGAGATTTATGACACCTTTCCAGAGCTTGGAGATAGCGAAAGACCGGAATTGATCTTGTTTATTGACGAAGCACATCTCATTTTCAACCAAGCATCCAAGGCCCTTTTGGATCAAATTGAAAGCATCGTGAAGTTGATTCGTTCCAAAGGCATTGGGTTATATTTTGTTACCCAAAACCCCACGGACGTACCCAACGAAGTGTTGGCACAACTTGGTCTAAAAGTACAACATGCCTTGAGGGCCTTTACGGCCAGGGATCGAAAAGCAATCAAACTTACTGCTGAAAACTATCCTATTTCGGACTATTACGATACCAAGGAAGTACTCACCTCCTTAGGAATTGGGGAAGCCTTGATTTCCGCCCTGGATGAAAAAGGAAGACCCACCCCTTTGGCAGCTACCCTATTGAGGGCACCTATGAGTCGGATGGATATATTATCGGATACAGAATTAGAGGAGCTCATTGACAAATCCAAGTTGGTAAAAAAATACAGCGAAGTAATCGATCGCGAAAGTGCCTATGAGATTTTGAACGAGAAAATTGAAAAAGCAGAGGAATTGGCCCAAAAAGAAAAGGAAAAGGCCCAAACCACTCGAAGAACCTCATCCACTAGAAGAAGTACCAGACAAAACCCGGTAGTCAAGGTGCTTACGAGTGCCACATTTATAAGGGGTGTACTTGGTGTATTAAAAAAAGTCATGCGATAATCTTTATGAAATGATCCAAAGCTATAGCTGATCTAGTAGAAAATAACAAAAGGCAATAACGGCCCAGTACTGAGCGGAGTTGAAGTATGACATAAAAACAGTATTTAAGAACACATGAAATCAATCAAAACAATCATTATTCTTTTTTCTTTGATCATGATTGCACAGTGTCAAAAAGAAGAGGACAATACTTTTAAAATCACCACAGATCATGTGGGTAAATTAAACAAATCAAGTTTGGCAAGGGATCTGGACCTCATTTACGAAAACGACTCCGTAGTCCGTGATACCATTCAGTCCAACTTTGGGAACGGTTCCAGTAAAATTAAAATATATGAAAAAGGGGGCACGCTATTGCTCACCCTAACCCCCAATACGGATAGTATTCCTACAATCCAAAATGTGTTAATTAACGATAAACGTTTCAAGACCGATACCGGAATCAATATTGAAAGCACCTTTAAGGATATTCAGGAGAAATATGAAATAAAAAAAATAATTACCTCCATAAACAACGTAATCATCCTATTGAAGGATAGTGACCTCTATTTAACGATTGCCAAAGAGGAATTGCCCGAAAATCTTCGCTATAAGGCAAATACCAATATTGAGGCCGTTCAAATTCCCGATGCGGCGAAAATAAAGTATATGATGGTAGGTTGGGATTAATTTTTCCAAATTCACCGCACATCAATTTCGACAAAGATTTTTTATGAAAGCATTGTTTAAAAAACTCATTCCAAAATTTTACGGTGCTTTATTAAACCTTTATGTTTTCCTAAGTCCAAAAAAGACGGTAGAAAAAGCGTTCACCATATTCACAAAAGTTAGAAAAGGCAGGGTATTACCGCATCAAAATGACTATTTGGACCCAGTAAGGCATGAACGAATCGATATAGGCGACCATACCATACAAACCTATAAATGGCCTGGGAACAAAGAGACGGTTCTACTGGTACATGGTTGGGAAAGCAACACCTGGAGATGGCACAAATTAATCGAAAAATTAAGGGAGGCACATTTCAATATACTGGCCTTTGATGCCCCTGCACATGGATATTCATCGGGCAAATACCTGTATGTTCCACTCTATGCGGAAATCGTAGAGGAAATGATAAAAATATATAAACCAGACCATCTGATAGGACATTCCGTGGGAGGCATGACCCTATTATATAATGAATATCAAAATCCGAACGCCAAAGTCAAAAAAATGGTGACCATAGCCTCCCCATCGGAATTCCATGAAATCATTACCCACTTTCAGATTCTTTTAGGCCTCTCCAATAAGGTATCGAGTGCCTTGGAAATCTATGTTAAAAATAGATTCGGTTTTACCATACGGGAATTTTCATCTACCAGGTTCGTACAAAAAAACAATAAAAAGGGCCTACTATTGCATGACCGTTGGGATAAAATTACTCCATATCATGCTTCAGAAAATGTACACGCCGCATGGAAAGAAAGCACTTTTATTACCACGGAAGGATTGGGCCACTCCTTGCATCAAGAAGATGTCAACAAGAAAATAATTTCTTTTTTACAAGATTAAGGAACCCATAAAGTAAATAGACAATTCTTTTTCCCTGCTTTTGGTCAGTTTTAAAATAAAAATGTCCAAGAACAATGATAAACCACATATAAAGAACGAGGAACAATACGAAGCTATGGTGGAAAAAGGATATAGCAAGGAGAAGGCCGCCAGAATCGCCAACACTCCAGATGCAGGAACAAAAGGAGGCAATGCTTCCACATATGAAGAGCGGACGAAGAAGAGCTTTATGAAAAAGCGAAAGAAATTGGTATCGAAGGACGTTCGAAAATGAACAAAAAAGAGTTAATTTCGGCTTTACGAAATAACTAGACAATGAGCCAAGTATCACCCTTTCATATTGCCATTCCGGTACACAATTTGGCGGAATGCAGAAAATTCTATAACGAAGTATTGAACTGCGAGGAAGGAAGAAGTAGCGACCATTGGGTCGACTTCAACCTCTTTGGTCATCAATTGGTCATCCATTACAAACCAAAATCAGAAACGGAAACACTTCACCACAATCCTGTGGACGGCCACGATGTCCCGGTTCCACATTATGGGGTCGTGCTGCCTTGGGACACCTTTGAAAGCTTCTCTGAAGAACTTAAACGGAAAGGCGTACAATTTGTCATTGAACCTTATATTAGGTTCAAAGGACTTGTAGGCGAACAAGCCACCATGTTCTTTTTAGATCCTGCCGGAAACGCCTTGGAGTTTAAGGCGTTCAAGGATATGGGACAATTGTTTGCCAAATAGGCTACTGTGACCAAGACGTTGGCACCCTGTCCCAACGATGTTTTCTGAGTTCCCCATAGAGTTCGTTGGACATGGATTTGCCATCACTTGTAGCCGTGTTGGCCAATACATTGCGCTGTTTTCTCATGCCAGGTATGGTTGTTCCCACATGTTTGTTCTCCAAAATAAACCGAAGGGCCATCTCCGCCATGGTCATGCCTTCTGGAATCAATGGCCTTAATGCATCCGCATGTTCTACGGAAGAATGAAGATTTTCCGGAACAAAATAAGTGCCTCTCCAATCGCCTTCTGGGAAGGTGGTTTCCTTGGTCAAATTTCCTGTTAAGGTTCCTTCATCGAACGGTACCCTTGCTATGACCCCTATATCCAATTTTTCGCAAAGTGGGAATAGTTTGTCCTCCGGTGCCTGATCAAAAATATTGTAGATTACCTGCACGGCATCCAGCATTCCCGTTTTAAGGGCCAAAATGCCATTCTCTGGTTCCCAACGGTTCATACTAATTCCCATAGCCGCGACCTTACCGGTCTTTTTCAACTCCTCGATAGCCCGTTGCCACTCCTCCCGTTCGCTCCAAGTATCGTCCCAGGTATGAAACTGCATTAAGTCTATTTGTTCCAATCCCAAGTTTTTCAAAGTCTTATGCGTGTATTCCATGATATGTTCCGTGGGATATGAATCCTCAAAGGCATATTCAGGTTTGGCCGGCCATTGAAAATTCTTGGGCGGTATTTTGCTTGCCGTATATAGTTTTTTAGAAGGGTGTCTTTTTACAAGGTCGCCCAGAAGCTCTTCACTATGCCCTTCTCCATATCCCCATGCAGTATCAAAAAAATTGACGCCATGTTCAACTGCAATGTCAAGGGACTTTGCGGATTGTTCATCGTCCGAAGCTTTCCAACCAGCCATACCCCACATACCGTACCCTATTTCGCTAACTTGCCAATCTGTCCTTCCAAACCTTCTATATTTCATTCCTCAAGAATTTATTTATTATTAATCGCTCTTTTTTCAACACCCTCAAAGGTAATTTTTACAAGCTTAATTGTACCATCTCTGTTGAATTCCATGCTATCCAGGCAGGTAACCCTATGATCCCTATCCTCATTGGGTATCGGCCTGCGGTGATATACCATGATCCACTCATCCGTTCCGGGAACATTGATTACGGAATGATGTCCAGCACCCGTTGCGACGGCCTCGTCGGACTGCAAAACCGTTCCAATTTTTTTATAGGGACCCGTTGCCTTATCGGCCATGGCGTATACCACCCGATAACTACCATCCGTCCAATTTCCTTCAGACCACATAAAATAATATATACCCTTCCGCAGAAACATAAACGGACCCTCTACATATCCTTCGGGCGTAATTTCCCTAAAAACACTTCCATCCTCCCATGGGATGAAACCTGTAAAATCATTGTTCAATCTTCCTAGGTTACAATGACTCCATCCGCCATAGAAAAAATAGTAAGTGCCGTCCACGTCCTTAAAAACGAATTGATCAATGGGTTGGGCGTCGTTGTAAAAATCGGAAATCAAAGGTTTGCCCAAATAATCCTGGAAGGGGCCACCTGGATTATCGGCCACGGCAATACCTATTCCCCCGTAATGATTGATATCATTATTGGGATCATAGGAGGACCTCCCCAGCCTTTGTATATCGTTGGCACCAAAAAACAGGTAATACTTTTTGTCCTTTTCAATAATGGAAGGGGCCCATAAGGCCTGCCTCAACCATTTTATCTTTGTCGTATCCAATATGTTTTCATGCTTTTCCCATTCGACAAGATCTTTGGAGGAAAATGCATCAAAATGCAACTGTTTGTCATAATCATCAGAATACGTGGGATAAATCCAGTATTCCCCGTTCAAAACCGCACCTTCAGGATCGGCATACCAGCCCTCAAATATAGGATTACCTGACATGGAATCTGAATTATTTCCTTGACCTATTGCCAATTTACAAAGCAAAAACAGGATGGAAATAAAAAACAATGTATTTAAATTTTTACACATTTTTAGCGATTTTTTGTGTCAGTATTATGTGCACAGAATTTTGTTGGAAGATATTCAATTGCGAAGGAACATCACGTTCAGAACCTTAAAATTCAAGAATTTTTATCCTATAGAAAGCCCTTTACGCCGCACCCAGTAAAAGGCGAAAATGAGATTTGGCACCCATGCCAACCAGGCCACAATACGGTATGCCGGTTCAAAAGAACCCATAAGCAAAATTAATAGGGGCAACCAAATCCTCAGTGTTACCGCACCAAAACAGGCAGCATAACTATAGATCATAAAGACCTTATGCTTTTCAATGTCCCCATGTCTAATGGCCATATAGGCCGTAATCGTAAAATACAGCCAAAAAACGGCCAACATGAAAAAACCTGTCATGGCCACAGGTCCCCCAGTGGCATAAAATGCAATAAATCCTCCACAAAGTCCACTTACCATAACGGCCCCTACATACACTTTCCCTATGGCCCGATGCCTAGCCAAATTTGAATTACGGAAACGTTTGCTAAACTGCACCCAACCTATCATGAGCGCAAGACCCCCGAAAAGTATATGTCCATAAAACCCAATATTCCAGATTGAATTGGCCAATAATTCCTGGCTTTTGGACAGCAACAATCCTATTTCGCCCTGGGCAAAAACATACATTAGCGGATAGAATCCAACGGCAATGGCCAAGAGTCCAAATACAAACCATGCAACCCTATTTGTTCTATTCATAGCGCCAACTTGTAAGATCTGCCCCCGTGGGGGCACTTTCCGCAATTCGTTTCATGATCTTTGGCACGTACATGGAGTTGTATCGCAACCTACTTATGGCATTAGGCAGCTCTGGATCACCGTTCCAGCAGTGCTCGGCCCGGTCCCCGTATAATACTTCCCCTTCATAATAGGGTTCTGTAGTGCTCTCCAAAAAATCCTCCATCAAATAGACCGCATTGTTCAGGTAGTAATTATCCATATCCCCGCAATAAATATGGATTTTACCTTTTAAATTTTCTCCCAATTTTTCCCAATCACGCTCCATGATGTATCGAAGATCGTAATTCTCTTTCCAATATTCGGCAACCTTATGGTCAATATCCCCGGTCATTTTATCCCAAATTCTAACTGGATAGCCGTCATCACCTTGGGGAGAGTAGGTGGCTTCCCAAATATCCCATTGTTGTCCAGACCGGGATTTGTCCCCTAACACCAATTCCAAATGGTTTCCCTGTCTCAAGGTCGATTGTATGTTTCCCAAATAATCCCGATGGGAAGGCACTTCCAATTTTTTGTGGACAGCATCATAGTAATAAGCATTTTCATCCTCATAAATATTGGTAAGACAATAGGCCCGGAAATCGATTGGATCCGGACAAGCGGCAAAACAGCCATTGTATTCCTCCGGATATTTTACCTGAACCGCCAAAGCCTCCCATCCTCCGGTAGAACCGCCATACAAGAAGCGAGACCATCCCTCGCCCATGCCCCTAAACTCTTTTTCGATATAAGGAATTAGTTCATAGGTGATAGCATCCCCATAAGGTCCTTGACTGGCCGAATTCACCGCATAGGAATCATCATAATATGGGGTTGGATGTTGAATTTCGATGATCAAAAACCTAGGGAAATCCGGTTCGTTCCAACGTTTGTAAAAATCATAAGCCTCTTGTTGTTGGATGATGTTATATCCTTTCATATCAAACCTTGCGGAATAATCCGGCTCCAGATTAGGGTCCGGCGGGGTTGTCCGGAAGCCACTAAAATCCGAAGGGAAATGTCCATGAAAGACCATTAGCGGATATTTGGCTTCGGGGTGTTCGTTAAAACCCTTTGGCAACAATACATGGGCACCCAGATATATATCCCTACCATAGAACTCCGATAGTTTTTCGGACTTCATCTTAATGTGCTTTATCCACTCCGTATCCTCCGGCTCGGGTATTGGTGGAATTACCTGATCCATTTCCACGGTTACATTTTGAATGCCATTGCTACCCACTCTAATCTTAAAGGGCTTGCTGTACAAATTTCCGGGTGAGCTATTCCATTGCTGCCCTTCCCCATTATCCATAGGCAATTTTACGGTATGGCCCGTGGAAAGGTTAAACGTTTCATAGACATGAAGCAACGCCTGTACATTATATTCGCCCGGTGGTATTTGCGACATACTTGGGTAGGGATATCCAAAAACAGTTTCGTCAAAAGTAATGGGCTTACCGGGAACCATACCGTCCACGTTCATTCCAAAGATCAATTGCGTGTTGAGGCCGTCATTGATTTGAAAACGGGGTTCCTTACTGTCATCGGAAGAAAACATGAGCAATAATCTACCATCTTTTCCCTCCGGGCTGGCAGATGCTGTAAAACTTACGTTCACATTATAAGTTGACTCCTTGACTTTTTGGCAAGCACCAAGCAGCAAGGCAGAGAGACAGGCAAAACAAAGAATTTTATTCATATGGGTCGGTTTTTGATAAAAAGGTAATCCATTTAATCAAGAATGCAAAAGCATACCATTTATAAAAACCTTTCGTTTAATACTATTATCAGATTGTTAGGTATCGATATGAAACCCTTACCACCCAAATCCTCATTGTTATGAAAAAAGTAGTTGCCATCCTTCTTATCTTTTCAGGAATCCTTGCCGTAAGTAGTTGCGATTATGACGACAGTAATGACCTGGACATTCTTAGACCCAACGATTCTACACAAAACGGCATTGTGCATGGCCATGGGATGCCCGAATAAAAAACCCTACAATATTCATCGTAGGGTCTTATCAGTTGATGGGTCTTTTTTATTCACGGCCTCTGTGCCTTTCCCTTGCCAATAATGTATTTTTAAGCAACATGGCAATGGTCATGGGGCCAACACCTCCCGGAACGGGGGTTATAAAAGATGCTTTTTTACTTACGTTTTCAAAGTCCACATCCCCGGTAATGTAATATCCCTTTTCCTTGGTATCGTCCGGAACACGCGTGATTCCCACATCGATGACCACTGCGTCGTCCTTTACCATCTCGGCTTTTAGGAAGTTGGGTACACCAAGAGCGGAAATAACAATATCCGCTTGCGAAATAATTTGGGTAATATTTTTTGTGTGGCTATGTGTTAGGGTCACCGTGGAGTTTCCGGGCCACCCTTTTCGGCCCATCAAAATACTCATGGGCCTTCCTACGATGTGGCTTCGGCCTATTACGACCGTATGCTTGCCTTTGGTATCTACCTGATAGCGCTCCAACAGTTCCAAAATCCCGAATGGCGTGGCCGGAATGAACGTACTCATATCCAAGGCCATTTTCCCAAAGTTCATGGGGTGGAATCCGTCCACGTCCTTATCTGGATGCACGGCCATGATAACCTTTTGTGTGTCGATTTGTTCAGGCAATGGCAACTGGACAATGAATCCGTCTATATCTTTATCCTCGTTCAGTTCGTGGATCTTCTTCAATAATTCCTGTTCAGATGTGGTACTGGGCATTCGTACCATGGTAGATTCAAACCCTACACGTTCGCAAGCCCGTACCTTGCTACCAACATACGTTAGGCTGGCACCATCGCTACCCACAATAACCGCGGCCAAGTGCGGGACCTTTTCACCCCTTTCACGCATCTTTGCCACCTCAGCGGCTATTTCATCCTTTATTTGATTTGATATTTTTTTACCGTCAAGAATTTCCATGTATTACGTATTCAGTAGGCAGTTTATTACACTACAAATTTACCCGGGTTGTTCATTTTAAATTGAATCGGTTTTACAACCAATGCGCTATCTTTCTTACAGGTCATCCGATATTAACGCCCAAGACCGCTCATCATCTGCATCATTTTTTTACCGCCACCCCCTTGCATCATCTTCATCATCTTGCTCATTTGGTCAAATTGTTTCAACAACTGGTTTATCTCCTGTACCTCTCTTCCACTACCCTTTGCGATCCTCTTTTTTCTACTAGCATCCAGTTTGGAGGGATTGGACCTTTCATCCGGAGTCATGGAATAAATAATGGCCTCTATGTGCTTAAATGCGTCATCGTCAATATCCAAACCTTTTAGCGCCTTGCCAGCTCCGGGAATCATACCCATAAGGTCCTTCATGTTTCCCATTTTTTTGATCTGCTGTATCTGTCCTAGGAAATCGTCAAAACCGAATTTGTTTTTGGCGATTTTTTTTTGGATCTTTCTGGCCTCCTCCTCATCAAATTGTTCCTGGGCCCTTTCTACCAAGGACACAACGTCACCCATTCCCAAAATACGATCGGCCATACGGGAAGGATAGAAGATATCGATAGCCTCCATTTTTTCACCCGTACCTATGAATTTTATTGGCTTGTTTACGACCGATTTTATGGAAATGGCCGCACCACCGCGGGTATCACCATCGAGCTTTGTAAGTATGACCCCGTCAAAATTAAGGACATCGTTAAATGCCTTGGCCGTGTTAACGGCATCCTGCCCTGTCATGGAATCCACCACAAATAGGGTCTCCTGCGGTTTGATAGCCTTGTGAATTTCAGATATCTCGTTCATCATCTTTTCGTCCACGGCCAATCGACCAGCGGTATCTATGATGACTACGTTATGTCCTTCTGTCTTTGCCTTGGCGATACCCGCCTTGGCGATTGCCACCGGGTCATTGTTCTCCCTATCCGAATATACAGGCACGCCAATTTGCTCCCCAACAACGTGTAGCTGATCTATGGCTGCTGGACGGTATACGTCGCACGCTACCAACAAGGGATTCTTGGATTTTTTCTTCTTTAAAAAATTGGCCAATTTACCTGAGAATGTTGTCTTACCGGAACCTTGCAGACCGGACATCAAAATCACCGAAGGATTGCCGGATAGATTGATTCCTTCTGAATCGCCCCCCATTAATTCGGTCAACTCATCCTTTACGATCTTAACCATCAATTGGCCTGGTTGCAATGAAGTCAAAACGTTTTGACCAAGCGCCTTTTCCTTTACGCGATTGGTAAATTCCTTGGCGATCTTAAAGTTGACATCCGCATCCAAGAGGGCCCTACGAACCTCTTTGGTCGTCTCCGCAACATTGATTTCCGTTATTTGTCCATGCCCTTTAAGTACATGAAGGGCTTTATCCAACTTTTCGCTTAAATTATCAAACATTTTATTCCGTTTTAAGGGGAATGCAAATTTAAGAATATCATTGCTAAACGGACATAAACACTACTAAAATCTACAAAACAAAAAGAGCATCCAAAATATGGATGCTCTTAACGCTGGGATGTGGGGCAAAAAAGGTATTACATTTTCATATGTTATTGTTTCATCTCAAGGAACGGCCAAATTAAATTTGACCTTTATATAATGAATCTAACATATATTTTTAGATAGCTTTCCATGCTATAAATCTCCCATAAAACTCCATCAACACCACCAACGAGGCCCAACTCTTTACTGCTGGTGGTGTATTTCTGGATGTTTATCATTCAATAATTATATCTTTTCAAAGACCAAACGGTCGATACTCCCATCACCGCCACTTATGTCCTTCAATTCGATTCTGCTATTGGAAAAGGAAACAATGTCCCAATCTTCCGATAATTCCGCAAAGTTGGCAGGAGAGGTGAAAAAATATTAAAATCCACATCGTCATCTGAACTACTGTCGTCATCACTACTACTGGAATCCGATGTAATGGACCATGCTCCGGAAACGGAAGTTTTACCATTATCCGCAATGAGCCTTCCGTCAGACTCGAAAACAAATGTATGATTGGAAAAATCATTTGTCTCATCTACACCGTCCTCCTCAAAAAGAGCCACACGCCAACTGCCCGATGTAACGGTAGACTTGACCTGCTCCGCATTGACCATGTCATTTAAACCATTGGAATCATCAGAGGATTCACAGGATACGAATCCCAGACCTGTCAAGGCCATTATCATTAAGCTTAATTTTTTTAGTTTTTTCATTTTTTAAAAGAGTTTTTGATTGATAAGGCCTATGGGGAATAATTCCCCATAGGCCCAATTTTTATTTTTCCAATACCAAGGTGGATATGGTACCGTCACCACTAACATCCTTTAACTCAAGTCTTCCTTGTGTCATGGAAACAAATTCCCAATCATCGGTCAGCTCGTTCATTGGCATGTTATCTCCATAATTTAGATACACTTTAAGCTTGCCATCCTTGTTTCTAAGAACTCGCCATAGTCCAGTAGCATAAACTTCCCCACCTTCTTTAAGTTCCATTTGTAGGTTTGGCATGAAGGCAGTACTATACCCTCCAAAATCAAGGGTCTCATCAACACCTTCGTCTATATAAGATGCAACGGTCCAATCACCGCCCATCATGAAGTTCCTGATTTCCAAGACATCTGCATCATCCGAATTATCGTCACAAACCCTTTGCAGAATCAATTCATAACCTATCTCTTCCACCTCAAACTTTAACCTACTTTGGGTCAATTCACGTACCGGCCAAACAAAACTTACGCCAGGTTCTTCTCCCATTGTTATGTTAACAATCAAATTCTGTTGCATGTTGAAACCTATTTCCCAGGTACCTTCTGAAGTGTTTATTCCGTTGCTTAGGGTAATTACGCCTTCGGGCATAAATTTGAACTCATAACCTAAAAGTCTATCGATTTCTTCTCCTTGATTTTTTACTTTTTTAATGATCCATTCACATTCCCTTAGAATGTTCCTTAAATTCTCCGGATCAAATCCAATACCATCACCTTCACAATCCCTACGCATCCAAATACGGTTTCTTTCCCCGTTGTAGAATTTAATTACGCCATCCTCTGTCTTGTAAATGGTCCATTCCATATTAAATCCAGATAAGGTCTCAATGTTCATGGTAACCTTTGCACCATTATCTCCCATGCCGGAAGACCAAGTACCGTTGGCCTCAAAACCTAGTCGATTGCTAACATGCACGGTTCCATCTGCCTTGAAGTCGAAATAATAATTTACATACTGTGCAATTTCACTTACGTCATCCCTAATAACTTCAAGCACGTACCATGGACAGGATACCAGAAATTCATCCAAATCCTCATCGTCAAAATCATCGTCGTTATAGTCGTTGTCATCGTCCTCGTCACAGGCATCCTTGGCGTTTCGTATGTTCATTGCCAATTCTTCATTGCTGTTCACCTCAATTTTAGAACCATCGTACAATTCCAACGTAATGGGAAAATCAAAGCTTACAAGCTCATTGTCCTCCAGACCTTTGAAGAAAAGTCTTAATTGCCTGTCACTTTCCACAACCACCTCCCCGGTTTGCTCCAAGTCGATGTCAAATGTGTACAAGGTCATAGGATATACAAAATCTATACACTCAATATCATCATCTTCACCGCCCTCTTTACACTGTTGGGCCAACTCCCGCAAATCCTCAAAACCATTGATGGTTATTTCGGTAAAGTCGCCCGATGTAATGGTGATGGGAAAAAGAATTTCCAGAAAATCCTCATCATCGTCCACCTCATCAAAAATTTCTTCTATCAATTTTAAATCTTCCCTAGAGTTTATGGTCAATTCCAATCCATTTACTTCAACGGTATAGGGAAACTTTACGTCGTAACAGCTGGTGCCGTCCACGATATTATCAAAGGAACCATCTCTGGTAACGGTATTCTGTATCAAAATACCGGCAGCTGAGCTAGCAGTTATGGCCGCTGGTTCCTCTCCTGTGTTAATCTCTTCGAATTCATCTTGACATGAGGTAAAACTCAGTGCCATTACAAATATGCCTAGGTAAGCAAAACTTAAAAACTTTTTCATAACGATTTGGTATTATAATTTATTCGGTAGTAAAACAACACGTTGAAAAAAAACCCTACCTGCTTTTTAATTTTTTTTAAAATATCTTTGAAAAAAACAGGACATTGAAAGCTGACGAACCTCAAAATGTATGCAAGGAAAGTACGTACAGTACTTTGTTCAATGCTTATTCAAAAACGATCTTCAACTACATATATTATAAGTTTGGCAATGAGGAGAAGGCAAACGATGCCGTACAGGAGGCTTTTGTAAAACTTTGGGAGAACTGTGCCAAGGTCGCTCCGGAGAAAGCAAAGTCGTTTTTATATACAGTTGCCAACAATCTATACCTAAATGTTATCAAGGCCGAAAAGGTACGACTTAAGTATGCCGATAAATCCTTAAAGACCACCCAAGAGACTCCAGAGTTTCTCATGGAGGAAAACGAATTCAGGGCAAAATTGGACCAAGCTTTGAACGACCTGCCCGATAACCAGCGGTCTACATTCCTATTGAATAGGATTGATGGAAAAAAATATGTAGAAATTGCCGAAATGGAAGGAGTAAGCGTAAAGGCCATTGAAAAGAGGATGCATTTGGCCTTAAAAGCACTACGGGAAAAAATTGAGGGGATTTAGAAGTTGGGGGTTAGGAGTTAGTGTGATAGTGTGATAGTGTGATAGTGTGATAGTGTGATAGTGTGATAGTGTGATAGTGTGATAGTGTGATAGTGTGATAGTGTGATAGTAAAGTTAAAAATTTCATTTTTGTACTTGACTCCTGTTTTTGAACTTGATTATTGTTTTTGAATTTGATTTTTGTTTTTGAACTTGATTTTTGTATTTGAACTTGAAATTTGAAGTAGGGTTTTTTACTAGATAGTTGTTAAAGATGTACAAAGCTAAAAGATATGCAAGAAAATTACTTGGCAAAATGGCTTAATAACGAGCTTACCGAATTGGAACTTGAGGAATTTAAGAAGTCCAAGGAGTTTGCCGCCTATCAGAGAATAGCGGATACATCCAAAAAGTTACAGGCACCTGACTTTGATAGTGCCAAGGCTTGGGAACTGCTTCAGGAATCAAAAGGGAAGCAAGAAACACCCAAGGTCATTAGCATATCCCCATTTAAGGCATTTCTTAGGGTGGCAGCGGTCATTGCCGTTTTGCTTACGGGCGCTTATTTTTATTTTGGAACACTTGATAAAACCATCATTACCAAGTTGGCCGAAAACAAGGAAATTTCCTTGCCCGATGCCTCTGAAATATGGCTGAACGCGGAATCCAAACTGTCCTACAATGAAAAAAACTGGGACTCTGAAAGGGCCATCACCCTTGATGGCGAGGCCTATTTTAATGTAGCCAAGGGCAAAAAATTTACGGTTACCACCGCACAGGGAACCGTTACCGTTTTGGGAACCCAATTCAATGTGGAGAACAGGGACGGATTTTTTGAAGTTACCTGCTACGAAGGTTTGGTGAGCGTACTTTTCAATGATGAGGAATTCAAACTTCCCGCAGGGAATTCTGCCATAGCCATTAACGGTCGTTTGAACAAATCAAAGGTTCAAATAAACGGTCGGCCTTCTTGGGTGAACAAAGAAAGTTCTTTTAGGAGTATCCCTGTGAAATTTGTCATCTCGGAATTAGAGCGTCAGCATAATATCGAAGTCATACTGGGAGATATTGATGAAAATCAACTCTTTACTGGGACCTTTAGCAATACAGATTTGGATTTGGCGTTGAAAAGTATAAGCACCCCTCTTAAAATTAGTTTTAAATTAGAGGACAACAAAGTGCTGTTCTATGAGGAAAGCGCCCCTTAAAACGCTTGCGGTACATTTTTTTTTACTTCTTCTGCCATTCCTTTCGAATAAGGGACTGGCACAAGAAATATCCCCGCCAAAAATTCAGGTGATTGGTTTACTTCAGGACTTGGAAAACGAATTCAACATAAAGTTTTCTTTTGCCGATGCCAATTTGGAGGATATTCAAATAAATAGGCCGGAGACCAATGAACTTGAAGCTTCCATTGCCTTCATTATGGCGCAGACACCCTTAGAAATAGAAAAACTTAGTGACCGATATTATTCCGTAGTTCTTAAAAAAACCATTTCCATTTGCGGTATGGTACTGGACAATTTTGAAAATAATACCATACCCGGTGCCACCGTTAGGGTTTTGGATTCTGAAACCGCCATGGTAACGAATATGGACGGGACCTTCACTTTAGATGAAGTGCCGCGCAGGGCGGTCATCCAAATCAGTCATCTAGGATTCAAGCCCTATTTTATTCCGGCAGAAAAACTGATCAACAAAACCCCATGTACCGTCATAACCTTGGCCTTAAGTTACCAAGAGCTTGAAGAGGTGGTGGTCTATAAATTCCTTACGAATGGTCTTGCCAAGTTTTCCGATGGAAGCATCCAAATGAATACGGCCCAGTTTGGTATACTTCCCGGCTTGATAGAGCCGGATATCCTACAATCCGCCCAATCATTGCCCGGAATCAAGAGTGTGGACGAAACCGTCTCAGACATAAATATCCGCGGGGGCACCAATGACCAAAACCTCATTCTATGGGACGGCATTAAGATGTACCAGTCCGGTCATTTTTTCGGACTTATTTCGGCATTTAATCCCTATCTGACCGATAAAATTACCGTCATAAAAAATGGGACCAGCTCCATATACGGGGATGGTGTGAGCGGAGTCATGGACCTGCGAACCAAAAATGAGATTCAAAGCACGATCTATGGTGGCGCCGGTTTCAACCTGATCAGTGGGGATGTTTACGGACAAATACCACTAGCAGAAAACTTGGCCGTACAGTTCTCGGGAAGAAGGTCCGTAACAGATTTTCTAGAGACACCCACCTATACCACTTTTTCTGAAAAGGCCTTTCAGGACAGTGATGTTCTTACTGACAATGACTTTTACTTTTACGACTTTACCGGCAAGTTGTTGTACGATATCAACCCCTATCACAAAGTTAGGTTGAGCCTTATCCATATCAATAACGACCTTGACAATTTTACATTTAGTCCAGATGGCAATGGGGATACCGAAAGTTCCCTGGACCAAATCAACGTTTCATTCGGCGGAAGCCTTGAAAGCGAATGGACGGATAACTTTTATACCCAAGCAAACGTCTATTACACCCAATACCGGCTAACGGCCTTTAGTATTACCGAAAGTGCATCACGGCAGTTGTACCAAAATAACCTAGTAAAGGAATCAGGCGCAAAACTCAACACTAATTACAGACTAACGCCCAGCTTGCAATGGACGAACGGCTACCAATTTACAGAAACGGGTATTGAGAATATTACACGAATAAACCTGCCCTTTTTTGAAAGTAGTGTTAAGGGTGTCATTAGGTCGCACAGTCTGTACTCAGAATTAAGGTTTGAGACGGAAGACAACAGTCTTTTCGCCCAATTTGGGGGAAGATTAAATTATATCGGCAACATCAATACCTTTGAGAAGGTTCTCATAGAGCCTAGGTTAAGTATTTCCTATGAGTTCGCACGCAATTTCAAGGTGGAGGCATTGGGCGAATTCAAGAGCCAATACACTAATCAGGTCATTGACCTGGAACAAAACTTTTTAGGTTTGGAAAGAAGAAGGTGGACCTTGGCAGATGGGAATGTGTTGCCCATAGTGCAAAGCAAACAAGGGTCATTGGGTCTAAATTATGATGAAAACAGATTGTATGTGGGGATCGAGGCATTTTATAAAAATGTAACAGGTATCAATGTATATACCCAAGGTTTCCAGAATCAAAATCAGTTTGATGGCGAAATTGGGGAATACCTGGTAAAGGGTGTGGAATTTTTGGTCAACAAAAAAACGAACGACTATAGCGCTTGGTTCAGTTATGCCTATAATGACAATAAATACACTTTCAATACCTTAGTACCGCCCAACTTTCCCAACAATCTGGAGCTAGAACATTCGTTTACCCTGGCCGGAAATTATATGTATAACGACCTCAAAATAGGTGTCGGCTTCAACTACAGATCTGGGAAACCCTACACTAGACCCGACTTTGGAAATCCCATTGACACCACCATATTTCCAAATGAAATAAACTATGAGACCCCAAACAGCAGTAGTCTACCAGAATATTTTAGGGCGGATGCCTCTGCAACCTATGATTTTAATTTAAGTCAAACCGTAAGAGCATCGGTAGGTGCCTCAATCCTAAACTTTACCAATAGAAAGAATATATTGAATACATACTATAGGTTGGATGAAAATGACGAAATTGAAACAATTCAACGAATATCTTTGGGCGTTACTCCAAATGCTAGTTTTAGGATTCGATTTTAATTGTTTTGAGGTGAACTCTGATTAGCTTTATACTTCTTTTATTGAAGATAGTTCTTTTGGCAACAAACGAATAATTTGGAAAACAAACTACATTCTAAATTCTTTGACAACAGTAAGGTTTAATTTATTTATCTGTCAAATTCCCTTATTTTTTTCCAGTTTAGACATAACAATAACATGAGGAAATGTAATAACAGCCAATACGTATAAAACCACCGTAATAAAATATTCTATTTGGTTCTTTAGCAATAGGTATAAGACCAAAAGACCCACTACTGATACAAACCAATAGATCCAAGAAGATCTTAAATAATTAATAAAATATCTAGGTTTTGAACTACCATATAAAACCTCCATTTGGTCCTTTATTGAAGGTATACTATGCCAAAGAATAAAGTAGATTGAAAATGCCCAAAGCAAAGAGGCAACCTTAAAAACAATATAAAGAACAAGGAACATAAATATTTCCTTCGCCCATTGCACTCTCAAGACTTTATTGAGTGTGAGAAAGACTAAGGAGCCGGATAACCCAATCAGGTTAACAAGAAAACCTAGTTCAATGTATTCTCTTTGAACTAAATGACCCGATACATCATATATAATTTGCTGCACCTCTTCTAAATTGGTATAGAAAATCATGAACAGTATGCTCAAACCATAGAAGATGAAAAATAAATTATGAAACCAATGAGAATAGGCCAGTTTTTCCTTATAGTGTTGTTCCCCAAAATGATACCCGCTAATAAGGATAAAAATGGCTAAAACCAAGGTCCTGGAAAATAAGAATAACAAGGTGACCGTAGATATTACCAAAATATATGGAATGATTGCCTTGGTTGTTTTTAAGTTTTCATGCTGTTTTTTAAGAAGGACAATGTCATTTGCCCCGTGCAAAACCCCAAAGGTGAGGATTAACGCGTATGCAAAATAATCCTGGATGTCAGAAGGTAATTGCGTGGATAGCCATAATCCAAAAAATGTTGTTATTAGGAGCCAGTTTTTCATTAACCAAAAATAATTTGTCTTTGTTTAAAGTTATAACAAAAAAATTAAACAAATTTTATCATTTTATTGTTTAACTTTTAGTATTTTTATTTAAACAAAAAATTGCTATGTTATGAACACATTTTTACAAAATTTACCGCTGTTTGCCGACGTAACAAAAATCGCTAATGACGATTATGTTGGTTTTACTTTTTTTGTAGGTTGCATGGCCATGATGGCAGCTTCAGCCTTTTTCTTTTTGTCAATGAACAATTTTGACAGAAAGTGGAAAACATCTATCCTAGTTTCAGGATTGATTACGTTTATCGCCGCTGTCCACTATTGGTATATGCGCGATTATTGGTCAGGTGTGGGGGAATCACCCACTTTCTTTAGGTATGTGGATTGGGTATTGACTGTTCCCTTAATGTGCGTAGAATTCTACCTCATCTTAAAAGTGGCCGGAGCGAAAAAATCTCTCATGTGGAAACTCATTGCGGCTTCGGTAGTAATGCTAGTAACAGGTTACTTTGGCGAGGCAGTTTATCGTGACAATGCGGCCTTCTGGGGACTCTTGTCTGGTCTGGCCTATTTCTACATTGTATATGAGATTTGGCTGGGAAGTGCCAAAAAACTAGCGGTACAAGCGGGAGGTGCAACACTACAAGCACACAAAATGCTTTGCTGGTTCGTGCTTGTTGGTTGGGCCATATACCCCTTAGGTTACATGGCTGGAACGCCAGGTTGGTATGATGGTTTAGGAGGCCTTGGGCTAAATATGGATGTTATCTACAACATCGGTGACGCTATCAACAAAATTGGATTTGGTCTAGTAGTCTATGGTGCTGCGGTCGCTTCACAATCACCTGAGACAAAATAATTCTCAATTACTAACTCAGATTGCCATGAAAAACCTTTGTTTAAAAACAAAGGTTTTTCTCTTTACATCCTTTCAGGAACCTCGATACCCAACAATCCAAAGGCCATCTTAATGGTATCACCTACTTTTTTAGAGAGCTGAACCCTAAATACTTTCTTTTGCGCATCAGCTTCTCCAAGTATGGATACCTGCTGATAGAAAGAATTGAACTCCTTGACCAATTCGTACGTGTAATTTGCAATCAAGGCTGGACTGTAATTTTCAGCCGCCAATTGAATGGTCTCGGGAAACAGCTGTATTTGCTTTAGCAGTTCCTTTTCCTTTATGTGGAGCTCTGAAATTTGAACGGTCGCCTCAATATTTACATGGGTCTCTTCCGCCTTTCTTAAAATAGACTGAATCCGGGCATAGGTATACTGAATAAAAGGACCTGTATTCCCTTGAAAATCCACGGACTCTTCGGGGTCAAACAAAATTCGCTTCTTTGGATCTACCTTAAGTATGTAGTACTTAAGGGCCCCAAGTCCAATCATTTTATAGAGCTCATTTCGTTCGGCTTCAGAATAACCTTCCAATTTCCCTAATTCCTTGGAAATATTCTCCGCAGTTTGGGTCATATCGGCCATCAAATCATCGGCATCCACAACGGTTCCTTCCCTACTCTTCATCTTTCCGCTAGGCAAGTCCACCATGCCATAGCTTAGGTGATATAACTTTTCGGCCCAAGAAAACCCAAGCTTTTTCAGGATAAGAAATAGCACCTTAAAATGGTAGTCCTGTTCGTTACCCACGGTGTAGACCATTCCATTGATATCCGGATAATCCTTTACCCTTTGAATCGCCGTTCCTATATCTTGGGTCATATATACCGCTGTACCGTCTGACCTCAAAACGATTTTCTCATCAAGCCCTTCATCCGTTAGGTCTATCCAAACACTGCCATCTTCCTTTTTATAGAAAACCCCTTTCTCCAAACCTTCGGCTACAACATCCTTACCCAACAAATAGGTATCACTTTCGTAATAATAGGTATCGAAATCTACTCCCAAGTTCTTATAGGTGGTTTCAAAACCATCATAGACCCAACCGTTCATTTTCTTCCAAAGGGCTACGACCTCCTCGTCCCCGGCTTCCCATTTTTGAAGCATTTTTTGAGCTTCCAGTAAAATAGGGGCATCTTTTTCGGCAACAGCTTTCTCTATACCGCCCTCCACAAGTTGCGTTATTTCCTTTTTATAAGCCTTGTCAAAAGCTACATAATAATTACCCACCAACTTATCGCCCTTTAACCCCGCACTTTCCGGAGTTTCACCATTACCAAAACGTTGCCATGCCAACATGCTCTTGCAGATATGGATACCTCGGTCATTAATAATTTGGGTCTTATACACTTTCTTACCAGCAGCCTTTAGGATTTCGGCTACAGAATATCCCAAGAGATTGTTTCGAATATGACCTAAATGCAACGGTTTATTGGTATTGGGTGAAGAATATTCCACCATAATGGCCTCGTTTGAAGCTGGAACAAGTCCAAAATGGGCATCCTGCTTTACTTCATTAAAAAAGTTTAGGTAATAGCTATCTGAAATAACAATATTCAAAAATCCCTTGACGACATTAAAACCGGCAACCTCCTCAACTTCGGTCTCCAAATAAGATCCTATTTGTTGCCCAATTAGTACCGGGTTCCCCTTTACCTGTCTGAGCATGGGAAAAACGACCACGGTAATATCCCCTTCAAAATCCTTTCGGGTGGGCTGAAATTCCACCGATTCCAATGCCACACCATAGTGGGACAATATTGCCTCCTTGACCTTCGCCTCTAAAACTACTTGAATATTCATCTGCTAGGATTTAAGGCTGCAAAACTAAGCATTTTTTGCCCTTTTAAGGCGAATCTATAGTCATTGCCCCTTCTTTTCTGTAACTTTAATTATCCCATTTATAGTCCAAACAGGACGCCTAAAATATGATAGCATGATATTGAACGTATCTTATAACAATAAATCCATTTCCCAAAAAATAGACAACGAGGTAGGCAAACCCTTTACCCTTAAAGAGCGCTGGGACTTGGGGGGGATAGGATCCCCCAAACTCATTATTACGGAAGCAAGTATGGAGATACGAAATTTGCTCATTTTGGATAACAATAGGGACACCTGTAACATTGAAATTAGGCCTAAGGGCATTATTGTGAGATTCAGGTCCCTATTGGAAACCTTTGCCCTAATTGTACCTTATTATAAACTGACGCTTTACAAAGGCGAGTCCTCCGTGTATTCCCTGTATAGGGACCAATATTTTATTAAAGTGGAATCAGATACCAAAGCCATTCAAAAGTTTTTTAAAAAACTATTGGCGCTTAAAGCCGATAACAGTCCAACCTCCTTGGAAGATCTATGAGGATGCCCAATTTCAAATGTCAATAGTAAAATAAATTTTCTATAGCCATGAAAATATTACTTACAGGTGCCAACGGATATATAGGCATGCGATTACTGCCTCAATTGATTGCTGACGGCCATCATGTAGTATGCGCGGTACGTGATTCTGATAGGTTCTCCATTGATGAAGAAACAAAGGCCCAAATTGAAATTGTAGAAATTGACTTTTTAGAGGAAGTTAAACCGGATGTACTGCCGAAAGATATAGAAATCGCTTACTTTCTGATTCATTCCATGAGTTCATCCACCAAGAATTTTGATGAAAAGGAAGCTGCTACCGCCAAAAATTTCAATTCATATTTAGCTTCCACCAACATTAGACAAGTAATCTACCTCAGTGGTATCGTAAACGATAAAAAGTTATCAAAACATCTGAGTTCCCGCAAAAATGTTGAGGATATCCTATCAAAAGGAAAATTCTCACTGACCGTACTTAGGGCCGGAATAATCGTTGGATCCGGTAGTTCTTCGTTTGAGATCATTAGGGACCTTTGTGAAAAACTGCCCATAATGATTACTCCAAAATGGGTTTTGACAAAGACACATCCAATAGCAATCAGGGACGTCATTTCCTTTCTAATCGGTGTTCTTGGAAATGAAAAGACTTTTGATGACTCTTTTGATATATCTGGCCCAAACGTGCTCACCTATAAAGAGATGCTGCATCAATACGCAGAGGTTAGGGGTTTTAAAAACTGGGTATTTACCGTACCTGTAATGACTCCAAAATTATCATCCTATTGGCTCTACTTTGTCACCTCCACATCCTATAAGTTAGCACTAAACCTTGTGGACAGTATGAAAATTGAAGTTATTGCCAGAGACGATAAACTAGCTAAACTACTCAAAATCAATACGCATTCTTATAAGGAAGCCATTGAAATGGCCTTTAAAAAAATAGAACAAAACTTAGTTGTAAGCAGTTGGAAGGACAGTATGGTCAGTGGGCGCTTCAACAAAAGTTTGGAAAAATATATTCAGGTACCCAAATACGGGGTGCTGAAGGACGAACAGACCCTTAAAATAGAAGACCCAAAAAAAGTGATGGAAAATATCTGGAAAATAGGCGGTGATCATGGTTGGTATTATGGGAATAGTCTTTGGAAAATAAGAGGTTTTCTGGACAAGCTTATTGGTGGTGTAGGACTAAGAAGGGGAAGAACCCATCCGGATAAAATCTATCCCGGAGACTCCTTGGACTTTTGGAGAGTTCTCCTAGCGGATAAAAAGAAAAAAAGATTGCTTTTGTTCGCCGAAATGAAGTTACCTGGTGAAGCTTGGCTAGAGTTCAAGATAGATAAGGACAATATCTTACATCAAACGGCTACATTTAGACCTCGAGGACTAAAGGGACGTTTGTACTGGTACAGTCTCATTCCTTTTCATTATTTTATTTTTGGGGGAATGATTAGGAACATTGGTAAATCCTAAGCCAGAAATATTACACCTTTTAACTTAAATCCTTAATTATTAAGATTGTTTATCCAAATTTGCCTGAAGCGGCATTTCCCTCAAGCGTTTACCGGTTAGCCTAAAAACTGCATTGGCTATTGCCGCTCCAATGGGCCCTAAGGGAGGCTCGCCAACCGCTCCAGGATAATCCGTACCCTGTAGTAACACAACATCTATTTCCTTTGGCGCATGTTTCATCAAAGCCATTTTATAGGGACCATAGATGGTAGGGGTAAGTTCACCATTCTCTACCTCCATTTTTTCAAAAACCGAAGCACTCAGGCCCATAATTATTGCGCCTTCACATTGTGCCTTTACTTGATCCGGATTGACTGCCAATCCCGGATCCATGGCACAGGTCACATTGTGAACCTTTATCACATTATTTAAAACCGAAACCTCGGCAATCTCCGCACAAGGGGTATTGACATCCGTCGACACCGCAAAACCCATTGCTCTACCATCTATAATTCGGTCTTTGTATCCCGCTTTATCGGCTACCGCCTTGATAACCTCCTTAAGCCTTCTACCTTTCTCATCGTCCTGAATCTGGGTCAATCTAAATTCTACCGGATCTATCCCTGCCTTAATGGCCAACTCGTCCATAAAACTTTCAATGGCAAACGTATTCGCCAACAGTCCCAGACTACGCCACCAACTTGTGGCAAATGGTAATTTTACCCTCCAGGAAATGGCACTAAAATTGGGTATGGCCCCATACTGTATCAATCCCCCTCTCCATGCACCCAGATCTGCTCCCAGTATAGGCTCCGCAATCCGGGGCATCATAGGAGACCCAAAGGCAACATCACCACTGGAAACATTGTGTTCCATTGCTTCGATTTTCCCTTCTCGAGATAGTTTTGCCTTTAAAATATGATGGGTGGGAGGCCTAAACGTATCATTTTGAAATTCCTCCTTCCGGGTAAAAAAGCACTTTACAGGTCTTTCAACCGCTTTTGAGAGAACGGCCGCTTGGATAGCATTGGGGGTATGAAGTCGTCTACCGAACCCTCCCCCTAAAAAAGTAGGGATGATATTTACCTTGTCTCGTTCTAGATTTAAACGTTCAGCTATCTCATTTCGGGTTATGGCCACTACTTGGGTAGAAATCATGATGGTAGCTTTATCCTTCTCTACATGGGCTACAGCGCCACAGGGTTCCATTTGGGCATGGGCACCAATGGGAGACCAATATTCCGACACAATTAGATTTTCCCCATCTTCCAAAATTTCTTCGGCATTTCCCACTTTCTGTATGACATAGGGCGTTCCTTTTCCAACGGTAATCATTTCCTTAATATCGTCCGTATTCAATTCTTTTTGACCCTCCCATTGCACTTCAATTTGGGATTTGGCATTTTCGGCTTGAATCATGGAATGTGCAACGACCCCAACAAAATCCTCTTCTACGACTATCTTTACCACGCCTGGCATTTTCTCAGCCTTTGAAACATCCGCCCCAATAAATTTAGCCCCAATCTTGGAAGAGCGCACAACGGCACCATATAACATATCCGGCATGGTAGCATCCATACCAAAAATTGGCGCCCCAAAAACCTTATCCACCAAATCTACACGCGCAATAGGTTTTCCAATATATTTATATTCCGAAAGAGGTTTTAGTTCTGGGGTATCCGGGATATCCCATTCAGAAACCCCTGTTGCAACCTCTGCATAGGTCATACTTTTATTGGCGCTGGAAACTATACCATTTGAAAGTTTTAGAGTGACTACATCTTCTTGCATTTTACTCGCAGCTTCTATCCTAATCATTTCCCGCATGGTGGCGGCCAACTCGCGCAGGGGCACCCACAATGCTGAAACCGAAGTACTGCCCCCGGTGGCAAATGAATCCATATTACCAGAGGAAGATTCTGCATGTACCACGTTAATCTGGTTTATATCTATTTCCAGTTCATCTGCTGCCATTTGTGCCAGGCTGGTAAAAGTCCCTTGTCCCATTTCCACTTTTGGACTATGCAATACAACCTTATTATCCTTTGTGATTTCAAACCAAATTATGGGATTGTCCGTATTTCCTTGATAGGGTGTCTCCACCGTATTGATGACCTTGACTATTTTTCTTCGAATAGGATTTCTGAACAAATAAGTACCTACTGCCAAAACGCCAATAGTTCCTATGCCTCCCCGGATTAAAAATTTACGTCTCGAAACTTTTTTCTTACCTGTCATACCTTATTGTTTTCAACCCTTTTATCGGTTTCTTGCTGACTAAGTTCAGACGCTCTATGAATAGCCTTTCTCATCCTATAATACGTAGCGCAGCGACAAACATTTATAATATTCCTATCGATATCATCATCTGTAGGATTTGGAATGTTTTTTAACAGAGCTACGGTAGCCATCATAAACCCAGGCTGACAATACCCACACTGTGGGACTACTTCCTCTATCCATGCCTGCTGAACGGGATGCGGATTTTCTTTGGTACCCAACCCTTCTATCGTGGTAACTTCTTTTCCTTCGGCAAACTTTACCGCAAAGGAACAGGATCGAACACTATTCCCGTCGACCAATAAGGTACAAGCCCCGCAGGCTGCCTTTCCACAACCAAATTTCGTTCCCTTTAGGTCTAAAACATCCCTAATAACCCATAACAACGGCGTTTCAGGATCAACTTCAATAGGATAAAGCTCCCCGTTTACTTTTAAAGATATTTCCATGTATAAAATGATTTATTCCGAAGGAATTATTGCTCCGTTCCCAAACCAACGAATCACTGCCTCCTTGAACCTTTCCTTTGAAACTGGTGGTAGCGTTCTCTCCTTTCCATTGGCATCCACACCAGGGTCCCATGCCCATAAAACCAATTCGTCCTCAGTTAAATGCGTAATCAATTCCTCGTGTGTTCTATCTCCATTGCTCGTTTTATCAAGTAACTTCTTGGCAATTTCAATTCGTGAAAGACCTTCCCAACCCATGGACGCAGGAGCCAGTGACCAATGAGGAGCGCCAGGCACCCCAGAATAGGCGTTATTCTCAGATTGATGGCAGGTCGTGCAACTTGTGGCCTCAAACCCCTTGTCGTTATTACCCCGTTTCATTCCAAAATAATGTGGATGGGCATTATCCCCTTGCTTAGGTACATTATCGCTTGGATGGCAATTAAGACACCTTTGATGCGTCAAAACATCAATGATTCTATCAAAATCCTCATGTTCTACAGAATAGCTTTCCTTTTGGACATCAAGTGAATGTTCAAATGTGTTAGGTCTATTTTTAGCCGTTACCGAAAGAACTAATAAAAGAATACCAATAATAACGGCCAACCCAGTAATAGTTCTCAACATAAACTCCTTTTAAAGGATTTAGAAGTTACGAATCTTTATCTTATTTGAAAGGAAACCGGAGAAAACCTAAACTATACTTTAGGCAAAAACACTTCCGCCATCATACATCGGGCGCTACCACCACCGCACGCTTCAATTGTATCCAGCGGACTGTGGACTATTTTGCACCTTTTTTCGATTAAAGCGATTTGGGAATCGTCCAAGCTGTTAAACGCCGCGGAACTCATTACCAGAAGTCTTTGTTCAACCTTCCCTAAAACCTCCAACATGTTCCCTGCAAAATTATGCATCTGTTGCTCGCTAATGGCAATGATTTCCTTGCCATCGTTTCTCAGATTGTCCATCACAAGTTTCCGCTCCTTTTTATCATCGATGCTGTCCAAACAAATAATGGCAAAATCCTCTCCTAAGGCCATCATCACGTTGGTATGGTATATAGGCAATCGTTTTCCATCGACCGATTGATTAGCGGTGAAAATAACCGGCATAAAATCGAAATCCTCACAAAACTCTATAAACAATTCTTCATCTGCTCTTTCCGATAAAGCACAATATGCCTTTTGATTTACGCGGTCCAAAATGATGCTCCCAGTACCCTCCAAAAAGACACCCTCTTCTTCCGCAGCTGTATAATCCATGATGTTATTGATTAGAAATCCGTGTTTCTCCATAATTTCCAAGATATCCTCCCTTCGTTCGTTTCTGCGGTTTTCCGCGAACATAGGATAAACGCCCACGGTACCATTGGCATGAAAGGAAATCCAATTGTTTGGGAAAATACTATCTGGAGTATCTGGTTCAGGGGTGTCATCCACAACAATTACATTGACACCTTCCGCACATAATTTTTCCACAAATCCATCGAACTCATGTTGGGCCTTGGTATTAATGGTCTTGTTCTTCTCATCCAAGTCCTCCATAAAATAATTGTTCACGGCCGTTTGTTCGTTCATACGAAAATTCACTGGCCGAATCATCAAAATGGTATTGGTAATCTGCATCATAAATTAATCCCTGATTAATGGTAAAGTACTACATCTTAAAAGTCCTTCTTGTTTGGAAATCTCGGCATATGGAACTTCTTCCACCGTAAAACCATGCTCCCTAAGCCAGTTGTTGAGCCTTGTAAAGTTCTTTTCAGAAACAACGACATCGGGTGCGATGGAAAAGACATTACTGAACATATGGTACATTTCATCGGCGGTAATTTCAAAAACATTTTCCTTACCAAAAAAATCCACCAACCATTGATATTCCTCTTCAACAAGGAACCCATTTTTGTGAAGAATGGCCTTTCCCTTTCCCAAAGGTTGAAAACAACAGTCCAAATGCAAGGCGTTTTCCCTGGCATTTTTGGATTTCCTCAATTCAAAGGACTTTACCTTTTTACTTGGAAATTGATTACGTAAATACTCTACCGCATGTGAGTTGGTTCTGGCCGTAATATGGTCTGCGTAATCCTCACCTGTGTATGTCCCAACAAAAATATAATCGTTCCACGGCATGACATCACCACCTTCCACATGCACTTTTTCCGGAGGATGTAAAATATTTTCTTCTTCGATCTTGTCAAGTACATGAAGTATGGCATCTACCTCTTGTTCACGTTCTGGCAATATATTGGAAATGATAAGCTTATCCTCGATTACGAAGGCGATATCCCTTGAAAATATTTGGTTACATTCTTCTAGGACCTCTGGCCTGTAGACAGCCACATTATATTTTTTTAAAACCTCCGAAAAGGCCTCCATTTCCCTTATCATGTCCTCTTCATTGGGATAAGTACCTGCTAAAATATGTTCCAGCGATTTTGGATCATAAGCTTCCTCCGGTTTGGGAATTGGTCCACAACTTTCTGCGGTTCCCAAAACTACAGCCTTCAACCTTGAAATTTCATCATTAACACTTAGCCTAAGCATATTATCAATTTTGACCGCTAAGGTAAGACTAAAAAACGCCCTCTTAAAACTTTAAGAGGGCGTTCTAAATTTGGAAATCGATTATTCGACTAACGGGATTTTAAATCCACGAAAGGTCTTAGATTTTCACCAATGTACACTTGTCTTGGCCGTCCAATAGGCTCGCCACGTAATCTCATTTCCCTCCATTGCGCAATCCATCCAGGAAGTCTTCCCAAAGCGAACATCACCGTGAACATTTCCGTGGGAATGCCCAATGCGCGGTAGATAATACCTGAGTAGAAATCCACATTGGGATATAATTTTCTATCCACAAAGTATGGGTCTTCCAAGGCTTCCTTTTCAAGCCCTTTGGCGATATCCAAAATTGGATCTTGTATTCCCAAATCCCCCAATACTTCGTCAGCCGCCTTCTTTATAATCTTGGCACGCGGGTCAAAGTTTTTGTAGACCCTGTGTCCGAAGCCCATTAACCTAAAAGGATCTTCCTTATCCTTGGCCTTGGCCATATATTTCTTGGTATCGCCGCCATCCGCCTCTATGGCCTCCAACATTTCCAATACGGCCTGATTGGCCCCGCCGTGTAACGGTCCCCAAAGTGCGGAAATTCCAGCGGACAGGGAGGCGAACAACCCTGCATGGGAAGAACCCACGATTCGCACTGTAGAGGTAGAACAGTTTTGCTCGTGGTCTGCATGTAAAATCAATAGTTTATCCAAGGCATCTATAACGACTTTATTCTTTTTGTATTCCTGATTTGGTCTTTTGAACATCATTTTATGAATGTTCTCCACATAACCCAAGGTATCATCGCCATAATCTAGCGGCAAGCCCTTCTTCTTACGTAGCGTCCATGCGACCAAAACGGGAAACTTGGCCAGAATCCTAACTATGGAGCGATACATGTCCTTTTCAGAACTTACGTCTACTGTTGACGGATTAAAGGCAATCAAGGCACTTGTCAGTGAAGATAACACACCCATAGGATGTGCAGATTTTGGAAATCCATCCAAAATCTTTTTCATCTCTTCATCTACATGGGATTCATCCGTAATATCCTTATGAAATTTGGCCAATTCTTCCTCATTTGGAAGTTCACCAAATATTAGCAAATAAGCCACTTCCAAAAAGTCGGCCTTTTCTGCAAGCTCCTCAATAGAATATCCTCGATACCTTAAAATACCCTTTTCACCATCCAAAAAAGTGATGGCACTTTCACAAGACCCCGTATTCTTATATCCTGGATCTAAGGTAATAATCCCTCCCGTAGAAGACCTTAGGGTCTTAATATCAATGGCGAGTTCATTTTCCGTTCCTTCAACAACAGGAAACTCGTATTTTTTACCATTATATTCTAAAGTAGCTTTATCTGACATTTTAATATTTTACGTGTTAATCGATTAGAGGTAAAGTTAAGAAAACAGGGGTATTTTAACAATTTCGCCCAGCGCTTTGGGCTAAAATTAACAATTAGTCCGGCGTACGGAAAAACCTATAACAAATAAAGGTCTTTGTAATATGCATCCACGGAATTTTCCCAAGTAAAACGCATTTTTTTGGCATTCGCCTTAATACGTTTCCAAGTGGGTTTGTCATTTTCCCAAACATTCAAAGCCTCGTCAAAAACCTTGACCATATTTCTGATCTGTTGGTCATAGGTTTTTCCCTCAAAGGCAAAACCCGTCTTCATATGGGCCACAGTATCCTTCAAGCCTCCGGTGTGGTGCACCAAACAAGGATTACCGTTTCTCATGGCCAACATTTGACTTATTCCGCAGGGCTCGAACAAACTTGGCATAAAGTAGAGATCTGTTTCCAAGTACATGGAATCGATCAAATCTTCCGACTGTCCGTTGGTAAAAATAAAATTCTTGTGTTTGTAGCTCATTTTACGGAACAGATCCTCATAATCTGGATTCCCGGTTCCCAATAGCATAAAAATACCCTCAACCTTATCCAACCTTTTTAATATTTCCTCAAATGCCTCTGGCGAACGTTTTAGGAAATAAAACTTCTGTTCCGTCAACCTGGCTACACTGGAAACAATAAACTTGGGTCTGTTCCCAACGTATTGCATGATCTTTTCGCCGGTATGGGCCAAAAAATCAGCCTTATATTTTTTGGATTCGTCCTGTAACCAACGAAACAAGGCCTTTACGGTATTCCTGTAAAGATTTCCCTTTTCCACGGTTCTAATATTATTGTAGTTGGATGCATTCAAGATACCAAACAGTCTTCCTTCATTATTCGCTTTTTGTAAATCCTTTTCCAAGCCTTCCCCACCAATAAACTTGGGCGGTCTACTGGGCAACATAACATCTTCCTTGTATGATGGGGATACCGTGTGCACCGCATCCGCCAAACGTATCCCTACTGCCATTAAGTTGATACAGTCCGGGTAACGTGGATCCATCAATGTCTTATGATCCAATTGGATTTCTGGAAACCAATGGTTTACAGAGGCGTAATTGTTATAAAACGGTCGGATACCCTGTATCGCCAGATTGTGTATGCTATAAACATATCGAATTTTTTTTAGGTCACGATAGGCAGGGTGATATGCCTTTAGAAATAATACTGCACTGGAATGCCAATCGTGCATGTGTACAATATCCAAAGTACCAAACGCGCCAATTTTTATAGCTTCGGCGACCGCCGTAGAAAATATCATGAATTTTACGAAGTCATTGAAGAATGGCTCCGTTGGATCATCATGATAAATATGGGCAATACCTCCTTCTTTTATTTCGGGATGGTGAATTACATAGTGGGTAATATTCTTTATGATTTTCTTGGGAAGCACCTCATAAAGCTCTGCCTCATACGTAGTCCCCCTTAAGCTAAATTCCAACCGAGCCTTAAAGATTCCGTTCTGATGCAACCTCCCATACGATGGCACTACCACGTGGGCCTGATCACCGCGATTGGCAATTTCCCTGGGAACATCCCTCACTACATCACCCATTCCTCCGGCCTTACAATCAGGAATTGCGTCATTTTCCGCGGAAACAAAAAGAAAATTATTCATACAATACACATAGGGGATTGATAACTTAGAAAAGGTAATTAAAGTTTTAGACTGTTCCAAAAAAAAAGGCTCTCTAAAAAGAAAGCCTTTTACTCGGTAACGTCTTTATTTTATCTTAAATGCCTTTTTCTGAGGATAGTAGGCCATACTTCCCAACTCCTCTTCAATTCGTAATAATTGATTGTACTTGGCCATACGATCCGATCTGGAGGCAGAACCTGTTTTGATCTGCCCACAATTCAAGGCTACTGCCAAATCGGCAATGGTATTATCTTCCGTTTCACCAGATCTATGGGACATTACTGAAGTATACCCGGCATTCTTCGCCATGTTCACGGCCGCAATAGTTTCCGTTAAAGTACCTATTTGGTTTACTTTAATCAAAATGGAATTTGCAATACCCTTTTCTATTCCCGTGGACAATCGTTCTACATTGGTCACAAATAAGTCATCACCTACCAATTGCACCTTATCCCCTATTTTTTTCGTTAGGGCCTTCCATCCGTCCCAATCGTTTTCGTCCATACCATCCTCAATGGAAATGATGGGATATTTCTCGGTCAAATCCGCCAAATATTGTGCCTGTTCCTCAGAGGTCCTTACCACACCTTTACTTCCTTCAAACTTGGTATAGTCGTAGGCACCGTCCACATAGAATTCTGCAGAGGCGCAATCCAAGGCTATCATAACATCATCCCCTAATTTATATCCGGCTTTCTCAACAGCCTTTGCAATAGTATCCAAAGCATCCTCGGTTCCCCCGGCAAGATTAGGTGCAAATCCACCCTCATCGCCTACAGCAGTACTCAATCCCCTATCATGCAAGACCTTTTTAAGATTATGGAATATTTCAGTACCCATCTGCATGGCATGAGAAAAGCTTTTGGCCTTAACTGGCATGACCATGAACTCTTGGAAGGCGATAGGCGCATCAGAGTGCGAACCTCCATTGATTATGTTCATCATAGGTACAGGCAAAGTATTTGCACTTACACCACCAACATACCTGTATAGGGACATACCTAATTCATTGGCAGCCGCCTTTGCCGCAGCTAGGGATACCCCTAAAATAGCGTTGGCACCTAATTTGGATTTGTTGGGAGTGCCGTCCAAATCAATCATGGTCTGATCCAAAAGATTTTGCTCAAAAACGGACATTCCCAATATTTCCTCTGCGATGACCGTATTTACGTTTTCAACGGCCTTCAAAACTCCTTTTCCCATAAAGGTCTTTCCTCCGTCACGAAGTTCAACCGCTTCATGCTCACCCGTGGAAGCCCCAGAAGGGACTGCAGCCCTGCCCATGACTCCATTTTCCGTAATTACATCTACCTCAACCGTTGGGTTTCCTCTTGAATCTAAAATTTGTCTTGCGTGAACACTTAATATGATACTCATTTGATATTTTCTTTAATAAATTTGTTTGAAAATTGATGGATAAAGATACGAACGTTAGCACCACATTGCTAAAATGATTCTTTCTATTCCAGATAATATAACGATTTTTTTAAACTTCTGTGGATTGTTTTGAGGTTTTCTCGATCAACTTGAAAAAATCGTCAAAAAGATAGTCCGCATCATGGGGTCCAGGGCTTGCTTCCGGGTGATATTGTACGGAAAAGACATCCTTGTTTTTCATACGAATACCTGCCACGGTCTGATCATTTAGATGTACATGGGTGATTTCTAAATCCGTATTTGCTTCCGTTTCTTCCCGATTGATAGCGAACCCGTGGTTCTGGGAAGTGATTTCCCCTTTCCCTGTTAACAAATTTAAAATAGGATGGTTAATACCCCTGTGCCCGTTGTGCATTTTATAGGTTGATACCCCATTGGCCAGTGCGATTACCTGATGCCCTAAGCAGATTCCAAACAAGGGCCTATCCGTTTCAATGATTTCCTTGGCAACTGCGATGGCTTCTTTCAACGGTTCAGGATCTCCTGGACCGTTAGAAATAAAGTAGGCATCCGAATCCCAATCGGACATTTCAGCAAAAGTGGTGTTGTACGGAAATACCTTAATGTATGCTCCTCGTTTTTCTAAATTCCGAAGTATATTTCTCTTTATTCCAATATCCAAAGCCGCGATCTTGATTGGCGCGGAAGCATCTCCAAAAAAGTATGGTTCTTTGGTAGAAACTTTTGAGGCCAGTTCCAAGCCTTCCATACTGGGGACTTTTTCAAGTTGCTTCTTTAACTCGGGTATATTATCCACCTCAGTAGAAATGACGGCGTTCATCGCACCATTGTCCCGTATGTAACTGACCAACGCCCTTGTATCCACATCTGAGATCGCAAAAAGGTTGTTCCTATCCAAAAATTCCTTTAGGCTTGCATCGGCTAAAGGACGGGAATATTCATAGCTAAAGTTTCTGCATATCAATCCGGCAATTTTTATTGTTTCGGATTCCACCTCATCTGAGTTTGTTCCGTAATTTCCAATATGGGCATTGGTTGTTACCATTAATTGCCCAAAATAAGAGGGGTCCGTAAAAATTTCCTGATATCCGGTCATACCAGTATTGAAACAGACTTCCCCAAAAGCGGTTCCATCTTTGTTTCCTACGGATTTTCCATAAAAAATGGTCCCGTCGGCTAATAAAATTAAAGCTTTCTTTTTGGCTTGATACTTCATGCTATTCCTTTACTTTTTATCCGTTCACAAAAAAACATAAAAAAAGGATAGGCTGTAAGGCCTATCCTTTTATAATTATCAATTTTTATTGACATTTTACTCTTTTGAATCATCCTCCTTTTTAACCTCGGCTTCAGGTTGTGATTCATTCTCCGGTTTTGCCTCAACTTCTGGAGCGGCTTCTTCGACAACTGTTTGCGTAACTTCAGTTTCGTCAGCTTTTGCAGCTTCAGAACCAGAACTTTTACCACCTCTTCTACTTCTTCTGGTGGACTTTTTCTTAGGCTTACCAGCGTTGTAAAGTTCATTGAAATCTACCAACTCGATCATTGCCATATCCGCGTTATCACCTAATCGGTTTCCTAGCTTGATAATCCTTGTGTAACCACCTGGTCTATCCGCTACCTTTTCAGATACCACACTAAAAAGTTCGTTTACTGCATATTTATCGCGAAGGTTTTTGAAAACGATACGCCTATTGTGGGTACCCCTCTCGGCAGTTTGATTGTTTTCCGCCTTTGACTTTGTAATCAATGGCTCTACAAATTGCTTCAACGCCTTCGCCTTGGCTACGGTTGTATTAATTCGCTTATGCTCGATCAAAGAACAAGCCATGTTTGCCAACATAGCCTTTCTATGGGCAGATTTTCTTCCTAAATGGTTAACTTTTTTTCCGTGTCTCATGTTATTACAGTATCATCTTGCTACCAAATCCCAATCCCTTTCATTTTGATGGAGGGAGAGCAAAATATGATTAATTAATCCTTATCTAATTTATATTTTGACAAATCCATACCAAAGCTTAGACCTTTGTTGATGACTAACTCCTCTAGCTCCGTCAATGATTTTTTTCCGAAGTTTCTGAACTTCATCAAATCGTTCTTGTTGAAGGAAACCAAATCCCCCAAAGTATCTACCTCAGCAGCCTTTAAACAGTTCAAGGCACGTACCGATAGATCCATATCGACCAATTTAGTCTTCAACAATTGTCTCATATGCAACGATTCCTCATCATAGGTCTCTGTTTGCGCAATTTCATCTGCTTCAAGCGTAATACGCTCATCGGAGAACAACATGAAATGATGTATCAAGACCTTGGCTGCCTCGGTCAAAGCGTCCTTAGGATGAATGGAACCATCGGATACGATTTCGAAAATCAATTTTTCGTAGTCGGTCTTTTGTTCCACACGATAGTTCTCGATACTATATTTTACATTCTTGATCGGTGTAAATATAGAATCCACAGCTATCGTACCAATTGGTGCCCCGGATTTCTTATTTTCCTCTGCCGGAACATATCCCCTGCCTTTATCTATGGTAATTTCCATGTTGATGCTGATCTTGGGATCCATATTGCAAATTACCAAGTCTGGATTCAGCACTTGATAACCTGAAATGAATTTTTGGAAATCCCCAGCTGTCAACTGTTCCTTTCCACTTACTGAAATGGATACAACTTCAGCTTCCGAATCTTCTATTTGCTTCTTGAAACGAACTTGTTTCAAGTTCAGGATAATTTCGGTTACATCCTCTACAACACCCGAAATAACGGAGAACTCGTGTTCTACTTTATCTATCCTCACGGATGTAATGGCATGGCCTTCCAAGGAAGAAAGCAACACCCTTCTAAGTGCATTCCCAACAGTTAATCCATAACCAGGCTCCAAAGGACGAAATTCGAATTTTCCTTCGAAGTCTGAGGAATCGATCATTATTACTTTATCGGGTTTCTGAAAATTAAATAATGCCATAATTGGATCAGTGTTGTTTTTATTTAGAATAAAGCTCGACGATTAATTGTTCTTTGATGTTTTCAGGAATCTGAAGTCTTTCAGGAACGGAAACAAATGTTCCCTCCTTCTTCTCACTGTTCCAAGTTATCCATTCGTAAACACTACTGTTTGCCGAAAGGGAATCTTGAATGCTCTGTAAAGACTTGGATTTTTCCCTAACACCCACAACGTCACCTGCTTTTAATGTATAGGAAGGAATATTTACAATATCACCATTAACCGTAATATGTCTATGGGAAACCAGTTGTCTCGCGCCACTTCTAGATGGGGAAATTCCCATCCTAAACACCACGTTGTCCAAGCGGCTTTCGCACAATTGCAAAAGAATCTCGCCCGTAACTCCCTCTTTTCTCTTAGCGGTTGCGAAAAGGTTTCTGAATTGCTTTTCTAGTATACCGTAGGTATATTTAGCTTTTTGTTTTTCCATCAACTGAACGGAATACTCAGACTGCTTTCCTCTACGTCTGTTACTTCCGTGTTGTCCTGGAGGGTAATTTTTCTTTTCAAAGGACTTGTCGTCCCCGAATATCGCCTCACCAAATTTACGGGCGATTTTTGATTTAGGTCCTGTGTATCTTGCCATTTTCTAAAATTATGAAGGTGGGATTATGAATTAAGGCTTATCCTTCGATAATCGTAATTACACCTTCGGTGAAATTTATTTATACTTGTTCGATTAAACTCTTCTTCTTTTTGGAGGCCTACACCCATTGTGCGGCATTGGCGTAACGTCGATAATTTCAGTAACCTCGATTCCTGAATTGTGTATGGAACGTATAGCGGATTCCCTTCCATTTCCAGGCCCCTTAACATATACCTTCACTTTACGCAAACCTGCTTCATGTGCAACTTTTGAACAATCTTCAGCTGCAACCTGAGCCGCATATGGGGTATTCTTCTTGGAGCCCCTAAATCCCAATTTACCTGCTGATGACCAAGAAATAACATCACCCTTCTTATTCGTCAAAGAAATGATAATATTATTGAATGAAGCATTTATGTGTGCCTCTCCCACGGAATCAACAATAACTTTACGCTTTTTAACTACTTTCGTATTTGCCTTTGCCATATTAAATTTTAGTTTCTAGTTGTTAGTTTTTAGTTATTGGAATCCTAGACTTTTACATTTCAAACAGATTCTTCTAACGTCTAAATACTAATGACTACTATTCTATTTCTTATTATTTAGTAGCTTTCTTCTTGTTAGCAACTGTTTTTCTCTTACCTTTTCTTGTCCTAGAGTTATTCTTGGTACGTTGGCCTCTTAATGGTAAGCCAGATCTATGACGTATACCTCTGTAACATCCAATATCCATTAATCGCTTAATATTCAATTGAATTTCTGAACGTAACTCACCTTCAATTGTATAGAAAGAAACGGCTTCCCTAATACGACCTATTTCATCATCGTTCCAGTCAGAAACCTTTGTATCTTCACTAACTTGGGCCCTCCCCAAAATTTCCTTGGCCCTGCTTCTTCCTATTCCGTAAATGTAGGTCAAGGCGATTACGCCCCTCTTTTGTTTTGGTATATCTATACCCGCGATTCTTGCCATAACTACCCTTGTCTTTGTTTAAATCTAGGATTCTTTTTGTTGATTACGTACAATCTGCCTTTTCTGCGAACAATCTTGCAGTCGGCACTTCTCTTTTTTACTGATGCTCTTACTTTCATGTGTTAGTCTTTATTATCTCTATTGTCACATGTAACCTCCTTTAACCAAGCCTAAAATTGAGCTAAGAAAATAGTAGGTTTCATCTTACTGTCTTAGTATCTATAAGTAATTCTTGCTTTACTAAGGTCGTACGGACTCATTTCCAATTTAACCTTGTCTCCAGGCAACAACTTTATATAATGCATGCGCATCTTACCTGAAATGTGCGCCGTAACTACATGTCCATTTTCTAATTCCACCCTGAACATTGCATTGGACAATGCTTCAATAATGGATCCATCTTGTTCTATCGCTGCTTGTTTAGCCATAAACTATGCTACTTTTCTATTTTTTCCGGTTTTCATCAATCCGTCATAATGCCTATTCAAAAGGTATGAATTCACCTGTTGTACAGTATCAATTGCCACACCTACCATAATCAACAAAGAGGTACCACCGTAAAAAAGCGCCCATCCAGCCTGTACATCCAATAATTTCACCACAATTGCCGGTAAAACGGCCAGCAAAGCTAAAAATATAGATCCAGGTAACGTAATTAAAGACATTATTTTATCTAAATAATCACCAGTTTCCTTTCCAGGTCTAATTCCTGGAATAAAACCGCCACTACGTTTCAAATCATCTGCCATCTTATTGGTAGGTACGGTAATAGCTGTATAGAAATAGGTAAATATGATAATAAGGAAGGCGAACAATAAATTATAGGCCCATCCAAAAATATCGGCAAATTGTACTTGCATCCACTGACCAAACGACGTATCGTCAAAAGATTGACCTATCAAGCCAGGAACGAACATAATAGCCTGTGCGAAAATTATGGGCATTACTCCTGAAGCATTAAGCTTTAAGGGGATATATTGCCTAGCTCCCATCACATTTTTTTCATAGCCACCAGATGCCGTTCTCCTAGCATACTGTACAGGTATTTGGCGCGTTGCCATAACCAACAGAACACTGGCCAAAATTACCAGGAACCATACGATTACCTCAATTAGTATGAACATTAATCCTCCATTATTGTTGGTTGTCCTTGAAACGAATTCCTGAACAAATGACTGTGGCATGGTCGCTATAATGCCTATCATTATCAATAATGAGATACCGTTACCAATACCTTTATCCGTAATCTTTTCTCCCAACCACATTGCAAAGACACAGCCCGATACCAATATGATTACCGCTGGTATCATAAAGTCCAATCCCTTCCCAAGTACAAAAGCGGTATCAGGAACACCAAATGCCCCTAAACCGTATAGGTAAGCAGGAGCTTGAACAATAGAAATACCAATGGTCAACCAGCGTGTAATTTGATTGATTGTCTTCCTACCACTCTCTCCCTCCTTTTGTAATTTTTGCAGGTAAGGAATTGCAATACCCATTAATTGGACTACGATTGAGGCCGATATATATGGCATGATACCCAAAGCGAATATGGAAGCATTGGCGAAAGCCCCTCCCGTAAATGCATTTAAAAGACCAAAAATACCTTGGTCCGTACCATCAGCCAATCCGCCCAACTGCGTGGAATCTATACCGGGAAGAACAATTTGACAACCAAATCTATAAACCAATAGAAGGCCTAGAGTTATAATAATTCTATTCCTAAGCTCTTCTATCTTCCAAATATTGGATATTGTATCGATAAATTTCTTCATGTTCCCACTTATACTTATAAACTTATTGCTTCACCACCCGCAGCTTCAATAGCAGCTTTTGCCGAAGCAGTAAATTTATGTACAGATACTTTAAGGGCAGTTTTTATTTCACCACCTCCTAAAATCTTAACCAAATCGTTTTTACCCACGGCACCTATCTCCACTAGGGTGACAAAGGAAACTGTATCCTTAATTACTTTGGCATCTACAAGCTCCTGCAATTTATCAAGGTTAATTCCTTTATATTCCTTTCTGTTAATATTGGTAAAACCAAACTTGGGAACTCGTCTTTGCAATGGCATTTGTCCTCCTTCAAATCCGATTTTCTTTGAGTAACCAGATCTAGATTTTGCACCTTTATGCCCTCTAGCAGCTGTGCCTCCCTTTCCAGAGCCTTGTCCTCTACCTAAACGTTTACCATCCCTATTTACGGAACCTTCTGCAGGTTTTAGATTACTTAAGTTCATTATATAGATATTTAAGCTTCTTCAGTTGAAACTAAATGTTTAACTTTATTTATCATTCCAAGAATATTAGGTGTTGCATCATGCTCCACAACCTGACCTATCCTTTTTAGTCCAAGAGCCGCCAAAGTCCTTTTCTGGTTCTGAGGTTTTTTAATACCGCTCTTCACTTGTTTTACTTTAATCTTTGCCATAATAAACTCTCTTAACCTTTAAATACCTTCTCCAAGGAAATCCCTCGTTGTTCTGAAATTGTCTTGGCGTCCCTTAATTGCAATAAAGCGTCAAATGTTGCCTTTACCACATTATGCGGGTTAGAAGACCCTTGAGATTTAGATAATACATCATGTACACCAACGGCTTCCAATACGGCTCTTACAGCTCCACCGGCTATTACTCCGGTACCATGCGAAGCTGGCTGTATATAAACACGTGCTCCACCATATTTACCCTTTTGCTCATGTGGCAAGGTACCTTTGTTCAGGGGAATGCGAATCAAGTTCTTTTTTCCGTCTTCGATTGCCTTTGCGATTGCCGTTGCAACTTCTTTAGACTTTCCAAGACCATGACCTACAACACCATTCTCATCACCAACAACTACTATAGCAGAAAAACCAAATGCCCTACCACCTTTCGTAACTTTGGTAACACGCTGAACGCCTACCAATCTATCTTTTAAATCTAAACCCCCTGGTTTGACTGTTTCTACGTTTTTGTACTTTTGGAACATACCTTTTATTTAGAATTTTAAACCTGCTTCCCTTGCACCATCGGCCAAGGACTTTACCCTACCATGGTAGAGATTTCCACCCCTATCAAATGCAACCTTTTCTATTCCGGCAGCCTTTGACTTTTCTGCTATGGCCTTTCCTACCAAAGCGGCAATCTCGGTCTTGTTTCCCTTTGTGGAAGCTATATCCTTATCCCTTGAGGAAGCGGCCGCCAAAGTAACTCCTTTTTCATCGTCTATCAACTGCGCATAGATTTCACTGTTACTTCTAAAAACTGACAATCTTGGCCTTTCGGCGGTCCCATTGGAAACCTTACGGATTCTCCTTCGAATTCTATACTTTCTTTGTGTTTTTGATAATCCCATAATACTTTTATTAAGCCGATTTACCTGCTTTTCTTCTTAATTGTTCACCAACAAATTTGACCCCTTTACCTTTGTAGGGTTCAGGCTTACGGAAGGATCTAATCTTCGCCGCTATGTGCCCAACCAACTGCTTGTCGTGAGAAGTTAATTTAACTATAGGGTTCTTTCCTTTTTCCGAAATTGTTTCGACCTTAACCTCAGGGGCTAGATTAAAAACGATATTGTGCGAAAAACCTAAGGCCAAATCCAGTTTTTGACCTTGATTACTGGCACGGTAACCTACACCTACCAATTCCAACTCCTTGGTCCATCCTTGGGAAACCCCTTTGACCATATTCAATATCAAAGCTCGGTAAAGACCGTGTTTTGCTTTATGCTCCTTAGAATCAGATGGTCTTGTTACCCAAGCTTGCCCGTCTTCTATTTTAACTTCGACACCAGAGAAATCTTGGGTCAATTCTCCCAACTTACCTTTTACGGTAATTTCGTTGTCCCTGACCTCTATGGTTACTCCTTCTGGAATCGCTATCGGATTATTTCCTATTCTAGACATCTTCTAACTCTTTAATTCTATTAATATACGTAGCATAAAACCTCACCACCAACATTCTCAGCCTTGGCTTGCTTACTTGTCATTACACCATGCGACGTTGAGACAATTGCAATACCCAATCCATTAAGGACCCTAGGCAAATTATCGTTAGAGGAGTATTTTCTTAAACCAGGCTTACTGATACGTTGTATCTTTTTAATTACAGGTTCCTTCGTCACCTTATCATATTTCAAGGCTATTTTAATGGTACCCTGAACCTTGTCCTCCTCAAACTTGTAACTTAAAATATACCCTTGATCGAATAATATTTTAGTAATTTCCTTTTTTAGATTGGACGCTGGGATTTCAACAACCCTGTGCCCTGCCCTACTTGCGTTCCTAACTCTCGTTAAATAATCTGCTATAGTATCTGTTACCATTTATATATAATTCGGTGACGGTTTTTAGCTTCATGCTAAACCTGAAACCAGTTATTAATCCTATTATTCTACCAGCTGGCCTTTTTAACACCGGGTATCAAACCTTGGTTTGCCATTTCCCTGAACATTACCCGAGAGATTCCAAAAGTCCTCATGTAACCTTTTGGTCTTCCAGTTAGCTTGCATCTATTGTGCATACGTACTGGAGAGGCATTTTTTGGCAATTTCTGTAATGCCTCATAATCGCCAGCTTCCTTTAAAGCTTTGCGTTTTTCAGCATATTTAGCTACAGTCTTCGCCCTTTTTCTCTCGCGGGCCTTCATTGATTCTTTAGCCATTCTAGTTCTTTTTAAAAGGTAATCCTAATTCTGTTAATAATGATTTTGCTTCCTTGTCTGTTTCGGCAGAGGTAACAAATGTCACGTCCATCCCGTTAATTCTATTGATTTTATCAATATTGATCTCTGGGAAGATAATCTGTTCTGTAATTCCAAGGTTATAATTACCGCGTCCATCAAAACCGGTAGCCTTGATACCTTGAAAATCCCTAACCCTAGGAAGTGCAGAAGTAACCAACCTATCCAAAAATTCGTACATACGATCTCCTCGTAATGTAACCTTGGCTCCAATTGGCATTCCTTTTCTTAGTTTAAAAGCAGCAACGTCCTTCTTAGAAATTGTTGCTACAGCTTTTTGACCTGTAATCATAGTCATCTCGTCCACAGCATGGTCAATAAGCTTTTTATCGGCAACAGCGGCACCAACACCTCTACTTACCACAATTTTTTCCAATTTTGGAACTTGCATTACGTTTTTGTAACCAAATTCTTCGGTCAAGGCCGCTATAACACGGTCCTTATATTCTTTCTTTAATCTTGCAACGTAAGCCATAACTAAATTACTTCATTTGATTTCTTGGAAACCCTAACTTTTTTTCCATCCCTAACCTCGAAACCTACTCTTGTAGTCTCACCAGATTTTGAATCGATCAATGATAGGTTGGAAATGTGAATTAAAGCTTCCTTTTTCACGATTCCACCCTGAGGGTTTTGTGCACTAGGCTTCTCATGTTTGGAAACAACATTGACACCCTCTACAATCGCTTTATTTTTTTCAAGATTTACGGACATTACTTTTCCCTCGGAACCTTTATGGTCTCCAGAAACAACCCTTACCGTATCTCCTGTCTTTATCTTTAACTTCTTCATCTTATCAACTAATTATAGTACCTCAGGGGCCAATGAAACAATTTTCATGAACTGCTTATCCCTAAGCTCTCTTGCTACAGGACCAAAAACACGTGTACCGCGCATTTCTCCAGCAGGGTTCAATAACACACATGCGTTGTCATCGAAACGGATATAAGAACCATCAGGCCTTCTAACCTCCTTTTTGGTCCTTACGACCACAGCAGTAGAGACAGCACCTTTCTTGATACCTCCATTTGGAGTAGCTTCCTTTACAGTAACTACTATCTTGTCACCTATAGAAGCATATCTCCTTTTTGTACCACCAAGAACACGGATAGTCAAAACTTCCTTGGCTCCGGTATTATCTGCAACCTTTAATCTAGATTCTTGCTGTAACATAACTTATTTGGCTCTTTCTAAGATTTCTACTAACCTCCAACACTTGGTCTTGCTCATAGGACGTGTCTCCATAATCTTTACGGTATCACCGATATTACAATCGTTCTTTTCGTCATGGGCAACATATTTCTTTGTTTTCAAAACGAACTTACCGTACATAGGGTGTTTTACTCTCTTAACTTCAGAAACAACAATGGACTTTTCCATTTTGTCACTGGTTACAACCCCAATTCTTTCCTTTCTTAAGTTTCTTTTTTCCATAAAGCAGAACCAATTATTGGTTTTCCCTTTTAGTTAATTCAGTAGCCAATCTTGCAACCGTTCTTCTCACCTTTCTGATCTGAAGAGGGTTTTCCAATGGAGTCACAAAATGAGCCATTTTTAAATCTGCATGCTGCTTCTTATACTCTGCAAGTTTTTCCGTAAGTCCATCAACAGACAATTCCTTAATTTCCTGATTTTTCATAATTTCCTACGATTAATTGTCAACTGTATAATCTCTTGCAACAATAAATTTTGTTCTAACCGGAAGTTTTTGAGCCGCTAGCCTAAGTGCTTCCTTTGCAATATCCATGGACACCCCGGCAATTTCAAACATTACTCTTCCCGGTTTTACAACGGCCACAAAGTATTCTGGAGCACCTTTACCTTTACCCATACGTACCTCCAAAGGTTTTTTGGTAATAGGCTTGTCCGGGAATATTTTTATCCACAATTGACCTTCCCTTTTCATGTACCTAGTAGCAGCGATACGAGCAGCTTCAATTTGACGGGAAGTCAAAAAAGAAGAGTCCATAGATTTTATTCCGAACATACCATTAGAAAGTTGATGCCCTCTACCGGCAATTCCTTTCATCCGGCCTGTCTGCATTTTTCGGAACTTCGTTCTTTTTGGTTGTAACATTTTTCTCTACTTCTTTAATTATTACTTTCTACGACGTGGCTTTCTTGCCCCGTCTTGCTTTCCAGGTTTGGTGGCCTGCCCTTTTTGCATCCCAATTAATGGGGAAAGCTCCCGTTTGCCATAAACCTCACCCTTCATAATCCAAACCTTGATTCCTAATTTTCCATAGGTGGTCTGAGCTTCTTGCAATGCATAGTCGATATCCGCCCTAAAAGTGGACAAAGGAATTCTTCCTTCTTTGTAAGACTCTGATCGTGCCATTTCAGCGCCGTTCAATCTTCCTGAAATCTGAACTTTTATTCCTTCGGCGTTCATTCTCATTGCAGCAGCAATGGCCATCTTGATAGCCCTTCTAAAGGAAATCCTACTCTCGATTTGTCTAGCAATACTTGCAGCTACAAGATTTGCGTCCAATTCCGGTCTTTTAATCTCATAAATATTGATCTGAACCTCTTTATTGGTAATCTTCTTGAGCTCCTCTTTCAATTTATCAACCTCTTGACCTCCCTTACCAATGATAATACCTGGTCTGGCAGTGGTTACGGTAACCGTAATCAGTTTTAAGGTTCTTTCAATAATAACCCTTGAAACACTTGCCTTGGAAAGCCTAGCATGGATATATTTTCTAATCTTATCGTCTTCTGCAAGCTTATCGCCATAATCCTTTCCTCCATACCAGTTAGACTCCCATCCCCTGATAATTCCTAGACGATTCCCTATTGGATTTGTTTTCTGTCCCATTCTAGTTCTCTATATTATTGTTAGATCCCAAAACCAAGGTTACATGGTTTGAACGTTTTCTTATCCTATGTGCTCTTCCCTGTGGTGCCGGACGCAATCTCTTTAGCATTGTACCGCTATCCACACGAATCTCGGAAACTATCAAGTCAGCATCTTCCAAACTTGCATCCTCATTCTTCGCCTGCCAATTTGCCAAGGCCGAAAGCAACAATTTCTCTAGTTTTCTGGAAGCTTCCTTAGGATTAAATCTTAATATAGCTAGCGCCTTTTCAACCTTTTCACCTCGTACCAAATCGGCCACAAGCCTCATTTTCCTAGGTGAAGTAGGACAATTGTTCAATTTAGCGAAAGCTACTTTCTGCTTTTCAGCCTTAATTCTTTCGGCCATCTGTTTTTTACGAACTCCCATAGCTTACTTCTTTCCTTTATTCTTTGCACCTGCATGACCCCTAAAAGATCTTGTAGGTGAAAATTCCCCTAATTTATGCCCAACCATGTTCTCCGTTACGAAAACAGGTACGAATTGTTTCCCATTATGAACAGCGATAGTCAGTCCAACAAAATCAGGTGTAATCATTGATGCCCTTGACCATGTCTTAATAACTGATTTCTTACCAGAAGAAACACTGTCCTGTATTTTCTTCTCTAAACTGTAATGAACGTAAGGTCCTTTTTTTAGTGAACGTGCCATTTCTTTCTACTTTTTATTTCTTTCTACGTTCTATTATATACTTGTTGGTACTCTTGGTCTTGGAACGAGTCCTGTACCCTTTGGCTGGAATACCTTTTCTAGATCTTGGATGACCACCGGAAGCCCTACCTTCACCACCACCCATTGGGTGATCCACAGGGTTCATGGCTACTGGCCTAGTCCTTGGTCTTCTGCCCAACCATCTGCTTCTACCCGCTTTACCGGACACCAACAATTGGTGGTCAGAATTAGAAACTGCACCTATAGTCGCCATACAAGAAGACAAAACCAATCTTGTTTCACCTGATGGCATCTTAACCGTTACGAATTTTCCATCTTTTGCCATTAATTGTGCAAAAGTACCTGCACTCCTTGCCATAACCGCACCCTGACCAGGACGCAATTCGATACAAGAAATAATAGTACCCAATGGAATTTCGCTTAGAGGCAACGCATTTCCAATCTCAGGCGCAGAACCTGCACCGGCAGAAACTTGTTGGTCCACCTTTAATCCATTTTGGGCAACAACGTATCTTTTTTCGCCATCAACGTACTCCAAAAGCGCTATAAAAGCCGTTCTGTTTGGATCGTATTCGATAGACTTTACCGTAGCGGCAACATCCTGCTTATCTCTCTTAAAATCGATAACACGGTACCTTCTCTTATGCCCACCACCTTTTTGGCGTATGGTCATCTTTCCTTGACTGTTTCTACCTCCCGACTTTTTTAACGGAGCAAGCAAGCTTTTTTCCGGCTTATCAGCAGTAATGGCGTCAAACCCGTTTACTACTCTAAAACGCTGTCCAGGAGTGATTGGTTTTAATTTTCTAACTGACATTTCTTGTCTTTATAGATTACTGTAAAAATCAATTATATCACCTTCCACAACATCAACAATCGCCTTCTTAGTTGCGTTTGTCTTCCCATGCTGTACACCAGTTTTCGTAAATCTGGTCTTTCTTGTCGGCCCATAATTCATCGTTCTAACTTTCTTGACCGAAACACCATAAGTAGCCTCAACAGCATCTTTAATCTGAATCTTGTTGGCCTTCGGATCAACTAGGAAACCATAACGGTTATTCAACTCGCCCTCGGCAGTCATTTTTTCCGTTATAATTGGTTTTATCAACACACTCATGATACTACTTATTAGTTAAATTTGATTCGATTCCTTCCAGAGAGCCTTCCAACAATACCACATTTGATGCATTAAGTATTTTGTAAGTGCTTAATTCTGAATTAGTTATAACATCGGAACCCTTGAAATTTCGAGAAGACAAATATACACCTTTATTTGAACCGCCCAACACTATTAAAGACTTTTTGTTTTCCAATCCCAATGACTTTAAAACATTTACAAAATCCTTGGTCTTCGGTGTGTCAAAATCGAAGTCTTCTACTACCATTATCGCATTGTCCTTGGACTTGATGCTCAATGCAGATTTTCTTGCCAAACGCTTTAGGTTCTTATTCAGTTTTTGGGTATAATCCTTGGGTCTTGGCCCAAATATCCTACCTCCACCTCTAAAAACCGGAGACTTAATACTACCAGCCCTGGCGGTACCTGTACCTTTCTGCTTTTTAATCTTTCTTGTACTACCGGCTATTTCTCCGCGCTCCTTTGCCTTGTGTGTACCTTGTCTTTGATGGGCCAAATATTGTTTAACATCCAGATATACTGCATGCTCATTAGGCTCTATTGCGAATACGCTATCAGAAAGCTCAGCTTTTCTTCCCGTATCTTTTCCATTTATATCTAATACTGCTACCTTCATTACTGCCATCTTTGAATAGTTACATACCCATTTTTATGACCAGGAACACATCCTTTTAGAACTAAAAGGTTTTTCTCCGGAACTACCTTCAAAACCCTAAGATTTTGCACGGTAACTTTTTCACCACCCATTCTTCCTGCCATTTTCATTCCTTTGAAAACCCTAGCTGGATAAGAAGCGGCACCAATAGATCCTGGAGCCCTAAGCCTGTTATGTTGACCATGGGTCGATTGACCAACACCGCCAAAACCGTGTCTTTTAACAACACCTTGGAAACCTTTACCTTTGGATGTACCTATGACATCCACAAATTCTCCTTCTACAAACAGGTCAACACCTAGGGTGTCTCCCAATTTATACTCTCCTTCAAAACCTTGGAACTCAACGACTTTTTTCTTGGGAGAAGCACCTGCCTTTTTAAAATGACCAGATTCGGCCTTATTAGCACGTTTTTCTGCCTTGTCATCGAAACCAAGTTGAAGGGCATTATACCCGTCTACCTCTTCGGTTCTGACTTGGGTAACTACACATGGTCCAGCCTCGATAACGGTACATGGAATGTTCTTTCCATTCTCGTCAAAAATGCTGGTCATGCCTACTTTCTTTCCTATTAACCCAGACATACTTTAATTATTAATTAATATTTATTAAAAACTTTTCAAAAAAATAGGGCCAAAAATAATTCAACCCTGAAATTATTTTATCTCCGTTTTTCCCTCGCCCGCAGCTTAGGACATGTATATTCCGAATTTTTTTCGGAATATTTTAGACATTGGCACAGACACTTCGACTATGCTCAGTGTTTGTTCGGCTAGCGATTCTCCTTAAACAAAGAGAATCGAGTCTCACTAAACCTTGATCTCTACCTCAACACCACTAGGAAGCTCGAGCTTCATAAGAGCATCGATAGTTTTAGAAGAGGAGCTATATATATCCAACAACCTCTTGTAAGAACTAAGTTGAAATTGCTCTCTCGACTTTTTGTTTACGTGCGGAGAACGCAATACGGTAAATATCTTTTTGTGTGTTGGCAAAGGAATTGGTCCCGTTACAACAGCACCGGTAGTCTTTACCGTTTTTACGATTTTCTCAGCAGATTTGTCCACCAAATTATGATCGTAAGACTTAAGCTTTATTCTAATTTTCTGACTCATTTCCTTAAATTATGCTGTTATACCTTTTGCTGCTTTTATAACCTCTTCGGATATGTTGGCAGGCGTTTCCGCGTAATGTGAGAACTCCATGGTAGAAGTTGCCCTACCGGAAGAAAGGGTTCTTAATGATGTTACATAACCGAACATTTCGGACAAAGGTACCGTCGCCTTAACGACCTTAGCTCCAGCACGGTCAGACATATTGCTCACCTGACCTCTTCTTCTGTTCAAATCGCCAACGATATCACCCATGTTTTCTTCTGGGGTGATTACTTCCAATTTCATGATTGGCTCCAACAACACCGCCCTTGCAGCTTTTGCGGCAGCTTTATAACCCATCTTTGCAGCCAATTCGAAAGATAATGAATCGGAATCCACAGCATGGAAAGAACCATCCTTAAGGGTTACCTTCATGCTATCCATTTCAAAACCGGCCAATGGGCCATTTTTCATAGCCTCCCTGAATCCTTTTTCTACAGCAGGTATATATTCCTTGGGAACGTTACCTCCTTTAACCTCGTTTACAAATTCAAGGCCTGATTTTTCTTCATCAGTAACGGGCTCCATAGTAAAGACAATATCTGCAAACTTACCACGTCCACCAGATTGTTTCTTGTAAACTTCCCTATGGTCAGCAGCCCTGGTAATAGCTTCCTTGTACTCAACCTGAGGTTGGCCTTGATTCACTTCTACCTTAAATTCCCTTCTCAAACGATCCACGATAATATCCAAGTGAAGCTCACCCATACCGGAAATAATCGTTTGACCAGAAGCCTCGTCCGTTTTTACTTGGAAGGTTGGATCCTCCTCGGCCAATTTCGCCAAAGCCATTCCTAACTTATCAACATCCGCCTTGGTTTTTGGTTCCACAGCGATACCGATCACAGGGTCAGGGAAATTCATACTTTCCAAAACAATGGGATGCTTCTCATCAGACATGGTATCCCCTGTCTTGATATCCTTGAATCCCACTGCTGCACCAATATCCCCAGCTTCGATAAAATCGATAGCATTTTGTTTATTGGAATGCATTTGATATATACGAGAAATACGTTCCTTTTTTCCAGATCTGTTGTTCAATATATAAGAACCTGCTTCCAATCGACCGGAATACGTCCTAAAAAACGCCAATCTTCCCACAAAGGGATCCGTAGCAATTTTAAAAGCCAAGGCAGCAAAAGGCTCTTTGGCATCCGGTTTACGAATAACAACCTCTCCCGTATCTGGATTAGTTCCTTCTATGGCATCCTTATCCAAAGGAGAAGGCAAATACCTACAAACAGCATCCAACAAGAATTGAACACCTTTATTTTTAAAGGAAGAACCACAAATCATAGGTATTATGGCCCTATCCATAACGGCAGCCCTCAAAGCGGCGTGCACTTCATCTTCAGTAATGGATTCCTCATCCTCAAAGAATTTCTCCATCAATGCTTCATCATATTCCGCAACAGCTTCAATCAAGGCAGCTCTGTACTCCTTAACCTCCGCCTTCATTTCTTCAGGAATATCGATTACATCAAATGTAGAACCAAAGTTATCTTCATGCCAAACAATAGCCCTATTTTTAGCCAGGTCCACTATTCCTTTAAAGTCCGCTTCATCACCGATCGGTAAAACAATTGGTACGGCATTCGAACCCAACATTTCCTTCACCTGATTACAGACTGCTAGGAAATTAGCGCCCTGACGGTCCATTTTGTTCACAAAACCAATTCGCGGCACCTTATAGTTATCGGCCAATCTCCAGTTAGTTTCAGACTGAGGCTCAACACCATCAACCGCACTAAACAAAAAGACCAGTCCATCAAGCACTCGTAAAGACCTGTTCACCTCAACGGTGAAGTCAACGTGACCCGGTGTATCAATAATATTAAAGTGATAACTATTTGCATCCTCAGTAGGCTCCCCATCTACTCTAGGAAAAACCCACTCACAAGTGGTAGCGGCTGAAGTAATGGTAATTCCACGTTCTTGCTCTTGCTCCATCCAGTCCATTGTGGCAGCACCATCATGAACCTCACCTATCTTATGACTAACACCTGTATAAAAAAGTATACGCTCGGTAGTCGTTGTTTTACCGGCGTCAATATGCGCGGCAATCCCAATATTTCTTGTTAATCTTAAATCTCTTGCCATTTTAATTAGAATCTAAAGTGGGAAAATGCTTTGTTCGCCTCTGCCATCTTGTGGGTGTCGACCCTCTTTTTAACAGCAGCACCTTCTTCCTTAGCCGCAGCCAAAATCTCGGCAGCCAATTTTTGGGACATTCCTTTCTCGTTACGCTTTCTAGAGTAACTTATCAACCACTTCATTGCGGTAGAAATTTTTCTGTCCGGTCTAATTTGCATGGGTATTTGAAACGTTGCACCTCCAACCCTTCTACTCCTTACCTCTACATGGGGCATTACATTGCTCAATGCATCCTTCCATAACTCAAGTGCAGTTTTCTCGTCATCTGTCTTTTTTGCCTCGACAATATCGATTGCATCATAAAAAACACTAAACGCTACTGACTTTTTACCATCCCACATCATCATATTCACAAATCTTGTTACCAATTGGTCATTGAATCGTGGATCTGGTAAAAGTGGTCTTTTCTTTGCCTGTCTTTTTCTCATTACTTCTTTTTAAAAAGTGTTAACTACTTCTTGGGACGTTTTGCACCATATTTAGACCTACGTTGTGTTCTACCGGCCACCCCTGCTGTGTCCAATGCCCCACGAACGATATGGTATCTAACCCCTGGTAAGTCCTTTACTCTCCCGCCTCTTACCAATACTATCGAGTGCTCTTGCAAATTGTGACCCTCACCAGGAATATAGGCATTAACCTCTTTCCCGTTAGTCAACCTAACCCTTGCAACTTTTCTCATTGCAGAATTCGGTTTTTTAGGAGTAGTCGTATATACCCTAGTACATACACCCCTTCTCTGAGGACACGAATCCAAAGCAGCCGATTTACTCTTCTTGGTAATTGTGGCCCTTCCTGTTCGTACTAATTGTGAAATTGTTGGCATACTATATAAATATGTATAAAATTTACCCTTTGTTTAAGGGTCGGCAAATGTAGTGATATTTCACTATAAAACAAACCCTACTTTAAATATTTTGGAAACTTTTTTATGAATCCTTTTCTTCTGCGTTCACAAATCAAAAAAATGCCCTTATAAGTGTTCCAAAACTTCAGAACTTTTGAATATTCTTGAAAAAACTTTCTTTTTCCCTCTTTTCAGAATTATAAATAATTACAGAATTCTCAATATTTGAGCTGTTATATTACATTATATAAAATCCACTTAGTGTTTAATCTATAACTCCTAAGAATACTTAGGCTTCTTAAAGTTTTATTAAAATTCCCTTGGATTATTAACGCCATTTTGTGATTTTTGCTGCTAGCTAATTCAAATAATTAAAAAATGAGAACAAAACTAAATGGATTGTTGACGCTATTACTAGCGTTAATTGTGCATATTACTTATGCACAAGAAAAAACAGTTTCCGGTACGGTTACTGACCAGGATGGTTTACCCCTCCCTGGGGTTAACATCGTGGTCCAAGGAACTACCACTGGTACCCAAACTGATTTTGATGGTAATTACTCTATTTTGGCCTCTCAAGGTCAAACTCTAGTTTTTACGTATATAGGTCAGAAAACTGTAAGGAACGTTGTAGGTGCTAGCTCAACTGTGAATGTAACCATGGAAGACGATGCCCAAGCACTAGAGGAAGTAGTTGTTTCAGCATTAGGTGTAAAAAAAGAAGCACGAGCTTTGGGTTATGCGGTACAGACGGTAGGTACCGAAACCATCACCAAGTCTAATGCTACCGACGCACTTTCCGCTTTAACCGGGCAAGCCGCTGGTGTTCAAATCACCAATACTTCAGGTAACGCTGGAGCTGGTAGCAGAATTGTAATTAGAGGGCAAACATCCCTTTCTGGTAATAACCAAGCTTTGTTAATTGTGGACGGTGTTCGAATTAACAACGATCAATTTGCTAGCGAAGCGAGAACTGCTGGTGTAGCGGGCTCAAACAGAGGAATGGACATTAACCCAGCTGACATTGAATCTATAAACGTACTTAAAGGTGCTGGTGCTGCCGCACTTTACGGTGTTGAAGGTGGTAACGGTGTTATTGTAATTACTACGAAGAAGGGTAAGGCCGGAAAATTTGTAGTTAATGTAAGATCGAACGTCACCCTTACCGAAGCAAACAAATTTCCAGACCTACAAAACGAATGGGTTCAAGGATTCAATGGCGAATGGCTAGGGCCTGAAACCGGTACTTTTGGTAGTTGGGGGCCCAGCAGTGAAAATCTATATTGGGACGGCTCTGACTACGCCTACGATAAAAATGGTAGAATTGTTGTTGGTGATACTGGAGGTCTGAAAAAATATCAACCTTACGACCCTTTTGAAGTTTTTACAACAGGTGTTACTACAGAAAATACTTTTTCAATTTCAGGAGGTGGCGAGAAGACTACTTTTAGAATGTCTTACGGTAAACTTTCTGAAAAAGGGATTATACCAAAGAATGACTTTGATAGAAATACCTTGAATTTTTCAGGTTCTGCCCAAATAAGTGAAAGATTTAATGTAAACATGTCTGGAACTTATACTAATTCCCAAGCTTACAGGATACAACAAGGTAGTAATATTTCAGGATTTATGTTGGGTTTGTTAAGAACGCCTCCATCATTTGATAATAGCAATGGTAACGGCAACCAAGCCGTAAATGATCCCTCAACATATGAATTTGCAGATGGTTCGCAAAGAAACTACCGGGGTGGTGGTGGTTATGACAACCCGTATTGGATTATCAATAATACCCCGCGCACCGATGAAGTAAATCGTTTTGTAGGTAGTGTTGGTTTTACCTATAAAATTGCGGATTGGTTGAATTTGGCGGGGAACATAGGTATAGATACCTATGCCGACGATAGGGTACAGTTTTTTGATATTGGTTCAAGAACTAACCCAGCCGGAACTGTAATTTACGACAACTACAATTATAGGCATACCGACAATTACTTTAACGTGAACGGAAATATTGACATCACCGATGATTTTAGTTTTGGTTATTTGCTAGGTACGAATATCTATTCTGAAAGATATACCAACACTTATACACAAGGTGACCAATTAGGTATAAAAGGTTTTAACAATATTACTAACGCGTCTATTGTACAAGGTGATTATGATATCACTAGAGAGAAAAACATTGGTTTTTATGGGCAATTGGATTTTGAATACAAAAGAATGTTATATCTAACATTGACAGGTAGACAAGATTATCTTTCAACCTTGGAAGATCCTGTGAACTATCAGCTATCTGATTTGGCCTTGTTTTACCCATCAGCAAATTTAGGTTTTGTATTTAGCGAATTGACAGGTACGGGTGATTTTCTTTCTTTTGGTAAGTTAAGAGCGTCATGGGCACAAGTAGGAGCCGGTGCTCCCGATGCTTATGCCACTTCTACTACTTACGAAGTAGCTGATATAGGTGATGGATGGACAACGGGTGTAACTTTCCCATTTCAAGGTAATGCAGGTTTCCAGATTAATGATGATTTAGGTAACAATACTTTAGTACCTTCTACCATTACCTCTCAGGAGATTGGTTTAGACCTTCGTTTGTTCAAAAACAGATTGTCATTTGATTTGGCCTGGTATCACAGGTTGGCGGAAGACCAAATTCTTGCCGTGCCGATTGCTCGTTCCTCTGGATCCAATTCCAGTTTTTTAAATTCGGGAGAATTGGAAACCAATGGATATGAAGCTACCGTAAATGCTAAAATTATTGACGGAGAAAACTTTAAATACAATTTAGGAATCAACTTTGATAAAAGTGAAACAATTGTAAATGCATTGGCACCGGGCGTTAACACACAATCTCTTGGTGGTTTTGTTATCTCGAACATTCCTGGAGAGCGTTTTGGGCAAATCTATGGCGGAGCCTTTCTTAGAGATGATGCAGGAAACATCATTATTGACGATAATCCCGATAGTGCGAACTTCGGTTATCAAATTCAGGACCCACAACAGCGCGTTATAGGAGACCCAACACCAGATTTCACCATAGGTTTCAACAATACCTTTACTTACAAAGATTTAACATTGAATTTCCTATTTGAATGGAAAGAAGGGGGTGATATGTGGAACGGAACCGATTGGGCCCTAACCTGGGCAGGTACTTCTTCGGTAACCGAAGATAGAGGTACTACAAGAGTCATTACAGGTGTAAAACAGTCTGACGGTTCTGTCAACGATATTCCTGCTGAGATTAACGAATATTTTTATCGTTCGAGTGGGTTGAATGGTTTTGGTAATGTTGACGAACATTTTGTACAAGATGCCTCATGGCTTCGTTTGAGAACTTTGAATCTTACTTATGATTTAACCAACACTATCAAAAGTGATTTCTTTTCGAACATTAGTGTCTCTTTTACCGGTAATAATCTATGGTTAGACACTCCGTATACAGGGGTCGATCCAGAAACTAGTTTGACTGGTGCAGGTAGTAACGCTCAGGGGGTAGACTATTTCAACAATCCAGGTACAAAATCTTACGGTTTTGGTGTTAATTTAACATTCTAAAAAAAAAGTAATGAAGAAAAATATAATATTCAAAGGATTTTTAATATCCCTGTTAAGTTTGAGCTTTTCTTGCGAGAACTTCTTAGAAGGCACGAACGAGAACCCAAACGATCCCGTTGCAGTTTCACCAGGAGCCTTATTAGCTCCAGCGGAGTTAACCTTGGCTTATGCCTACAATTCTAACCTTTCTCGCTGGTCTGGACTTTTTACCCAGCATGTAAAAGGTGTTGCTAGACAACAATCTGGTTTCGACGGCTATAATTTTACGGCCTCTAACTTTGATACAGATTGGGCTAACCTATATGTTGATGTACTTCAGAATTTAGAAATAATTATTACAGATTCTCAAGCGAATGGTTACAATCATTATTTGGGCGCTGCGCAAACACTTAAGGCTTATACCTTAATGCTGATGACCGATTATTGGAACAGTATTCCTTACACCGAGGCTTTTCAAGGTGTGGGGAATTTACAGCCTGCCTTTGATAGCCAAGCTTTAATCTATGATGAGGTGCATAGCTTGTTGTCGTCAGCTAGAACTAGTTTTAGTGGGACAAACGGTGCATTATCGTTTGATGCCGATCTTATCTATGGTGGTGACGTTGCGCTATGGATAAAAGCTTCCCATGCCATTGATGCAAGAGCATACCTTCATCAAGCACCGCTTAGCGATGCAAATTACACCGCAGCTCTAAACTCTGCTAGCCAGGCTTTTGACTCTTCAGCAGATGATATGACTTTCCAATTTGGAGATGCTGCAACTACAGCAGCACCATGGTATCAGTTTAATAGAGATCGAGGTGATATTGGCTTTAACTCTACTTTTGGAGACGCTTTGGATGCTGTTAACGACCCAAGGCGAGACATCTATGATGGTGATGCTGACATTGACAATTTTGGCGATGTTGTTGATACTCATGAGTATTTTGTTATAGATCAGGCAGTAGAATTAACTTCGTACAGAGAAATGTTGTTCTTAAGAGCTGAAGCACTACTTGCAACTGGGGGCTCTCAGGCAGACATTCGAACAGCCTACTTGGCAGCCATTGAAAGTTCTTTTGCAAGGGTAGGTTTAGAAGCCGAGTATGCTGCTTACATTGCGCAACCAGCTGTTGCTCCTGCAACCATAACGTTGGAAGATGTAATGACACAAAAGTGGTTTGCTTCATATGGTGAACCAGAATCATTTACTGATTGGAGAAGAACCGGAATACCAGTGCTTGAACCCAACAATGGGGTTTCTATACCTAGAAGATGGCTTTATCCACAAACTGAAATTGAGTTGAATTCTAATACACCTGATGCAACATTAACTGACAGGGTTGATTGGGATGTTAATTAACATTTAATATATTAATTTATATTTTGACCCTGTGGATTTTTAATTCACAGGGTTTTTTAATTCCTTCAACTTCAAAAAGTCGAGTTAATCTCCTAATTCAGAAGCTAATGGCTTGTTATTACGAACATGTGTAATCTTTAAACCCTTTTTCGCTGTGCATGCCTGGCATCTTCCCCAAACTACACAACCGTCTACACTAGTAGGGTTAACAACTACAATTTAGTTTTTCGTAATAGTCTCTTTGAATTGTTTTTTGTGTTAAATAAAGAAAGAATAGTTTAAAATCCAAATAGTTTCCAACCTAATATTTAAATATATCTTTGTTCAATGGAAAAAACTACTCAAATCTACGGCATAAGAGCTATCATCGAAGCTGTAAATTCTAATGAAGAAATTGACAAAGTCTTTCTACAAAAAGGATTAAAAGGTGATTTAATCCGAGATTTGGAAAATCTTCTCCGTAAAAAAGAGATTACAATTGCCTATGTACCTGTTGAAAAACTAAATAGACTCACAAAAAACAACCACCAAGGTGCCGTTGCTAACATATCTCCTATTACTTTCTATACGTTAGAGGAACTCGTAGAAAAGTCAGAAGGCAAAGAGAAACCCGCTTTATTTTTACTTCTAGACCAATTATCAGATGTTCGCAACTTTGGTGCTATCATCCGCACCGCAGAATGTACGGGAGTAGATGGTATTATCATTCAAAAAAAAGGTGCTGCACCTGTAACAGCGGATACAGTAAAGACCTCTGCAGGTGCCGCCTTTAAAGTTCCCATTGCAAAAGTGGGCCACATTAAAGATGCCATATTCTTTTTACAAGCTTCAGGGGTTAAAGTTGTATCTGCAACTGAAAAAACCAATGACTTAATTTATGACATTTCGTTGAAGGAACCTTTGGCAATCGTTATGGGAGCGGAAGATCAAGGTATATCCCCTTCCATTCTAAAAGCTTCGGATCATTGCGCCAAACTGCCTTTACTGGGTGAAATCGAATCGCTGAACGTCTCCGTCGCCTGTGCGGTTTTCCTTTACGAGACCGTTAGACAACGAACAAGAAATTGATTACTCTTCTTCCCGCTCATTTTTTTCAGAAGATTTGTAGATATACCGTATTGTGATTTTGCTATTTTCTTCCTGCTCCTCCTCTGGATGCTGAGGGTTTTCTATAAAATTCCCTTCAGCATCAAAATGTTTTAAAAAAGGATCATCGGCTTCGTTATAATCCTCCCGCTCCCAATCGTATTTTTTAGGTTTGGGGACCTTGGAGTCGAAAACAAGTGCGAATATCAATCCAGTTAAGAAGCCTGCCAAATGTCCTTCCCAGGAAATTCCTTCCTTTACAGGGAAAATATACCATAGAAGACTCCCATAAATAAATACCACTACAAGAGATAGTGCGATGAGTCTGTAATGTTTGGCAAAAACACCTTTAAAAAAAATAAAACTTGCCAAAACATAAATCAGTCCACTTGCGCCGATATGATAGGAAGGTCTACCAATACTCCAGGTAATCATACCTGATAACACAATACCCAAAAGAACGACCCGCAACGCAATACTTCTGTAGAAATAGAAAAGGGCAGCCAATAATATGGCCAAAGGTATGGTATTATTGTACAAATGCTCCAAAGAACCGTGTATGAAGGGACTGAATACAATCCCTTTAAATCCTGCCAAACTTCTAGGGTAGATCCCAAATTCGTTATAATTGGTCTTATTCAATAATTCCATCCAATACACAGACCAAATGGCCAGTACTCCAAGGAGTGGAGCCAGCAAAACGGAATTGGAAAATTTGAAATGTTCTGAATCGGACATAGAAACAAAATAACAATTAATCGGCCAAAAATGGGAATCGGTTAAATTGTCATTTCTAGGTCAACTCCCAAAAAGTAGTATATATTGTACCCTTTCCAAATTAATTTCCTCCAGTTTATTCTATTTTTACATCATGAACGAGCCTTTAGCAGAACGAGTACGTCCACAAAACCTGGAGGAATATATTAGCCAGAACCACTTGGTTGGCGAACATGGTTCCTTAACACATCAGATAAAAAAGGGTGTTATTCCTTCCTTGATTTTATGGGGACCACCGGGCACCGGCAAAACGACCTTGGCCAATATCATTGCCAAGGAGAGCGGGCGCCCATTCTACGTTCTCAGTGCCATAAACAGCGGGGTAAAGGATATTAGGGAGGTCATTGAAAAGGCAAAGCAAGCAGGCGGTCTGTTCACTGCCAAGAACCCAATTCTGTTTATAGACGAGATCCACCGCTTTAGCAAGTCGCAACAGGATTCGCTGCTAGCTGCCGTTGAAAAAGGATGGGTGACTTTAATAGGCGCTACCACGGAGAATCCAAGTTTTGAGGTAATTCCTGCACTTCTGTCAAGGTGCCAAGTTTACGTTCTGAATCCCTTTGGGAAGGAGGACTTGGAACTTCTTCTAAAACGCGCCATAGAAAATGATGCCGTCCTTAAAAAGAAAAAGATTATCCTCAAGGAAACCGAGGCTCTTTTGCGACTTTCCGGTGGGGATGGAAGAAAATTACTGAATGTCTTTGAACTCGTAATCAATTCCGAACCAACCGAAAATATTGTAATCACGGACGACCTGGTCCTATCCAAAGCACAGAAAAATACCGTTTTGTACGACAAGACCGGGGAGCAGCATTATGACATTGTATCCGCGTTCATTAAATCGATCCGAGGAAGCGACCCCAATGGGGCCGTCTATTGGCTGGCCCGAATGATCGAAGGCGGTGAAGATGTAAAATTCATTGCCAGAAGAATGCTGATCTCTGCTTCGGAGGACATCGGACTTGCCAACCCAACGGCCCTTGTCATTGCGAATACCACTTTCCAGGCCGTAACCACTATTGGATACCCTGAGGCCCGTATTATCCTAAGCCAGTGCGCCGTCTATTTGGCCACCTCACCAAAGAGCAACGCTAGTTACATGGCCATTGGTAAGGCACAGCAAACGGTACGCCAAACGGGAAATCTTTCGGTTCCTTTACATTTAAGAAATGCCCCCACCAAACTAATGAAGGACCTGGGCTATGGTGAAGACTATAAGTATGCGCACGACTTCGAGAATAATTTTGTCAACGAAGAATTCCTCCCAGAGGAATTGTCAGGGACCACGTTTTACCAGCCTGGTAAAAATCAAAGGGAAAATGCACTGACCGACTTTTTGAAAAAACGCTGGAAGGACAAGTATGATTTTTAGAACTTGATGTTCAACGATTTTTGAACCAAGTTTTCTCCCTCATAATATTCAAAAATCCATTGGCCATCTTTTTGGTAGACCATCCCACTTTTTTGATCGGATTGGGCCATAAACATATTTTCGTTGGAACTTTTGAACAATAACATTCGAACTTTTGGGGTATTGTCCACCAATTGATAGCCGTTGGCAATTTCCTGGGCGTACCAAATTTCCTCGTTTTCCGAAACTTGTGATTCATTCTTTGAGCCGATGTTAGAAGGAACGGGCTCCAAACTTTTATAGGATTGGTTTTCGGTCGTAGCCTCCTGTATTACCACAGGATTCTGGTTTTTGGGAGCCTTTCGCTGTACCTTATCGGTATTGATACCCTTTGGTTCCATTCTTTCAGCTATTTCCTTGTTCTTCAAACTTCTAACATCGTTCTTAAAATTCAATGTCAATGTCTCTTTGGTCTCTTGGCCTCCAGAGTAGGTATACGCTACGCCATCCAAACTTTGCATGGCCTCTCCAATTGCCTCATTGTAGGCCGACTTGTATTCCTTAATCTTGCTCTTGCCTTGCTGGGTTTCAAAAACATCCAGACCATTGCAATCTTTAAGCACCAAGGTAGTTTTAGTGGTAAACATGGAGGAGTCATCTAAAAGATCCACCCATAGGCCCAGACACCTATCAATAGCAAGGTCCTTAGGAAGTACATCTTCATAGACCGTATTGAATCCCCTTTCAGAAAGCAGGTATTTAATCAAAGTACTGGTTTGATGCTGATTCGCTTCCCTAAAAGCATCAAAACGCTTTGGAACGACAATATATTTGTAATCGTTCAAATTTATCTGAGCTGAAATTAGATTTCCACATGAAATCGCTAGGACTAATATAAAGGTTCTCAAAATAAAGGGTATTTTAATTTGTGAAAGTAAATGAAAAAAGCATGCCAAAAAACTACCGACTTACTTTCTGCCCCAAGATATAATATTTAATCCTAACTGAAAAGATGCATAATTGCTTGCCGCAATGTTACGGTAGGATAGTAAATTATCGGCCATAGCATAAAGATTTACGGGGCCTGCCTGGAGATTAAGTCCAAATCCAAGGTTGGTATAGCTAAATTTATCAGCGGTATAGGTCGCCTTAAGGGCCAGAATATTACCAAATCTTCGCATGTAAAAACCGGTAATCGCCGCTTGGGGTCCTCGCGGCCTGTTTATTAAAAATAGATGGGCTCCTACTGAGTTCCTGTATGCTATTCTAGGCTCATTACCACCCGATGCGTCAATGGTGCAGTCACAATTTTCCGATGACCCCATAGGTTGTCCAAAATCATATCGTAAGGAAGCATTCACTTTCGTAGGCCTAAAGGTCAAATAGGCCGAATTATTCTCTTCAAAAGGCACTAATTCCTCGATTTCATCAACGAGATCCTGCCAATAATCCCGATTCAAATTCGATAGCTCACGCAATACATTAATCTGGATTCCCTCTGAGCTGGCGGTTCCGTCCAAGGAATAATTTTGGGTATCCCCACTATGATATATAAAACCTAGATCCAAAACACTGGCCGTAAATAAGGTTTGTTCGTTAAGCCGATACGAAAATCCCAAATCCACACCTAGGCCTAAGTCCCCTCCAAAGAGGGCCCTTTTTATAAGAGTATTCCCAGTTGTTCCATTGTCCGATGCCTCGTCCAATTGCCCGAAACCGGATGATCTAAGTTGCAAATCTGCATTTAAGGTAGTATTGAGAATGTTATTTTGGCCTTCCGTATTGACCAAATAACCACTGTTTCTGGTGGAGTTGTAATCCACAATACCCGAATATATTTTTCCCCGGGCTCCAATAGTCAGGTTTTTGTCCACCTTCTTGTTCACGCCCAAATGATAAACGGTCACCAAGGAACCCCGTGTTTTTAGATCGCCCAGATTAAACCTTCTATTCAACTGATCGGCATTGCCATCAAAGATCAACTGTGCGTAATCCCTGGGCCAATAGGTAATATTATCAAACTCCACATAGGCCCCTCCGGAATAAAAAAGGCTGGGATTGCCACTTCTAAATCCAATATTGAGAATTTCAAGTTGAACATTCCCACTGAATTCGTCCCTTCGGCTCATGCCATTTACCATTCTATCCCGAATCTTATCGTTGATATCCAGACCGTCCTCGGCAAAAATATCGTTGACGGAAACCCCATTGGAGCCCGCATACCCAGAAATCCCTGAAATCATTGGAATTCCTGAATACCACTTAAAATCGCTCTCCACTCCAGGGTTCACCATCAGCGATTGGGGAATTTCGTTAAAATCATAGAGGATTTGCTTATTCTGGGTCCATAGAAAATTGCATACCAATACGGTAAAAAAAGATATGGATAAGGATCGCTTCATTTAACCCTTACCATGAATTTAGCACTGGAACGAAGTTCAACGGCAGCATCCGGCAATCCGGATGTACTGGTATTGTCCCCAAGATTTCGGGCACTTAACCTAATTTGCGAGGTGTTCCTGAGAATATCCAGGCTCTTATCGGTACCGCCATAGGCAACCACTCGGGTCAAAAGGGCCGTTGGTGCGGCATCCATCCGAAAAAACTCACTATCCAAAACATCACCGTTTTCATTTAAAAATTCTATAGTGATCTCGATGTCCTTACTGGTTGTGTTTTCCAATTCATAGGTTATGGAACCTTCCAAAACCCTTTCCGCAAAAAGGTCCTCCTCAAAGGCGTCAAAATTAAAATCCTGGGTAAAGAAACTTATCCCCGTAACCCGGTTGATAATCGACTCCTGCGTCTTTACATAGAAAATACTGGTTTCGAAAGTGGGGGTAATGGTCAGGTCGTCATATTGACCAAAGTCCTGTTTATCGGAACAAGATAACAGGAGCGCAATCCCTAAAAAGAGTAGAACTACATTTCTTTTTACTGACATCCTCTGGAAATAATTATCGGGCATTTAAACCCGTCCTATCTAAAGGATATAACTCTATAAATAGGTTTTTATTTCCCTAAGCTGCGTGATAATGGGGGCATGGTCATGAACGGGATCACCGTGGGCATTGAAATGTAAGGTATGCAGACCAACGGATTTGGCACCCAGTATATCCGCTTCCAGACTATCGCCTATCATAAGGGATTTCTGTGGATGGACTTTTGCCCTATCCAAGGCAAGTTCAAAAATGATGGGATTGGGCTTTTTGACCCCCGCCATCTCTGAATCCACAATGTGTTCAAAAAAATGGTGAATGCCGGAGTTCCTCAATTTCTTTTCCTGTATTTCCTGAAACCCGTTCGTAATGATATGGAGCCGATACCTTGGCCTTAGGTACTTCAGCACGGCTACGGTATCCGGAAACAAATGGGTATATGAGGATAAATGATTGATGTATTCCCTGGACAAACTGTGGATGACCTCATCTTCAACGCTTAGGCCTAATTTGTCGAATACCGTTTTCAACCGTTGATATCTCAAAGCCTCCTTGGTTATTTTCTCCTCCCGATACAGTTTCCAGAAAGCCAAATTCGTAGGAACATATACCGCTAAAAATTCCTGAAGCGAAATTTTGATGGCATGTTCCGCCAATATTTTCTCAAAGGTCAGGGACGAGTTCCTCTCAAAATCCCAAAGGGTATGATCCAGGTCAAAAAATACGTCGGTAACCAGATTCTTAAACATGGTACTTGGTTATTAATTGATGATACACTTCCTTCCAATCGAAGGTATGGTCAGATCCCAACAATTCGTTTGAAAAAATTGAGATGAACGTACCCTTCACCAGTTTTATTTCATTGTAAATGGCGTCCATTCGCCGTTCCAATTCCCTTATCTTCCCAATTTCCCTAAGGGCATAATCATGCAGCACGAAAGGAAAAACCTTTATTGGTTGCTGTACTTCCAGTGGAATATCATAGAATTGGAAGGGCGTACAGGTACCTGCCCTAAACCCAATTTGATGGCTATACCCCATGGTGAAATCATCCGTGAATTCTGCTGCGATAAGATTTCTGTAGGTTTCGGGAACGTCCACACGATTGTACCGCATCCTGGAATAGTTTACAGGTCTATTGACCACATCCTCCAGATTTTGCTTTTCGTCTTTCAAAAGCTCAATATTGTTGAAAGAGCTATAGGAGGCGGCCAAAGCCACTGTGGAATAATCTCCTATGTACTTTATCAAGGACCTAAAATTATTGCTGTTGGTGGATACGTTTTTATCGTATTTGGAATAGTTGGCGAACTGAAAAAAGAAGATACTATTGATTTTCAGCTTTTTGTGCCATTCGATCAAGGTGGAAAAATTGTCAAAAGGGTCTTTTCTAATATTCAATCCCACGGCAATCCGTTCCACAAGTCTTTTAATCCTAAAAGTGCCCAAATCCAATAAAAAGCCGGCAGCTCCCCGTATGACTCCCCTATTCGCATAACAGTGGGAAGTGGTCACATCGATCAGCGATAGATACTTGTATTTTCTTGGGCCCTGGACCAAACTAGGGAACCTTTCCTTTAAAATTACAAAAAGTTTCATTGCCCAGATATCCACCACAGGGCGTTCCAAAAACTTGTGCTCATAGGCCAAACTTGCCTTGGACGGAAAACGTCCATGGGCATCCTTTACATGAGGCAAATATTCCTCATACCGACTTATCAGGTAAAAAGAGGCAGCAAAAATATCAAAAGGCAAATTACTTCGTTCCCCTGCGAAGAAGAAACAGGGCACATTGTCCCAACTCATAACGTTGATTTCAACATCGTTGACACCCTGTTCGAACAACAGCTCGTGACTACGCACAAAAAACTCGTTCTGTAAGGGTTGTTTAGTGTAGGTTATCTTTTCATTCTTGTGTTTTATGAAATCCTCCACCTTGGTGGTAAAACCGATTTCTATACCCAAGATCTTGGTAAATACCTGCTTCATAGTATAGGTTAAGCGGGGCGTAATTTTATGGGTATAGATCAATAACATTTACAACAACTGATTATCGGCGAAACTAAAATATTCCTTTTGTGTGATAATAAGGTGGTCCAGTACACGAATGTCCAAAGAAGTGGAGGCATTTTTTATTTTTTGGGTGATTTCCTTGTCGGCCTGACTCGGTTTTAACGTTCCCGAAGGATGGTTATGAGCCAAAATCAAGGCAACGGCACCCAACTCCAAGGACCGCCTCATGAGCAAACGAACATCCACCAAAGTACCTGTAATCCCGCCCTTGCTCAACTGCGCCTTGTGCAAGATTTTATTGGAATTGTTCAAATATAAAATCCAAAATTCCTCGTGCTGCAATTCGCCCATGATGGGCTGTAGGACTTCAAAGGCATCCTGACTACTGCCAATTTTCTCGATCTTTAGGGAATCCTCCCCTCTTCGCCGCCTTCCCACTTCCAAAGCTGCGGCAATGCTTATGGCTTTTGCCTCTCCAATACCCTTGAACTTCATCAATTGTTGAATGGAGAGCTTTCCCAATTCGTTCAGGTTATTGTCCACGGAAGCCAGAATTCTTTTTGAAAGTTCCACGGCACTTTCGTTCCTACTTCCAGACCCAATAAGAATGGCAATCAACTCGGCATTGGACAAGGCCGTACGCCCCTTGTTCAAGAGCTTTTCCCTAGGCTTGTCATCATCGGACCAATTTTTTATTGAAAAAGAAACAGGTTTTTCTTCCATATCCCAAATATACTGAACTAATTATTTCAACGTTCGGTTTGGGATTAGGGTTACCCACCTAATTCTCTTCCTCCGTTTGGTCCTGGTGCTTTTCTATTTTAAACCGGGTATCATGGATCGTTCTATCCTCTTGATTAATAATATTGGATATGCCCAACATAAAAGCCACCAAAAAGGTATAACACAATTTGGCCAAAGCGCCCCTGTACTTTTTAAAGGTTTCCTGCCAAGTTGAATTTGTATGCATTGCAACAGTAAGTCAATAGGCGTACCAAATTGAACACAACTGCCAAAACGACATTAATTACCTGTATTTCAAAGCTCTACAATCCTTTTTACCTCTACCAAATCCAAACCACCATAATTTCCAGAACTCATCAATAAAAGCGTGGTACCGTTGTAGTCCAGAGTACGAATGAAGTTTTGAAAGGAATCTGAATCCGTGAATACTTTTAGGTCCTCTCTTGCAAAGGCTTCCATAATTTGTTGCGGTGACACTTCCTTCAATTTTTTTATGGCTACGGATTCCGGTAGATAGAATATAATGGCCTCGTCCGCAGCGTCCAAAGCTCCATTGTATTCCTTTAAAAAATCTGGATTGAAACTACTGTAGGTATGCAGTTCCAAACAGGCAACCAGTCTGCTATCAGGATATTGCTCCTTGACCGCTTGGGTGGTTGCCATCACCTTACTGGGCGAGTGTGCGAAATCCTTAAAAGCGATGCAATTCCTTCCTTCGGCAATTTTTTCCAAGCGTTTGGAGGCCCCTTTAAAAGATGCTATCGCTTCATAAAAGTCTTCCTCGTCCACGCCCATATTCTGACAAATCCATTTAGCTCCCGCTAGATTGCTCAGATTGTGTTTGCCAAATACGGCAATGGGCATGGGGCCTTCCGGTGTGGACAAAAGCGTTTCTCCCTCCATAACATCATATTCTGGCGTACGGTAAGGCAGTTTCCTGATTTGGTTTTCCGATGCTTCCACAACCTCTTTAACTACGGCATCCTCTTCATTGTAGGTAATACTTCCGCCCTCCACAATGCTATCCACAAAAATCCGAAACTGCTCTACATAATTTTCAAAAGTTGGAAACACGTTGATGTGGTCCCATGCAATACCGCTCAACAGGGCAATATTCGGTCTATATAAATGGAATTTTGGCCTCCTATCAATGGGAGAGGACAAATATTCGTCCCCTTCCAAAACGATAAAATCATTGTCCTCCGTCAAATGTACCATTCTATCGAAACCGTCCAACTGGGCTCCCACCATGTAATCCACGGGTATCTGATGGTAGTTTAGCACATGCAAGATCATGGAAGTAATGGTCGTTTTGCCGTGACTACCTCCAATAACGACCCTCGTTTTGTTCTTGGATTGCTCATATAAAAATTCAGGATAGGAATAAATCGTTAAACCGAGCTCTTGGGCTTTTAACAATTCTGGATTGTCCCCTTTGGCGTGCATGCCAAGCACAACGGCATCCAATTCGTTATGAATTTTTTCCGGGAACCATCCGAACTCTTTTGGAAGGAGACCTACAGCTTCCAGTCTGGACTTTGAGGGTTCAAAAATAACATCATCACTCCCGGTTATGTGGTATCCCTTGTGTGCCAAGGCCAAGGCCAGGTTGTGCATGGCACTACCGCCAATGGCAATAAAATGAATGTTCATGTTTGGTGTTTAGGCCCACAAAGATACTGATTGCACAGGGTAGGACAAATCATTTCAAAAAGAGCGTTATTCTTTTTACCTTAGGCCTAAATTTTGTGTATGAACTTAAAACTATCCGAAATCGCACCCAAAGAAATCATGCCCGGTTACCATGGGAAAATGGTGCATGCCCAAAACATGAGCATCGCCTTTTGGGAAGTTGAAAAAGGTGCCCAAGTTCCTGAACACGCCCACATGAACGAACAGGTCATGCATGTATTGGAAGGAACCTTTGAGTTTACCTTGGATGGCACAACCCAAATTTATAACCCTGGTGATATCGTAATAATCGGCCCGCATAAAAAACACAGCGGAAAGGCATTAACACCCTGCAAGCTTATGGATGTATTTTGTCCGGTTAGGGAGGAATATCGATAGGTTGGATTTTGGTTGTTGTTTGTTGTTAAAGAAACTACTTTTAACTATTAACTTTTCACTTTTCACTTTTCACTCATAATGAACATATCCCTTCAAGGAAAAAAAGCCCTCGTTGGCGGAAGTAGCGCTGGTATAGGCAAGGCCATTGCGACCCAATTGGCAGAAAGCGGGGCCAGTGTTACCCTCATGTCCAGAAACAGGGATAAACTCAATAATATAGTCTCCCAATTACCTACAGACCAAGGTCAAAAGCATCAATTCCTTACTGTGGATTTCTCTGATTTTCCCGTCTTTCAAAAGACTATGGAAGATTACTTCATTGCCAACACCGTAGACATTCTTGTTAACAATACGCAGGGGCCACCTGCAGGCAGTGCCCTGGAAAAAAATGTAGCCGATTATCAAACAGCTTTCGACCTACTTTTTAAAACCGTAGTATGGACCACGGAGCTCGCCCTTCAAGGGATGATAAAAAACAAGTGGGGTCGTATCATCAATGTGGCCTCCATTTCTGTAAAGGAGCCCCTGTCCTATTTGGCATTGTCCAATTCCATTCGCGCAGCGGTAGTCACTTGGGCCAAGTCCTTGGCTACGGATGTTGGCAAATACCAAATTACCGTCAACAGTGTCCTTACCGGTTATTTTGATACCGACCGTATCGCCCAGCTCAACGCCAAAAAAGCGGAACAAATGGGCGTTCCAGAAAGTCAGGTTCGCACGGAAATGGAACAGAAAGTTCCCCTTCATCGTATTGGCGACCCAAAGGAATACGGCTATTTGGCTACCTTTCTAGCTTCGGATAAGGCCGCATTCATCACCGGAACGAATATCCCCATTGATGGCGGACTCCTAAAATCGCTTTAGCATATTTATCGGTTTAAGAGGACAAATCAATCATAGGCTAACCCAAAAGGTCTGTTCGCTCATTTTTCATTGATAGCTCAATCAGTTTGGCACACTTTTGTTGTGTAAATTTAGCATGATGAAAAAAATTTCTATAATCCTAAGTATACTTCTGTTCTCACAAATAATGAACGGTCAAGAAGCCAATATGTCCTATAATGAACTTTGGAACCAGGTTCTGAAGTTGGAAAAAGACCAACTTACCCGTAGTGCCTACGATCTGGTCCAAAAAATCTACCAAAAAGCGGATAAAGAAAGTAACGACGTTCAACGTACAAAAGCATTGTTGTTCTCCTCCAAATACGTGCTCATCCTGGAGGAAGAAGCGCAACTTTCCGTACTAAACAGGTTTAAAACCGAAATTGAAAAGACGGCTTTTCCAACTAAAAACATCTTGGAAAGCTATCTCGCCAATCTCTATTGGCAGTATTTTCAGCAAAACCGCTATCAATTCTATAACAGAACGGCCACTGAAACCAAAGTCGATACCGTCGATTTTAGGACTTGGGACCTCACCACCCTATTCAAAGAAATAGACAGCCATTTTCAAAACGCTTTGTCGGATTCAAAAGCGCTCCAAAAAACCAACCTTAAGGAATTTAAGGAATTGATGGAGACCGAAGAAGGTTCTGAAGTGTATAGACCGACATTGTACGATCTTCTGGCACATGATGCGCTGAATTTTTACAAATCCGATGAAAACAGCATAACCAGACCAGCCGATAAATTTGAAATCGATTCTTCAGACTATTTGTGTGATGCCTATTCTTTCACACAACTGAAAATACCTTCAAAAGATGCCACTTCACTGTATTCCAAGGCGATGGGGATATATCAGGAACTGATCGGCTTTCACTTTTCGGACCCAAAGTTGGATGCCTTGACCTTGGTCGATATAGAACGCTTGAATTTTATATTTTCCAAAGCTGTTTTCTCGGATAAAGACGACGTTTTAGAGAAAGTCCTTATCGAAAGTGCAGAAAACATTCGGCATCATGAAACTTCCGCCCTTTATTCTTACGAGTTGGCCAAACTTTATAAAAACCAAGGTGATAGGTTTACGCCGGATGCCCCCCAACACCGATGGAAATTAAAGAAGGCCATAGAACTATGTGATCAGGTCATAGGCCAATATCCAGGTACAAGGGGTGCTCAACAATGTGCATATCTCAAATCACAGATCCAAACCCCGTCCCTGCAGCTGCAAACGGAGAAATATATTCCCGTAGAAAAGCTAGCAAAGCTATTGGTGAATTACAAAAATAGGAGGTTGTTGGATTTGCGAGCCTACCCTATTTCGGCCAAACAGTGGGAAGACCTGAACAACCTATATCCAGAATCCGAAAAACTGGAATTCATTCAAAAACTACAGCCATTAAAGGAATGGTCGGTCAACTTGATAAACGAGGGCGACTATCAGCTGCACAGCATAGAAATTCCCATGCCGGAACTCCCAAATGGCCAGTATTTGATTTTTGCCCTTCCCAAAGAAGGCAGTGGTGAAAGCTTCGCCTACAGCGAGGTTCAGGTAACCAATTTGGCTTTGCTACAATCCGCTACGGATAAAGAGCATATTTTTCAAGTGGTGGACCGAAACAACGGGGCCGTTAAACCGGGTGCCAAAGTAACCTTGTACCACTGGGGGAACCGTATGGGACAGAACAGTAAAAGTTATATTTCGGACAAAAACGGTTTTGTCCAAATACCCCTTGCCAACAAAAGCCTTTCCGTAGAATTTGTAAAGGTGGCGCATGGGGGTGATGTGGCGCAATTCGGAAATACCTACATCCGGCAAAAAAATAAGCAAAACAACGGGCCGGATGTGGTCCTTAAAAGCTTTTTGTTCAAGGACCGAAGCATTTATAGACCAGGGCAACCACTGTACTTTAAAGGTGTGCTCATAGAGCAGCGGGAAAATAAATCCGCCCTGGTAACGGAGGAAAATTTAACAGTGGAACTATACGATGTCAATGGCCAGAAAGCATCCGAAATGGAAGTTAGGACAAATGACTTTGGTTCCTTTAAGGGCGAGTTTGTGATACCAAGTACAGGACTTACGGGACAGTATTATCTATCGGTCACCGGTCCCGCCAACCTGGTTAGGGAATACAGTTATTTTTCTGTAGAGGAATATAAAAGACCCAAATTCGAGGTCGGTTTTGAACCCGTTACAGCAGTCTTTAAAGTAAACGATTCCGTCACCGTAAAGGGCAGTGCCAAATCATTTTCGGGTAGCAACATCACGGATGCCAAGGTCAGCTATAGGGTGGAAAGAAGCGTCAATTACCCAATTTGGTATTCTTGGCGACGCGGCCCAATGTACTGGGGAGCAAATCAGGAAATAGCCCACGGGGATCTTCAAACCGATGCCGAAGGAAATTTTAGCATTGATTTCAAGGCCATTCCAGACCTAAAAGTTGTGAAAGAGGACCTACCTGTTTTTTCTTACTTGATACATGCCAATGTAACGGATCTTAACGGCGAAACCAGAACTGCGACCACCACGGTCAATGTTGGCTACCATGCCATGACGGCCAACATTCTTGTGGACGGACCCTTGAACAAAGCCACTGACGAAAATACGATCACCGTCATTACCCAAAACCTCAATGGACAAAAAGTATCCGCCAAGGGAATACTGAAAATGCACAAATTGCAGGCCCCCGAACATGTGCTCAGGCCCAGGCCATGGGAAGCGCCGGATTATCAATATTGGAGCAAATCTGATTTTAAGAAACTTTTCCCCCACGAAGCCTATGGGCAGGAACATTCGGTCGAATTCTGGCCGAAGGGAAAATTGGTCTTCGAAACGGATTTTGACACCAATAATAACGATACCATTACTATTTCCAACCTTAAAAAATGGGACACAGGTAGTTACCTCATTGAAGTGGAAAGTGTGGATACATTTGGTCAACAGGTGACCGCCAAGACCAACACACAATTAATGGATACCAAGGAAAAGTCGCTTCCGGACAATCAACTGTTTCGCTTAGAGACCGATAAAGAACAGTACAATGCAGGTGACCTAGCCGAGATTACCTTTTACAGCAATGCCAAGGATTTGTATGTCACCTATTGGGTGGAAAAAGAAGGCAATCGTATCCAAACCGAAGTTTTAAAAATAAAAAAGGACCATGAATCCATTCGTGTTCCCGTAACCAAGGACGACTTGGGTGGTTTCGCCGTGGGCTACAGTTTTACGGTCTTCAATTCCTTCCATACCGGCAATCTTTCCATCTCCGTACCCTACCCCGATACCGATTTGAAGATAGAGACTTTGACGTTTAGGGACAAGATGGCCCCGGGGACGGACGAGACTTGGAGCTTTAAAATTAAAGGCCCGAAGGGCGAAAAGGTTACGGCAGAATTGTTGGCCAGTATGTACGACGCTTCGTTGGATCAATTCGTTTCCCATAATTGGTATTTCAATCCCTTATTAAGACCCAATTACTATTCCCGGTCCTATGTAAATGCCTATCTGAGCTTTGGCACGGAAAATTTCAGGAATTATTTTGAAGACAATAATTCTTTGGGACAGGCACCTAATTTACAGTTTGACCAATTGGAGTGGTTTGGGTTGAATTTTGAAAATAATATAGCCCAAGTTCTAAGAGGTCGTGTTGCTGGCTTATCCATTAAAAGTAAATCGGAAGCTCCTATGGCCATGAGCGATGCTATGGCCGCCAATGCGAGTTTTGAAGGGGAGGTTCTGGAAGAAAGTGTAGCATTTGCCCAAAACAACCCGGAAACCTCAAAACCGAGAGAGGAAAACGACGGCGAGCCAGACTTTGGCGATGTGATAATTCGTAAAAACCTTAAAGAAACGGCCTTTTTCTTTCCGCAATTGACTACGGATGCTGAAGGGAACGTCTCCTTTAACTTTAATTCGCCCGAGGCTTTGACCCGTTGGAACCTCCAATTATTGGCGTATACAAAGGATTTGAAATCGGTAGTCAAAACCCTATCTACCGTTACCCAAAAAGAGCTGATGCTACTGCCCAATCCTCCCAGATTTCTACGTGAGGGCGATACGATTACCCTCAGCACCAAAATCGCCAACCTATCCGAGAATTCATTGGAAGGGTTTGCGCAATTGGAACTAACCGATGTACTTACCGGAAAATCCATCGACTCGGAACTTGAAAACAATGAAAAACAAAAACCGTTCAGTGTTGGAGCACAAGGAAATACCCAAATATCCTGGAGGTTATTAATTCCCAAGGGCATACAAGGCGTTGAGTATAAAATTATTGCAAAATCCGGCACTTTTAGCGATGGCGAGCAAGGTGCATTACCCGTGCTTACCAACAGGATGTTGGTAACGGAAACCTTGCCCATGTGGGTGCGGAGCAATGAAAACAAGACCTTTGTTTTGGACAAATTGAAGAATGTGTCTTCAACCACCTTGGAGAACCACCAACTCACTTTGGAAATCACCTCCAATCCGGCATGGTATGCCGTTCAGGCCCTGCCCTACCTCATGGAATATCCGTATGAATGCAACGAGCAGACCTTTTCAAGATATTATGCCAATACCTTGGCAAGCCACATTGCCAATTCCAATCCAAGAATCAAGGAAGTGTTCGACCAATGGGCCAACTCCGATGCGCTTTTGAGCAACTTGGAAAAAAACCAGGAACTCAAGTCACTTTTGATCCAGGAAACGCCTTGGCTCAGGGATGCACAATCGGAAACCGAGCAGAAGAAACGAATCGGACTTTTGTTCAACCTCAACAATATGAGAAATGAACAGGAGATGACCTTACGAAAGCTTGAAGAAAACCAATTAGCATCGGGCGGGTGGCCCTGGTTTCAAGGTGGTAGGGAAAATAGGTTCATCACCCAGCACATTGCCATCGGTTTTGGGCATTTGGATAAACTCACCAGTTCAAATTCAAATACAAGTTCAAGTGCAAACTCAAATTCAAGTGGAAGTGCAAGTGCAAGTGCAATGTTGGAATCGGCTATTTCGTATTTGGATGCCGAATTTGTATCCGAGTACGAGCAGATGAAGAAGTACGCCTCTGACCTTTCCAAGGACCATTTAAGCCCCAATCAACTCCATTTTCTCTATATGCGAAGCTTTTTTAAGGACCTGAAAACCTCCAAAAAAGTGCAAGACATCATGGAATACTATTTGGGCCAGGCGCGGACCTATTGGACCAATAAAAATTTGTACTCCAAAGGTTTGATTGCGCTCACGTTATATCGGTCCGGAGATGAAACTACGGCAAAAAAAATACTGCGTGCTTTGGAGGAAAACAGCGTGCAATCAAAGGAATTGGGCATGTACTGGAAGGAAAACATTCCTTCATGGTATTGGCATCAGGCGCCCATAGAAACGCATTCACTATTAATAGAAGCCTTTTCAGAAATTGGGAAGGATACCCAAGTCATTGACGAACTAAAAGTATGGCTATTGAAAAATAAACAGACCAATCAATGGGAAACCACAAAGGCCACAAGCGATGCCGTATATGCCCTATTGTTACAAGGTAGCGATTGGCTATCGGTCACCGATGCGGTTGACGTCAAAATTGGCACGGAGACCATCGACCTTAAAAACCAAAAGAAAGTTCAAGTGGAGGCCGGAACCGGTTATTACAAAACTTCATGGAACAAGCAAGAAATAACCCCCGCAATGGCCACGGTAAACATTCAGAAGCAGGGCGAAGGAATTGCTTGGGGAGCCCTTTACTGGCAGTATTTTGAGGATTTGGATAAAATCACCTCCGCAGAAACTCCCTTACAATTGAAGAAAAAGTTATTCCTAAAAAAGAATACGGATACCGGAGAGGCGCTTTCTGAAATCAGGGAAGGGACCCAAGTTAAAATTGGCGACTTGGTAAGGGTGCGCATTGAGCTTCGGGCGGACCGCGATATGGAGTTCGTGCATATGAAAGATATGCGTGCGGCAGGATTTGAGCCGATCAATGTGCTGTCCCGCTACAAATGGCAGGATGGATTGGGCTATTATGAAAGTACCCGGGATGCCAGCACCAATTTTTTCTTTGACTATCTGCCCAAAGGCGTTTATGTTTTTGAATATGACCTACGTGTGAATAATACAGGGAATTTCAGCAATGGCATCACCACCATACAGAGCATGTACGCCCCAGAATTTAGCAGTCATAGCGAAGGAATTAGGGTTCAGGTCGATTAAAATTGGACGGTTCCCTCAGTCAGAAGGGTGTTTGGCTAAAGGGTGGTTTTAATTCTCATGCAATGAACATAGTTTAGGGTCAAACCTTAAAACTATATCCGTATGAAAAAGTCATTACACATCTCCGTCAAACAACCTTGTTCAGAAAATTTTGCTAACTTTAAAAGAACCGAACGAGGTGGTTTTTGCAACAGTTGCCAAAAGGAAGTCGTCGATTTTACCAAATTATCGGATTTGGAAATCGTAGAGCACTTTACAAAAGAAAATGGCAGAACCTGTGGCCGATTTAAGACCTCTCAACTCAAGAAGTATGAAATTGATTCCGTAGCTAGTATGAATATGAATATATTCCCTAAAAGTTTGGGTATCGCCAGTTTCTCATTGTTGGCACTTTGCGCGACCGTTCCAGTACAATCCCAAGAAGTAGCCGAAGCAATACCAGCCATGGAAATGGTCGTTGGACGGGTAGCAAGTAAAAAAGTGCTTCCCTTGGCCGATTCTTATACCGTAAAGGGCACCGTTTTGGATGAGACCGATTTACCGCTGCCAGGCGTCAATGTTGTTCTTAAAGGGACTTCCGTGGGTACTACGACCGATTATGACGGGAAATTCGAGTTTCCCATAAATCTTGAGATCAACGACGTTTTGGTATTCAGCTACATTGGTTATGACACCAAGGAGTATAAGATTGAGGCAAGTGAAACCGATATCATCGATATTACCATAGTCTTTGATGCTACCGATATTGAACTTATGGGAGACGTGGTGGTAGGCGGAGCGTACAAATCCAAAAGAAACATTTTCCAGAAATTCTTCGCACTATTCAAGTAATGCGACCCATGTTATTCTTTCTCCTTTTTTGCCATGCTATCAGTTTTGGACAAAGCATCGATTCAAAAGATTTCGACTTTGCCAAGGCCGATAGCATTGCGTTTTCCAAGAAAGGGAAAAGTCTTGAGAACCTGCCCTTTTTGACCCACGAACTTACTTCCAATTTACCTACGGATATAGAAAAATTTAGGGCCATTTATACATGGGTCTGTACCAATATTGAAAATGATTACCAATCCTACCTAAAAACCCGTAAAAAAAGGAAGAAAATACAAAAGGACAGAGCGGGTTTTTTGCAATGGAACCAAAGCTTTACACCCAAGGTATTTGAAAAACTGATCTCTGAAAAGAGGACCGCTTGCACGGGGTATGCCTACCTCATCAAGGAAATGGCAAACTTGGCCGGATTCCAAAGCGAAATCGTGAACGGATATGGCAGAACGCCCACCTTGCTTTTAGAGGAAAATGACCCGCCCAACCATTCCTGGAATACGGTAAAACTGGATGGTCAATGGTATTTATGCGATGCCACTTGGTCCGCAGGAAAGATCATGATCGATGACACGGGACCCAGATTCGAAGCGGACTATGATGATGTCTACTTCTTACCAGAGCCAAATTTGTTTGCAAAGAACCACTATCCGTTGGAACCTGAAATGTCGCTTTTGGAAAGCATACCCAGTATACAGGATTTTAGGATGGGACCGGTAGTCTATAAGTGGGCATTTACCCATGGCATTGTTCCAGAAAATCCACAAAATATGAACGTGGAAGCCGTACGGAATGAAAAGGTTGCCTTTGAATTGAAGCTAACCCATCAAACGGATATCAATAAGTTTAAGGTTACGTTGAACAAAGGAGGCAAGGATCTGGAAGTTATGCCCAAAATAACCCTCCTAGAACCCCAAAGGATTCGTTTGGAATTTGTTTTTAATGGAACAGGATTGTACGATACCCATATTAGATATGGAGAAGAAATCATCACTACCTATGTGGTAAAGGTGTACAGAAACTAGAGGCTCATTTTATCCTTAAAAAGGTAGGATTGCCTTCTGGAAACCTCTACTTCTTCCCCGTTCATCATGGTGAGTTTCAGTTTCCCATTGAACCAGGGCACTACATTGGCAATAAAATTGGTGTTGATGACCTGTTGCCTGTTGGCCCTGAAAAAATACCTTTCCGGTAGTTTCTCCTCCACTTGGTTCAAGGACTTGTACAACAGGGGCTTTTCATCTTGGAAAAAGACCCGGGTATAATTGCCCACAATCTCAAAATGGGAAATATCCCCCACTTTTATAAGCCAGCATTTCTCGCCGTCCTTAATAAAAATCTGACTATTACCGGTCAATCGTTCTGTGTTTTCCTTTGTAGCCTCCCTATTCTTGCTTAGTTTTTCCTCCACTTTTTCTATCGCCTGTGCAAAGCGCCTTTCATTGATGGGCTTTAGCAAATAATCCAAGGCATTATACTCAAAGGACTTTATGGCATATTCATCAAAAGCAGTGGTAAATATCGTAATGGGAACTTCGTCCAACATTTCCAAAAGTTCAAAACCGTCCTTTTCGGGCATATTGATGTCCAAGAAAAGTAAATCGGGATTGTGCTCGTTTATTAGGGCAAAACCATCATCTACATTCTCGGCTTCGGCAATGATCTCAATTTGGGAATATGCCTTAATAAGTTCTTTCAGCTCATTACGGGCTAAACGGGAATCCTCTACTATAACAGTTCTAATTTGGCTCATGACAAGGGTATATTTATGGTTGCCATTACTTCGTTATCGATTTCCACAATATCAAAACGGGCTTGGTTTCCATACAATAGACGTAACCTTTGCTTGATATTCTGGAGTCCCAATTGTGTAGAATCTTCCGCAATTTGCAAGGTTCCCGTATTTAGGACCTTTATAATCAAATCCTGATTCTCAATGGCAGTAACGAGTTTTATGGTCCCACCCGCTTTGAGTTTGGATATACCATGTTTGGTGGCATTTTCGACCAACAACTGAATAATCATGGGCGGTATCTTAATTTCCAACGTTTCACTTTGGACCTCCTTTAAAAATTGTAGCCTATCCTCAAATTGAATCTTGGATAGTGCTATATAGTTATCCACCATTTCCAACTCTTCTACAAGTTTGATCGAGTTGATATTGTTCTTGGTAAGGGAGTATCGAAGCATTTCTGAAAGCTTTGTCAGCATATCCCTTGACTTCTCAACATCCTCCAACATCAGCCCACGGATATTATTCAGGCTATTGAACATAAAATGTGGGTTGATCTGTCCTTTTAAAGTGTTCAATTGGGCCTGTCTAAGGCTGGCATTGAGTTCGGCGCGTTCCACCCTATTTGCGTTGAGCTTTGCTGCAATCTTTACGGATAAATAAAAAATGGTCCAGCCAAAAATCGTTATAAAGGAATTGATCAACATCAATCCCAAACCAAATTCCTTGTACATTTCCGGCACTTTTACATCCTCTTCCCCAAATTTCCCCATGTAATATCCCGCACCATAGGACAAACCAAAGTAGATCAAGGCCGTTACAGAAATTCCAACTAGGATCTTAACGATTTGGCCGGACTCGAACGAGTCAAAATTTATGATTCCCTTTAAAAAATATCTAAGAAGACTTGTAGTAAAAACACCTATCAAAAAAGTGGACAAAAGACCATACTTAAAAGTGTATGATGCCTTATATCCATCGGCGTCAGGTGTAAAGGCATAGGCAATGAACACCAATCCTCCCCAGGACATGATTTGGACCAACCAAAAGGATAATGCCCATCTATGCTTTTTAATGAAGGTTGCCATTTTTATCGTTTACGGGTAAATATAGGGGAACGAAAGATTTTAGTTTCTGAAAAAAATCGAAACTAAAATAATATTTGAATTACCAAAACCATAATGAACTTTATAATTGCTATCATTGGTGTATTCTTTTATAGGTATAAAAATAGAATTCGTGTTTTACAATTTAAACCGATTTATGAAGAGCGGTAAAATTGTTTTGTTGAGTGGTTTCCCAAATGCCAAAATTAGTTTTTCGCCACGTTACAGTTGGAAAATGTTAGTTGTTGGCCTCCTTCAAAATCGATGATAATGAATGCATTATTACAGAATCCCTTCTTTTCAAAATCCTCTAACAAGACCGCTGTAAGGGTATCAAAATCATAATCAGGGCAATCACCGGCCAAAAACTCATAGCGTGCACCGGAACTATTGGGGCTATCCTTGGAAAACGTAATTCCAAAACTTGATAAGCTCAACTCCACGTTGGAACAATTACTTTGCTTTTGTATACTGGCCTTTAACCCATCGATATCCTTATGGTTCCCTGAACAAGATGTAAGGACTATCATAATCACTTATGATAGTCCTTTTAAAAAATTTTTCATAGGTACTGCTTTAATGTTCTTTTTGGATTAACCTATGACACTTTCGGTTTCCTTTTTCACGTTTCCCTTATTCAATAGGGACACTCCCATGAGGGTTAAACCGGCGTATAAAGGAAAAAAGTAGTTTATCAAGTTTAAATCCCTTAAGGCCCCTATCAAGGATACCAATACGGTTATAGTTCCAATAGCTAATACAGTTACTTTTGTTTTGTCGATTGTTTTCATGTGTTTGTTTGTTTTTTGAATTGTTACATGTAGCCTTTGATAATTAAAATAATCCTTGTTTTGAATTATTAAGGATTATTTTAAATATGTCGGTTTCATGATGTTGTTTTTTAATTGTTAGTAATACGATGTAAAACTAGGGAGCTATTTGGAGGAAACTAAAAGGTTTATGACGAACGGTAGAAAGACATGACCGAACGGAAGTTTTTCCTAACTAAATTGTAATGTATTGATAATCAATTTTTTATATTGATTTTTTTCAAATAAAACCTATGCTAAAAGCCCTTAGCATGGGGTCTGGCAGGGAAAATAGGGGTATTTGGAAAAGTGCTTTTAAGAAGGTTATTTCCTAGTTTTGGGCGGGTATCTTTCAAATATTTTAGCAACCAGTTCTTGCATTTTTTCTTCTTTTATGGTGGGTGGGGCACCCTCTTTATATGGCTGTGTACCTATGGCCTGCCAAACCAATACATCCTTTCTGGCATCGATGAAGTTAATTTCAATTTCCCGAGTAAGATTGGGACTCCCAACAGGAATCCCCACGGATACACCACCACCAAGGCCCCCATTGCCACCACCAAGTCCAACGCCAATGGTTTTACCTGATTGGCCTTCAAAAATCAAGCTTTTTACATCTATTAGGATGTCTGGTTCTTCAGAAAATTTTAAGCCCTTGGATTGGAGTGTTATATCCATGGCCCTAAAGAAGCGTTTTTCGTCCAGTTCTGGAATACCGGTCTGCATATCCCCAAAATAATTATAGGTGTTATAGCCGGAAAAATCCGATTCCCGCTCAAAATCATAGTTAACTTTTATTGTGCTGCACGATACAAAAAGTACCATCAGCACTAGTATATTTAAATATTTCATCCTGAATATTTTACTCGATAATCGAGATTTGAATGCTCCGAAACTTACCTCTCATTCAAACTTTTGTTCCCTTGAATGCTTTGTGTGCTTGCTTCGAAGTTACCTTAAGATAGTAAAAAAATCAATCCTCCTCTTTCTTGTCCACACTTTTTGTAAGCGCAGAGGAAATAATTCCGGTTGGAATCGCCACGATACCCAAACCGATCATCAGAATAAAAAAAGTAAAGATCCTACCACCTACCGTTATTGGGTACACATCCCCATAACCAACCGTAGTAAGTGTTATGATGGCCCACCACAGGCTATCAAAAACCGAAGAAAAATGCTCTGGCTGGGCCTGATTCTCAAAATAATAGATTCCCACCGCGGAAAAGTAGATCAAGATAAGCGTAACAAACAGAAATAGTAAAATTTCCTCCTTGGCCAGTACAATAGCCCTGGTGAAATGTTTTATGGCCCTATTATAGCGCATTAATTTTAGCATTCTGAACAGGCGAAGGAACCTCAAAGCCCTTAATGACCTAAGGTCGACACCTAGGGCAAGGTAAAAAGGCAAAATTGCCAAGAAATCTATAATGCCAAAAAAGCTGAAAATGAACTTGGTTTTTTTATCGGCTACATAAATACGTAACAGATATTCCAAAGTGAAGACTATCACACAGAAAATCTCGATGCCCCGTAGTAAACTCCTCGTTTTGGGCTCCAAATCAGGAACGGTCTCAAAGGAAAAGGAGACAATGGAAACAAAGATTAAAATTTGGATGAAGTAGCCGAAAAACCGACTCTTTGGATTATCATTCAACTCAACAATATTTTTTAGATACTGTTTCATCTTTGAAAATTTATTGTTTATTAAGCATCAGATGTAATTCTTCGACAATAATTCTGGTAGAAATCAACAGAAATTGGCTCATTTCAACAAATAAATGTTTTAATCGTTCAACATTTGCCAAAGCTTGTCCTTGAGTTCCGTGATGCCCATTTGTGCTACGGAGGATATAAACATGTAAGGGGTTCCCTTGAAATCCACATCCAATTCCTGTTTCATTTCGTCCATCAATTCGGCATCCAACATGTCACATTTTGAAATGGCGATGAGTCGTTCCTTGTGCAACATTTCTGGATTATATCTTCTTAGTTCATCCAATAAAATGGCATACTCCTGACTGATGTCCTTGCTATCGGCAGGAATCAAAAATAATAAGGTAGCATTTCGTTCTATATGTCGTAAGAAATAATGTCCCAGACCCTTTCCCTCGGCGGCACCTTCTATGATACCCGGAATATCTGCCATGACGAAACTTTGAAAATCCCGGTATTCCACGATTCCCAAATTGGGTTTAAGCGTGGTGAACTCATAATCGGCGATTTTGGGCTTTGCCGAAGTTATCACGGAAAGTAAAGTGGATTTTCCCGCGTTTGGAAAACCTACCAGCCCCACATCCGCCAGAATCTTCAGTTCCAAAAGAAAATACCCCTCCTGCCCGGCAATCCCTGGCTGGGCATATCTAGGCGTTTGGTTGGTGGATGTCTTAAAATGCCAGTTTCCGAGTCCGCCCATACCGCCTTCCAAGGCAATTTTCTCCTCGCCATGTTCCGTTATCTCGAAGAGAACCTCATCGGTATCAGGGTCCTTTACCACAGTCCCCAGGGGTACGTCCAAATATACATCTGCACCATCTGCACCGGTACTTCTGTTTTTGCTCCCATGCTCCCCATGACCGGCCTTAAAATGTTTTTTGAATTTGAAATTCACCAAGGTCCAAAGATTCTCGTTACCCCTGATGATGACATGACCTCCACGTCCACCGTCCCCTCCATCCGGACCTCCTTTGGCCACATATTTCTCGCGATGAAGGTGCATGGATCCCTTACCTCCGTTGCCTGATGCCAAGTGCACTTTTACATAGTCTACAAAATTACCTTCGGTCATCTTAAATGGATTAATTTAAATTGAGTACAAAGCTACACAATTAAGAAGGAAGGAAGGACAAAGGATTTTATGACAAAGGATCATAAAAATAAAACAGATATACCAAATAGCCTATAGCAATAAGTATCATTGCAAGCATGGAACCGCAACCAATAAAAAAACAGCTTTTGAGCGCGTCTTTTGGTCTTATGACCTCCTCTGCCATTTGGTATCTATTTTTATTCCCGATTTAATCGAGAGAAATCCTAAAAAATGGTCGTTATAATGAATCTATGACCTTTGTCAAGCGTTGGGTAATCTCATCGATGCTTCCAATTCCATTAACGCTATGAAATTTATGTTGCTCCTCATAGTAATCTTTTAAAGGTGCCGTCTTTGAACTGTATTCCTCAAACCTGTTCCTAATTTTGGATACATCTTGATCATCAGACCTACCGCTATTCTTCCCTCTTTCCAAAAGGCGCTCTATAAGGATATCATCGTTTGCTTCCAGCGCTATGGTGGCATCCACTTTCATATCCTTGGATTCCAAGAAGTTATCCAAGGCTTCCGCCTGTGCGGTTGTTCGAGGAAAACCGTCGAAAATAAATCCATCGGCATCCGGATTTTTATCCACTTCGTCCTCCAGCATTTTTATGGTTACCTCATCGGGCACCAATTCGCCTTTATCAATATAGGATTTTGCCAAGGTTCCCAATTCCGTACCGTTTTTAATATTATATCGGAACACATCTCCCGTAGAAATATGTTTCAGATTATACTTCTCCTTTAAAAATTGGGCTTGTGTGCCCTTGCCCGCCCCTGGTTTTCCAAACAGTACAAGATTGATCATATATTTTTGGTTTAATTGGTATACTTCCCTAAGATTCCTTCCTAATTCCTTGTAATCCAGCCCATACCCTACTATAAATTTATCCGGAATCTCAAGCCCTACATAATCGATGGCATATTCGCCATTATAGACTTCTGCTTTATAAAATAGGCTCGCAATCTTAAATTCCTTGACCTTGGTATTGCTGAACAAATGCACCAGTTTTTGCAGTGTGCGTCCTGTATCGATGATATCCTCCAAAATAATGATACTGCGACCTTCAATATTGTCCGGCACATCCAACAAGGTTTCCACGATACCTGTAGAGGTAAGCCCTTGGTAGGAGCTTAATTTAACGAACGAGACTTCACATGAATGGGGATACTCCTTTAGAAAATCAGATACAAACATAAAGGCCCCGTTGAGAACCCCTACAAAAATGGGCGTATCGTCCTTGTAGTCCACGGCAATTTCCTGTGCCATTCGCTGAATGGCCCCCAGGATTTGCTTTTCACTAAGAAAAGGTTTGAAATATTTGTCGTGTAACCGTATCAATTTAAAAAATTAGTAAGGTTGGCAAATATAGGGTTTTGAGGTGTGTTTTTGAATATCGGGGAATCAGATTCTAAGATTTAAGCGTATTTTTGCAGTGCGTATGAACTATTTTTCTTCTGATTTTAAACTAGGAATCCTTGGAGGGGGCCAACTGGGCAAAATGATGCTCTATGAGACCCGAAAGTGGGATGTCTGGACCAAGGTTTTGGATGCCTCACCAGAGGCTCCCTGTAAAATTTCATGTGACCAATTTGTCCAAGGCGAATTGCTTGACTTTGAAACGGTCTATAATTTTGGCCAAGGCTTGGACGTCCTTACCATAGAAATCGAAAATGTAAACCTAGATGCTTTGGAGCGTTTGGAAAAGGAGGGTTTAAAAGTATTTCCTCAGCCCAGAGCGTTACGTATAATCCAAAATAAGGCCAAACAGAAGCTTTTTTATGTGGACCATGATATCCCCACTTCAGAATTTCAACGTTTTGCCTATTTGAGCGAAATTGAGGACAGCATCAACAATGGCGGATTGAAACTACCCTTTGTATGGAAAGTGGCTCAATTTGGCTATGATGGTCAAGGTGTAAAAGTGGTTAGGTCGCTTGCCGACCTTCAAGGCCTGCCCACAGGAGAGTGTATCGCTGAAACGATGATTCCCTTCAAAAACGAACTGGCGGTCATTGTTGCACGGAATTCAAAGGGCGAAACAAAGACCTACCCTGTCGTGGAAATGGAATTTCACCCCGAAGCCAACCAAGTGGAATACGTTATCTGCCCGGCAAGAATCGATGATAAAGTTGCGACCAAGGCAAGGGAACTTGCGTTACATGTTGCTGAAAAAATTGGCCTTACGGGTTTATTGGCCGTGGAGATGTTCCAGACCCAAGACGATCAAATACTGGTCAACGAAGTAGCCCCAAGACCCCACAATAGCGGACATTACAGTATTGAAGCAAGCTTTACGAACCAATTTGAACAACACATTCGCTGCATCCTGAACTTACCTTTGGGCGCTACGGAAAGTAAAGTTGCAGGTATCATGGTGAATTTGGTAGGTGCCGAAGGCCATACCGGCGATGTGGTGTATGAAAACATGGAGGACATTTTAAAACTTGAGGGTGTTACGCCCCACATCTATGGAAAAAAACAGACGAGGCCTTTCCGAAAAATGGGCCATGTGACCATAGTGAACCCAGATATTGACCAAGCCAGAAAAACAGCGCAACAGGTAAAGGAAACAATTAAAGTAATCAGTAAATAAGTTATGAGTAAAGTAGCCGTAGTAATGGGAAGTACCAGCGACCTTCCGGTAATGCAGGACGCCATAGATATACTAAATGGTTTTGATATTGAAGTGGATGTGGATATCGTTTCCGCCCACAGAACTCCGGAAAAACTGTTCGACTTCAGTAAAAACGCCCACAAAAATGGCTACTCAGTGATAATTGCGGGCGCAGGTGGCGCAGCGCACTTACCGGGTATGGTCGCTTCCATGTCCCCTTTACCGGTCATAGGTGTGCCCGTAAAAAGCAGCAACTCAATAGATGGTTGGGATTCAATATTATCGATTCTTCAAATGCCGGGTGGCGTCCCCGTTGCCACGGTAGCCCTAAATGGTGCCAAAAATGCCGGAATCCTCGCAGCCCAGATTATAGGCAGTTCGGACAAATGCGTTCTGGACAAAATCATCCTGTATAAAGAAGGCCTGAAACAAAAGGTAATCGAGGGAGCCAAATCCGTGAATGGTAAATAGTTGTTAGTTGTTAGTTGTTAGTTGTTAGTTGTTAGTTGTTAGTTGTTAGTTGTTAGTAAAAAACAAACTTTCCGTCAGTGAAATCAAGAAAACTGAAAAAATAGTAAAACAAAGAATGAATCCCTTATTAGAAACCTTCGATACCGCCCCTTTCTCAAAAATAAAAAACGAACATTTTAAACCGGCCTTTCTTCAAGCGATTGAGGATGCACGGGCCGAAATACGTGCTATTACGAATAATCCGGAGAAGCCTACCTTTGAAAATACCATTGAGGCCCTGGAATTTGCCGGACAGCAATTGGATCGTATTTCCAGTACTTTTTTTAATCTAAATTCTGCCGAAACCAACGATTCCATTCAGAAAATCGCACAAGAGGTATCACCCCTATTGTCTGAGTTCGGTAACGACATCACCCTAAACGAAGCCTTGTTCAAAAGAATAAAGGATGTATATCAAAAAATGGATTCCTTGGACCTGGATGTGGAACAAAGGACCTTATTGGAGAAAAAATACAAAAATTTTAGTCGGAACGGCGCCAACCTTCCAGAGGAAAAGAAAAAAAGACTACGGCAGATCGATGCCGAGCTTTCCAAGCTTACACTGAAATTTGGGGAAAATGTCCTGGCGGAAACCAACAAATATCAAATGTACCTCACGGATGAAAAGGATTTGGAAGGACTACCCGAAGGTGAAAAGGAAGCCGCGGCCCAGTTAGCACTGACAAAAGGAAAAGAGGGAGGTTGGATGATTACGCTGGATTACCCAAGCTATATCCCTTTTATGAAATATGCCAAAAATAGGGAGTTGCGAAAGGAGCTTTCCATTGCCTTTGGCAGTAAGGCCTTTCATGATGATGCACTTGACAACAAGGAATACGTTCTAAAGATAGCATCTTTACGATTTGAAAGGGCTCAAGTCTTGGGATATAAGACCCATGCCCATTTTGTCCTCGAGGAACGAATGGCAGAAAGTCCTGAAAAGGTGCACGATTTTCTAAGGGAAATTTTGGAAAAGGCCAAACCCGCTGCGGAAAGGGAGTTTCAACAGTTGGCGAATTTCGCCAAAAATCTTGATGGTATAGCCGTTTTGGAAAAATGGGACGGCAGTTATTATTCCGAAAAACTGAAGCAAAAGTTGTTCGATTTGGACGACGAAAAGCTAAAGCCCTATTTCAAACTGGAGAATGTCATTGACGGTGTTTTTAAGGTTGCAGAAAAGTTGTTCGACCTCAATTTTGAAGAGGTATTCGATATCGACAAATACCATGACGATGTAAAAACGTACAAGGTGTACGATGGGGACGGAAACTTCATTTCCCTTTTCTATGCCGATTTCCACCCACGACCCGGAAAACGTGGTGGCGCTTGGATGACCTCCTATAAATCCCAATGGAAAAAGAATGGTGAAAATGTGCGTCCGCATATAAGTAATGTGTGCAACTTTACACCTTCCACCAAAAGCAAACCTTCCCTATTAACGTTCAATGAGGTGACGACCTTGTTCCATGAATTCGGACATGGTCTGCACGGGATGTTGGCGGACACCAAATACCCTAGCCTTTCAGGAACCTCCGTCTACTGGGACTTTGTGGAACTGCCTAGTCAGGTAATGGAAAATTGGTGCTATGAAAAAGAAGCTTTGGAGTTATTTGCAAAACATTACGAAACCGGGGAGGTAATTCCCATGGAACTGATTACCAAAATAAAGGAATCCGCAACCTTTCAGGAGGGTATGCAGACCTTGAGACAACTAAGTTTCGGTATGTTGGATATGTCCTGGCATGGAGTAGACCCTAGCAATATCACCGATGTAAAAAAACACGAGGACGAGGCTTTTGAAGGCACAAAACTATATCCAGATACGCCCGAGACCTGCATGAGCACATCGTTCTCCCACATCTTTCAAGGCGGATATTCCTCTGGTTACTACAGTTACAAATGGGCCGAGGTCCTCGATGCCGATGCGTTTGCCTACTTTAAGGAACAAGGAATTTTCAATAAAGAAGTGGCCAATAAATTTAGGGAGCATGTCCTATCAAAGGGCGGAACGGAAAACCCTATGGTCCTCTATAAGCGTTTCCGGGGAGCGGAGCCCAAAGTTGAGGCCCTTCTGGAGAGGGCCGGATTACTATAAATATATTTTGGAAGATCAGGCCCTAACAATTTTCAAAAGCAACAATACACAACATTTTTAAAACGGTTGACCACATAAAATTTTATGTACGGGAAGATGAGACTACTTTGTGGGCTTAAACCGCAAACCATTGGTCACAGATGAAAAAAATCAGCTTTGTTATTTCCATTTTACTTTTAGCTTCATGTAGCAAGGATTCCTCTACCACACCAGAAGAAAACGGCAACAGTTTGCCATCAATCACTTTAAAATCCTTTAGCGTTGAAGAACATGCTCCTGCCGGAACTTCCATAGGATCCGTATCGTCAACGGACGCGGATGGCGATACGCTAACCTTTACCATGGAATCCCAAAATGGCCTGGACATTAACGAGGTAACCGGCGAAATTACCATTGGGGCCGGGATGGTATTGGACTTTGAAGAAATTCAAAGCCTTCCGTTCACCGTATCAGTATTCGATGGAAAATCTATTGTTGAGCAGTCATTTGATCTCACCATAAACAATATTGACGAGTATGCACTGCTTACCGCCGCAGAAAAGGAATTCATTGACTATTTTCAATATTTGACCCTTTGGAAGGCCCCTACCCATGGAACACCTTTGGAATTTTCAAGCCGATGGACCGAACCTATCAAACTCTATCTGGACGGAAATTTCAACAATGAATTTAGGTCCAATGTGGTAGTAGCCTTAGGAGAATACAATGAAATATTCCAAAATAGTGATTTTAGCGTATCCTTGGTCGAAACCTTGGAGGAGTCCAATGCACATCTGTTCTTTGGACAAACGTCTGATGTTGAGACAGTTTGGCCCGATATGTTCGAAATCATAAATGGGGGAACCTATTCCGGATATGCAATGACATCCAACAATGCATCGGTCCTTAGCAATGCCAGATTGTGGATATCCAACCCCGCAACGGTCCTGTTCAAGCACGAGTTAGGACACGTTCTCGGCTTTGGACATTCCGATAAATGTGAGGCTGAAAAAAGCTTTTTATGTTCCAGCATCGCCTTGGATAACGACTTTTTGGAGGATGAAAAGGACATCATGGGATTTGCGTACGACAATGAATTCCCTGCTGGTTTAGCCGCAGAAGATATCCAGCTATACGTGGCCAATTTAATCTACCTATCAAAATAGGAATGCATCTCATTTAGACATTGACAATCCTTTGTCCAAAAGTCATTGGCTACCCTTGGAAGCTATTGGATAAATGGCTTTGAAGTGACCAGGATTTAAAAACACCAAGTATTGGGATTTTGATATCTCCCCCACAACCCCATTTTATTTTTTTTGTTTGTAAGCATCATACCCACCTTCAAGGTTGACTACATTTTTATACCCCAAGGATTGTAATTTTTGTTGCGCCTTGGCACTCCTGCCACCAACCTTACAATACACATAAATGATTTCATCCTTGTCGATTCCCTCCACCTGTTGGGCAAAATCAGTATCGAACCAATTAATGTTCAAAGAGTTGTCAAGATGGCCTTGGGCATATTCCTCTGGAGTGCGTACATCCAACAAGACTACATTTTTTAACTCATCCGCAGATACACTGGTAATGGGCCTTGAGGTAGGTGTCTGTGTTTGGGCACAGGATAGGTTCAAAAGCAGGGAAAGGAGTAAAATCATTGGATACTTCATGACGTTTTATTTTTTAATGAACTGGCAACAGACCCTAAAAATTACTTATAAATACGGATTTGTAAGCTAAGATGCCTTGCACCAAAAATACATTAATTTCCATTTTAAGTAAAATATATACTGGATATAAGCCGTAATGGAAAATTCTATTACTTTTACAACAACGATGAACAATGGCAGAAAATCAACTACATCCTAATTCCTGGGTAGACCAGTATGCCGATTACCTATTCAACTACGCCATAGGCAAGGTAAGTGATGTAGAAATCGCCAAAGATTTGGTTTCGGAGACCTTTTTGGCAGGTTTAAAATCGGCCAAGAACTACAAAGGCGAAGCAGCTGAACGTACTTGGTTGATAGCGATCCTCAAACGTAAGGTCATAGACTACTATCGTAAATCCAACTCCAAAAAGGGAAAGGCGGAGGTCCGCATGAATTTTAGCTACCATGATGAAAACGAAGGGGATTGGCTAGAAGAAAAAGTGGCGGACCCCAATGGTAATTTGGGAAGCGAAACCATAGAAAACGAAGAACTGGGCCTTGCCCTACAGCTTTGTATCGACAGGCTTCCCCAAAAACAATCACAGGTATTTACCATGAAGACCATTCAAGGCATTCCTACGGAAGAAATTTGTAATGAATTGGGAATTAACCCGTCTAATCTGTGGGTAATGATTCATAGAGCCAGAACGGCCTTAATGGAATGTTTAAATCAAAAATGGTTCAACGCATGATCTCTTGTGAAAAAGCGGCGGATATTTGTACAAAGGCTCAATACAATGAGGCTACCTTTGTGGAACGGCTTAAATTAAAATTCCATCTTATCTATTGTAAGGTATGTGCTGCTTACGCGAAGCAGAATACAAAACTTACCTCCCTTTGCAGCAAGGCAAATCTTCATTCCTTTTCAAAAATGGAAAAGGAGAAAATGAAGGAGCGTATCAGGAGGCATGCCTAAAACAATTCGAGACACAGAGCGAGAACAATATACCAGGCTATCGGGATAGCTTCCACCCAAAAAGAAGCGAAATATTTACCCTGCTTTTTACCAAATGAAAACATCATTATTGTAAGACCTAGGAAAAGTAGGGTCTTTACAAGGAGTTCAGCTTCCTGTAAATCATCCTTCATAAACGTTGCCGTATAAAAAAGGAACACAAATATTGCCCCTATAATTTTTGTCCAAAGTACCCCAAACCGCTGTGGAAGAGTCCTGAGATCAGGATCATCATACGCGAGGTCCCTTATCTCAAAGGGAACCAACAAAGCTAGGACGAAAAAAAATCGTTGAATGGTTTCCACCCAAATATCCCAAGAAATGGATTTGAATGAACCCAATGCCGGAAGCACGACCGTTGCCCCGGCCCAGACCATGGCTACCATAAAAATTTTTAGTCCTCCTAAATTCCGAAGGTTTTTAGCATTTGGCAAGACGGGTATTGCATAGAGCCCTGTTATAAAAATCAGGATAAGGATTCCCAACCAAATATCACTATTAAGGAAATAAGCATGATAACTCCCAATGAGAGCGGCTAAAAAACTAATTATCTGAATATTCTTTTGATATGGGGACGCCACTATTATATACTTTTTGGCTTCCACCCCGTATTTTATAAAGTTGTAACAAGCTATGGTGCCAAAAAAAAGAAACCAGGCCAAATGTTCGTCCTTTTGAAAATCGAAAGTTTTGATGGTAACATGGGTCAATGCAAATACACTCCACGAAACATGGATGCTTGCATTGATATAGAAATCAAAAAGGCGCTGAAGTTTCCCCATAAAACAAATGTACCCAAACTGTTTATAACCCCGGTTTTCGGTTAAAAACTTTCCTAAGGAAGCCGGTACACAACTGTTTTTTGATATAATTAATCCCTAATTTTGCACGACTAATTTTTTCAAATCATGAAGACTGACGTGTTTGCATCCCGCCATATTGGTATACGAGAAGAGGACCTTGACCATATGCTCAAAACTATTTCTGTAGATAGTTTGGATCAATTGATATTTGAAACCATTCCCGATGATATTCGGCTTAAAAATACGTTGGATTTGGGTGCTCCAATGAGCGAGCATAAATTTTTGGCCCATTTGGAGGAACTTTCAAAAAAGAACAAGGTTTTTCGTTCCTATATTGGCTTGGGATATCATGAGAGCCTAACACCGTCCGTCATTAAAAGGAATATCCTTGAAAACCCTGGTTGGTACACCGCCTATACGCCCTATCAAGCGGAAATTGCCCAAGGTAGATTGGAAGCCCTTTTAAACTTTCAAACGGTTATTTCAGACCTAACTGGCATGGAACTCGCCAATGCGTCCCTTTTGGATGAAAGTACGGCAGCGGCAGAGGCCATGACAATGCTTTTTGAAGTGAGAACCAGGGAGCAGAAAAAAAACGATGTCAAAAAGTTCTTTGTTTCGGAAGAGGTATTGCCGCAAACAATGGCGCTATTGGAAACCCGGGCCAATCCTTTGGGCATAAAATTGGTCATTGGCAATCATGAGGAATTTACTTTTGACGATACATTTTACGGTGCATTGCTTCAATATCCCGGTAAATTCGGTCAGGTTCATGACTACAAGGGCTTCGTGCTCAAGGCCAAGGAAAAGGATATTAAAATAGCGGTTGCCGCGGATATTTTAAGCTTGGCCCTTCTGACCCCTCCTGGTGAATTTGGGGCGGACGTGGTCGTTGGCACCACGCAAAGATTCGGTATCCCCCTAGGATATGGTGGCCCCCATGCAGCGTTTTTCGCCACCCGCGAAGAATACAAACGAAATATTCCCGGAAGAATTATTGGGGTAACCAAGGATCGGGACGATAGACCTGCTTTGAGAATGGCCCTTCAAACCAGGGAACAACATATAAAAAGGGACAAGGCAACCTCAAATATTTGCACGGCACAAGTACTATTGGCCGTTATGGCCGGCATGTATGCCGTATATCATGGTCCTAGAGGGCTAAAATATATCGCGCAAAAAGTACATACCACGGCATTTACTTTGGCCGATTCCCTCGAAAAGCTTGGATATTATCAAAGCAATACTGCCTACTTCGATACCGTTCAAGTAAAGGCAAGCGCCAACATAATACGCACCATTGCGGAACGCGAAGAGGTGAACCTTTTATACCCTAGTTCTGATTCCGTTGTTATTGCAGTAAACGAGGCGACCTCCATAAAGGACCTGAACCAAATCATTGGTATCTTCTCCGAGGCCATGGATAAGGAAACGACCCAAGTCACACAACTTTTGGACCATTCGTCCATTCCTCAAAATATCCAAAGAACGTCTTCCTATCTTGAAAACAAGGTATTCAATAGCTATCATTCCGAAACGGAACTGATGCGATATATCAAAAAATTGGAACGCAAGGATCTGTCCCTTAACCATAGCATGATATCCTTGGGAAGTTGTACCATGAAATTGAACGCAGCCTCTGAAATGTTGCCCCTTAGCAATGGCAACTGGGGAAATATACATCCGTTCGTACCTGTGGAACAGGCAGAAGGCTATCAAATTGTATTGAGGGAGTTGGCGAAGGATTTGACGACCATTACAGGCTTTGCGGGTACTTCCTTACAGCCAAATTCCGGCGCCCAGGGGGAATATGCGGGTTTAATGGTCATACGGGCCTATCATGAGGCCAATGGTGAAGGACATAGGGATATTTGCCTGATTCCTGCCTCCGCCCATGGAACCAATCCTGCTTCCGCCGTAATGGCGGGAATGAAGGTGGTTGTGACCAAAACGGACGATAAAGGCAATATTGACGTGGAGGACTTGGAAGAAAAGGTAAAAACACAGGCCGATAATCTTTCGGCCTTAATGGTAACCTATCCTTCTACCCATGGGGTGTTCGAATCCTCCATAAGAAAAATAACGAAATTGATTCATGACCATGGAGGTCAAGTCTACATGGACGGGGCCAACATGAACGCACAAGTGGGATTGACCAATCCTGCTACCATAGGTGCGGATGTTTGTCATCTTAATTTACACAAAACTTTTGCCATTCCACATGGTGGCGGGGGACCTGGAGTAGGCCCAATATGTGTCGCCCCGCAATTGGTCCCATTTTTACCTGGCAACCCGGTCATCAAAACAGGCGGTGAAAAAGCCATTTCGGCCATCTCTGCGGCTCCTTGGGGCAGTTCCCTGGCCTGTCTTATTTCCTATGGCTACATCAAAATGTTGGGACAAGAAGGATTGACGAATTCCACTAAAATTGCCATCCTCAATGCCAATTATATCAAACATCGGTTAAGTGGAAAATATGATGTTCTTTATACGGGGGAAAAAGGAAGGGCCGCCCATGAGATGATCATCGATTGCAGACCCTTTAAACAACATGGTATCGAAGTAACGGATATTGCCAAAAGACTTATGGATTATGGTTTCCATGCGCCAACGGTTTCATTCCCGGTGGCAGGTACTTTGATGATCGAACCTACCGAAAGTGAAAGTTTGGAGGAATTAGATCGTTTTTGCGATGCCATGCTCTCCATTCGTAAGGAAATCGATGTTGCACAGGAGGACAATCCTAACAACGTATTAAAAAATGCGCCACATACCCTGCGGATGGTCACAAGCGATACTTGGGATTTTCCGTATTCAAGACAACAGGCTGCATTTCCGTTGCCCTATGTTGGCGATAACAAATTCTGGCCTGCGGTCCGCAGGGTGGACGATGCTTATGGAGACCGTAATTTAATTTGCACGTGCGCTCCCATTGAAGCCTATGCAGAAGCCTAAAAACGTAGCCCAAAACCAGCAAAACAGGACTGGTTTAGGTTTTAACAAAAATTAATGCCCCTCGTGATTTAAAGATTTTTGGGGTCTGAACATCGTAAAGCTTATTATGCGCGCATAATAAGCTTTATGTTTTGAAGTACCTTTTAAAAAAAATCCAATAACATAAATGGGCGTTAGTATCATAGGTACAGGGAGTTATATACCCGAAAACCAAGTAAAGAATATAGCATTCTCCAAGCAGGAATTTCTGAACAGTGACGGAAGTCCTTTCCAAGCTACCAATGAGGTCATTATAGAAAAATTTAGAGCCATTACCGGAATCAATGAAAGACGATATGTTGGTAAGGATTTGAATACATCGGATATCGCGTTTTTCGCCGCTGAAAATGCAATATTGGATGCAAACATAGACAGGGAGGATATTGATTATATCATTCTTGCCCATAATTTTGGCGATGTTTCCTGGGGCAGTTCCCAAGGAGACACATTGCCTAGTCTTGCCTCACGAGTCAAAAACAAACTTAGGATAAAGAATCCAAAATGCGTTGCCTATGATATCCTATTTGGATGCCCAGGCTGGATAGAGGGTGTTATTCAGGGACATGCCTTTATAAAAAGTGGCATTGCAAAAAAATGCTTGGTCATAGGTGCGGAAACCTTGTCCAGAATAGTAGACCCCTATGATAGGGATTCCATGATATATGCCGATGGTGCAGGTGCGGTCATCATTGAGCTTACCAATGACAGTAACGGCATCCTTGCACATAATAGCGCGTCATATACCTATGAGGAGGCCTATTTCCTATTTTACGGAAAAAGCTACCATAAGACACAAGAGGAAACGAGATACATTAAAATGCTTGGGAGAAAGATTTATGAATTTGCCGTAACCCATGTTCCCAAGGCAATGGCCGCCTGTTTGGAGAAAAGTGGCATAGATATTACGGAGGTAAAAAAAATTCTTATCCATCAAGCCAATGAAAAGATGGACGAGGCCATCATCTCAAGGTTTTATGCACTTTACCATATGGATGTTCCAAAACATTGCATGCCTATGACGATTGGAGAGTTTGGAAATAGCTCGGTAGCAACCATTCCAACATTATTGGATTGCCTGTTAAAGGGAAAAATTGAAAATCATAACTTGACAAAAGGCGATGTTGTTATCTTTGCAAGTGTTGGTGCGGGAATGAACATCAACGCCATGGTATATAAACTTTGAAATGTACGAGAACACCTTTCCAAGCAAACGTTTTAGATACACCCTAGAATTTTTAAAAAAGCATGTACCTACCAACGAATCCATTTTAGACTTGGGTGTGGAAAACCCCTTTTCCAAGATTATGTCAAAGGAAGGCTATCAAGTAGAAAACACCAAGGGCGAAGATTTGGATTTGGATTTCTCGTCCATTGTAAACTCCAATGCAAACGTAGCAACCGCCTTTGAAATTTTTGAACACCTTTTGGCCCCCTTGAACGCGCTTTCCAAAATAAAGGCCGATACTTTGGTTGCGAGTGTCCCCCTTAGACTTTGGTTTTCCCCGGCCTATAGAAGTAAGACCGACCCTTGGGACCGACATTATCACGAGTTTGAGGATTGGCAATTCGATTGGCTTTTGGAGAAAGCTGGATGGGAAATCCAGGATTCGAAAAAATGGGCCCACCCCGTTAAAAAAATAGGTCTTAGGCCCATTTTAAGACTGTTCACACCTCGATACTACATAGTTTACGCCGTTCGAAAAAAAAGTTCTTAAAACCTACTCGTGGAATATTATGTCATCATACCGGCCCATAACGAGGAAGCCTTTATTTCTTTGACCTTGGAGTCCGTTATACTACAAACCCTTCCCCCCAAGAAAGTGGTGGTGGTAAATGATCATTCAAACGATGGGACCGAAACCATTGTTGCGGAGTTCGCAGCAACCGTACCCTATGTCGAACTTCTCAACACCAAATCCTCTGGCAGTCATATGCCAGGTAGCAAGGTCATAAATGCCTTTAATAAGGGACTCGGGTCATTGGATACCAATTTCGACTTTATTGTAAAGCTCGATGCCGATATCGTTTTGCCGAAACATTATTTTGAATCAATTTCAAATATCTTCAATAAAACGCCCAAGGTAGGTATCGTAGGAGGTTTTGCCTATGAGCAGGACGAACAAGGAAAATGGCAATTGAACCACCCGATGGACAAAATACATGTAAGGGGTGCATTTAAAGCCTATTCAAAAAAATGCTTTGAAGCAATTGGCGGACTCAAAAACGCCATGGGATGGGACACTGTGGACGAATTATTGGCGCAATACCATGGGTTCAAAATATATACGGACGAAAGCCTACATGTAAAACATTTAAGACCCACAGGAAAGGCGTACAACAAAAAAGCCAGATCGCTACAGGGCAAAGCCATGTATACCATGCGGTATGGCGTCTGGATTACGCTGATTGCCTCCCTAAAAATGGCCCTCAAAACAAAAAGACCCAGTGCTTTTTTTGACAATTTAAGAGGATTTCTGCAAGCGTGCGCAAAAAGGGAATCATTTTTAGTGACGGCGGAAGAAGGAGAATTCATTCGCCGTTTGCGTTGGAAGAATATTAAATCAAAATTGACTCCATAAAAAAAGCCATTCCAGTTGGAACGGCCTTTTATTTTCTATTTGTTTTGGGGATTAAATACCCAATTCTTTTTTAACGTCTGCCAATAAATCTTTTCCAGAAGCAACGATTAATCCACCACCTGGCTGCGCGTCGATAACATAATCGATACCTTGAGCCGCGGCAACCCTTTCTATGGCCGCTTTGGCCTTTTCAGAAATAGGGGCGAACAATTCAGCCTGTTTCTTTTGGATTTCCTGTTGTGCATTTTGTTGGAACTCACCTACCGTTTTCTCCATGCCTTGAAGCTCCACCGCCCTTTTTTCATTCTCTTCCTTGGATTTGGATGCCGCTTCGTTTTGGTATTGGGTATACTTGTTACGCAATTCCGTCATGGAGGCTTGGATATCGGCACCATAGGTTTCCTGAAGTTTTTTAAGCTCCGCCTCAGCAGATTTCATCTCTGGCATGGCAGACAGCAACTGGGTTACATCTATATGAGCTACTTTACTCTGCGCATTTACAAAACTGGTCGCCGCCACGAACAACATTAAGGCAACCGCAATTTTCTTTACTTGTTTCATGAGTTAAAATTTAATTCTTATTTGAGTATTAATTAATGGTTTCTAATTTCTAGTTATTGTCGGAATCGTTTCCCGGATTATCGTTATTTCTTTCTGATTCATTTTCCTTTTTCTTGGCCTCCCGCTCTTCTAACAGTTTTTTTCTTCTTTCCTCGTAGGCCTTCTTTCGCTCTTCACGCAATTTGAGCTGCTCCTCCCTTTTTTCTGCAGCCGTTTTTTCCCTGGCCGCTTGGGCCTCCTTGGCTCTATCTATACGCTCCTGAAGCGCATCAGAGACTACTTCTTCCTCATCATCGGCCTCAATATCATCGTCTCCTTCAAAAGCCTCCAACCTGCTTCTAGTGTCCGTTCCTTCCTTGGGCTTGCTTATCTTTCTGGTCCTGGCAATTCCCCTGAGAACCAAATCGCTAATATCGTGCCTTTTTTCCGAGTACAACATTACAACATCCGCAGATTTATCAAAAATAAAATCATATTTTTTATTCGCCCCCAATTTTTGCACCTCATTAAAGACTTGATCTTGTATTGGCTGTATCAACCTTCTTTTCTGAAGCACCAAATCGCCTTGCGGACCAAATCTATCCTGCTGGTATTCGATCATCTCCTTTTCAAGGATTTGGATTTCCTCTTCCCGCTCTTCAATGAGTTCTGGGGTCAACAACACTTTTTCCGCCATTAAATCCTTCTTCATCTGTTCCACAACACTTTGCTTTTGCTCGATTTCAACCTTCCATTTTTGGACCTTGGTATCGAGCTGTTCACTGGCGTCCCTATATTCCTCCACATTTTCCAGAATATATTCCATATCCACATAGGCTATTCTAACGCCTCTTTGGGCCATGGAATACAATCCCGTTAGAATGGTCACAAGAAATAAAAGAACTTTTACTTTTGACTTCATTTTTGATATCGTTTAATCTAATAGAAAATATCGTGCCAAAATTACTAAAACTTTTAGAATGAAAGGTTTAGCATGATGACCGATTCTTAAATTCCAATTTAAATCTAGAACTGTTGACCAATAATGAAGTGCGTCTGCCATCCGCTTGGACCATTGCCTATGGACTGTGGCCTTAAGTCCTCGTCGAACCCATAACCAAAATCGATACCCAATAAACCAAACGCTGGCATAAAGATGCGTAGCCCCACACCGGCCGATCGTTTTAATTGAAACGGATTAAACTGCTGAAAATTGTTGAAGGAATTACCTGCTTCCAAAAAGGTAAGTCCGTAAATGGATGCCGAAGGTTTTAAGGTAAGCGGATACCGTAGCTCCATAGAGAATTTATTGTAGATCAATCCGCCCTCCTGCTGTCCGGAAACGGGGTCGATTGGAGTTAAGGATTGGTTTTCGTATCCTCTTAACTGCACTATATCCCTTCCGTCCAAGGTAAAGTTGTTAAGACCATCGCCACCAACGAAAAAACGCTCAAAAGGCACATCTCCGGTATCACTATTGTAATTGCCCAAGAATCCAAACTCTGCATTGGTACGCAACACCAAGGATTTGTCCGCACTACCTACCAAAGTGGTATACCAATCTCCCTTAAACTTGATTTTGTAATATTCCAACAACCTGAAACGCTCTTGATCTACGTCTTCTAGTTCTCTAATTTCCTGAGTATCTCTTAGTCCTTGAGCCCTTTGCTGATTTACGATAGGTTGTAATTCCCCACTACGTTCCCTTAGGGCCCTAAAATCCTTATTACTGAAAAGGGAATAGGGCGGTGTAAACTTGGCCGTAATTTCAAAATTGGATCCGCCCCTAGGAAATATACGCCCACCCTCCATAGCATTTCTATTGATACCTAAGGTATAGGCAATGGAATTGGCTTTCCCGTTCCCAAAATTGAACAAACCAATATTATAATTTCGGAAGTCATATAATTGGTATCCTAAGGAATGGGAAATGGTAAAGAAATCATCTGGCCACTGTACCCTTTTGGCCAATCCCAGGCTCACTCCCGTTATGGAAAACTGCTGGTCCTTGTTTACATCAATACCCCTATTCCCGAAAGACGCTGCAAACTGTTGGGTTCTTGATACGTTCAAGTTAAACCGTACCGGCTTTTTTCCGCCCATCCATGGTTCGGAAAAGTTTAAACTATACACCCTAAAGGTACGGCTAGCCTGCAAACGTAGGGCAAAGGTTTGTCCGTCGCCCATGGGCACTGGCTTATATGCTTCCCCTTTGAATAGGTTTTGAATGGAGAAATTATTGAATGACAATCCCAACGTTCCAATGAAGCCACCGCCACCGTAACCACCTTGCAATTCAATTTGACTGGAACCGGATTCGACCAGACTCCAGGCCAGATCCACGGTCCCCTCATTTGGATTGGCATTCAACACATCTGGTTTTATCTGTTCGGCATCAAAAAATCCAAGTTGCCCCAATTCCCTAATACTTCGAATGATATCCGACTTGTTGTATTTTTGTCCGGGCCGTGTACGAAGTTCCCTAAAAATTACATGGTCGTTGGTCTTATCGTTTCCAGAGATGGTCACATGGTCCAAAAAGGTCTCCTTACCTTCGATAATACGGATTTCAAAATTTATGGTATCGTTGGCAGCAGATACCTCTACAGGATTGATGGTGGAGAACAGATATCCATTGTTTTGATACAGACTGGTAACGTCATAGGGTTCCGGTTTGCTATTGTCCGCAATACGTTCACGTAACAACACCCCGTTATAGGTCTCACCCTTTTTGATACCAAGAACCTGTTGCAATTGACGATCCGTATAAACGGTATTTCCCACAAAATCAATATCGCCAAAATAATATTTGTTCCCTTCCTCAACCTTTATTTTTAGAAGTATGTTGTTCTCGTCCACTCTTTCCAAGGTATCGGAAATTACCCTGGCATCCCGGTATCCGTTTTCGGCATATTTATCCACCAATAAGTCCAAATCCTCCTCATAATCGTCCTTGATATATTTGGACTTTTTCCAGAAACGACCCAATCTCTTTCGTTTGGTACTTTTTAAGGCCTTTCTCAATTTTTTATCCGAAAGCTCTTCGTTTCCTTCAAAAATGATATCCTTGATTTTTACCTTATCGCCCTTATTGACGTTTACCACCATTTTTCTGGCATTGGTTTCAGAAGTATCTACGGCGGTTATGATATTTACTTTGGTGTTTAAATACCCTTGCTTTTTATATTTATTTGTGAGATAATTTTTGGTATTGGATATTAAACTCTCCGTAATCTTCTTACCCTTTTTAAGATCCGTATCGGTCCTGAGCTCGTCTACCTTTCTTGGTTTTACACCATTAAAAGTAACATCTGTCAATGTAGGTCGCTCAATGATATTCAGTTCAAGGAATATGTTGTTATCCTCAATGTTGGTAATATAGAAGTCGATGGAAGTAAAAAGCTCAAGTCCCCAAAGTTTATTGATGACCTCGCTGATTTCTTCACCAGGAACCGTGATTGGCTGCCCCACTCTAAGGCCTGTATAGGTTTTAACGGTCTGTTCATTGTAACTTTCCAATCCAGTAACCTCCAATCCACCAAGGATATAGGTTTGACCATTTTCATAGGACAAGTCTTGTGAAAAGGTATTTGTGAGGATAAAAAGGAGTAGGATGGTCAGTAAGTGGTTCACGGACATGAACCTGGTCATATCCCTAGATGAGTTGTTCGCTAGTTTTTCCAAATCTTCGTTCTCTGTTCTGGTAATTTTTTATGGCCTCTACCAAATGATGCTCATTAAAATCGGGCCAAAATACATCAATAAAATATAATTCGGCATACGCGATCTGCCATAATAAAAAATTGCTGATCCGATGTTCTCCACTCGTTCGGATTAGCAAGTCTACGTCTGGCAAATTTCGCGTGTAAAGATGGTCATTAATAATGGTTTCGTCAATATTTTCTGGCGAAATTATATTATTTTTAACTTTGAATGCTATTGATTTTATGGCGGATTGTAGCTCTTCCCTTGAGCCATAACTCAAGGCCAGGGTTAGTGTCATTCCTGTATGTTGCTCGGTCTTTTTCATCACCTCCAAAAGTTCGCCACGGGCTTTATCGGGCAAGGCAGAAATGTTACCTATGGTATTCAATCGAATGTTATTCTCCGCGAATGTTGCCAACTCCTTTCGTAAAGAGGACACCAATAATCTCATGAGTGTATCCACCTCTATTTTGGGCCTGTTCCAATTTTCGGTAGAAAATGTATATAAGGTAAGAAACTCAATGCCCAGCTTCACACAGTTTTCCACAGTGGACCTTACCGTTTTTACACCGTTTTCATGACCAAATACCCTCAACTTTCCACGCTCCTTGGCCCATCTTCCATTTCCATCCATAATAATGGCCATGTGACGTGGCAGATTCTGTGCATCAATATCCTCTATTTTACTTTCCATCGTTTTTTATTGAAAGCAATCTTGGCAAGGCTTTCTTCCAAAAGTATACGTTAAGGTTACCCCTGAGAATACGTACCAATCATCGCTTAGAATATTTCCAAATTTGAAATCCTCAAAATTAGAACCTTTTGGATTACTGGCATCTAGATTATCCGTAAAAGTGTATCTAGCACCAATTTCCGCCCCAAAAATAAGAAACTGGTTGATACGATACTTAAAACCTACCGTCATAGGTATCGCAAAGGAACCATCGGATTGTGATAGATCTTGAAGACCCCCCCCATTAAAATAACCGTAATCGTACCTAAAATAGGTAACTCCGGTATATAGGTAGGGTGTAAATGCGGGGCCTAATTTATGCAGATTATAATCTACAAAATTAAATTCAAGTCCCACGGAGCCTTCCAATACCGCATTATCCACCACATATCCCCTTTGCTGTCTGGAGGTGTCACTGGATTTATTATCGTCTGCGGTAAACTTTCCGTAGGTAAGACTTCCGCGCCAGGCATATCGTTTGCTAACGTTCCATTTGAAAACGCCCCCAAAGGCCAGATTGGAAGGCAAAATATAATTGGTTCTTCCTACATCACCTATCATATTGGCACCGCCCGCAAAAACCCCAACCTCATACATCTGCGCGCTAAGGCCAAAGGAAATACATAAAAATGCAAGTAAGAATACGTTACGTATCATATTTAGAATCGTTTACAGCCTTGTTGAGTTCATTTCATTGGAGTACAAGCCCAAGGGGGCTTTCTCACAAGGTAAACAGTTTTTAGAGGTAAATATTGTTTAAGGGAAAGTTCAATTTCTTCTGTCTTCGCCCCATAATAATTTATTCCTAAGGGTCTTTAGGAAACTTTCTGATGTGTACTCTATCATCTTTATGGTGAAGGGAGCTTTGGTGATGGTAATTTCATGTCCATTTTCTAGGGAAGCGATTCTGGAATCCAACGAAACAAGATGGTTTTCCTCCCTTCCCGAAACCCGCAGCCTTATTTCCGTATCATCAGAAATTACCAAGGGCCTTGCATTTAGGTTATGGGGCGCTATTGGGGTCAAGACCAAGGACTTTGCGGTGGGCACAATCACCGGACCTCCGCAGCTCAAGGAGTAACCCGTTGAACCCGTGGGGGTTGAAATGATTAGTCCGTCCGCCCAATAGGAGGTAAGGAATTCATTGTTTAAATAGGTTTCCACAGTGATCATGGAGGTGGTATCCTTTCTACTTACGGTTATCTCGTTAAGGGCAAAATTCAGGTCACCAAATGCTGCCTCCAGGGCATTCGCATGGATCTGCACAAGGCTCCTTTCCACTATCGTGTAGTCCCCCTTTAAAAATTCCTGTACCACTTTCCGTACGTCTTCCTTTTTAAACGTGGACAAAAAGCCCAACCGGCCTGTATTGACGCCTACTATGGGAATCCCAAGGTCCTTAACAAATGTAGTGGCCCGCAGGATGGTCCCATCCCCTCCAAAACTAACGAACATATCAAAGGATGCGTCCAACCCATGCGAAGTGGTGAAGGTCTGAAAGGTAGCGGCACCATTTTTTGATTTATAAAGCCGATAAAATTCCTCCTCAATGCACACTTCTGAAGAATTGTCCTTCGCCAGTTCGTCCAACAGCTCCTCTAAATATTCGATGGCATTGTCCTGATATGTTTGACCGTAAACAGCGACCTTCATACTAGACGTTTAGGTACCTATCCAAATAGTCCGACCTATTTTTTAAATCTTCCAAAAATTGATCGTCACTATTCCCGAAGATTATTTGGTAGTTGTAACGCCTAAAGGTCTGCAAGACCTTGTCAAAGTTCGACGTACTAATCTTAATGGTGACCTGCACCACGTCATTTTGCATATCGGTAATAAAACCTCCAATGAGTCGGGCATTGTTACTTTCAACTATTTGTGAGATTTCGCTAAAGGAATAATCCTTTATTCCCGTGGCAACTACCAATATATTGCCGGGATCCGTAAAAAATGGAGTCTCTATAAATTCCGAAACGACATCGGTCAAATCATAATAACCGACCACCCTTTCCACTTCATCCAAAATAGGGACGAGATTCGCCTCGTTTCGGGCAAAAACTTCCAGAACGTCCAACCAACTGGTTTCCTTCCTTACAAAAAAAGCTTGCAGGTCATAGCGGTGTTCCTCGATTGTGGAATCGGCAGAAACCACATCCATGTCATTTTCAGAAAAAACCCCCAGAAACCTATCCTTTTCAATAATCGCTATATGCGAAAAAGTGTTTTCCTTAAAAAAGTCCATAAGTTCACCACAGGTAGTTTGAACATCAAATGCAGGAATATTGGAAATAATATATTGTTGAATATTCATAGCCTAATTTATAACGCAAAATAACAATTAATAATATCAAAAGGCGTGCCTTATTCGTATTTTTGGGCTCCTTTTAATATATTATCGACAATATGACGAAACTAAGTGTCAACGTAAATAAAATTGCCACCCTGCGCAACGCCAGGGGCGGTAATGTACCTAATTTATTACAAGTATCTGCAGATATAGAAAGATTTGGAGCGCAAGGAATTACCATCCACCCCAGACCGGATGAACGCCATATCCGTTATCAGGATGCCAGGGACCTGAAAAAAATCGTTACGACGGAACTTAATATTGAGGGGAACCCAAATCCAAAGTTTGTCGATCTTGTTCTAGAGGTGAAACCTGACCAGGTGACCCTTGTTCCCGATGCCGTGGACGCCATTACCTCTAATGCCGGTTGGGATACTTTAAAGCACGGGGTTTTCTTAAAAGAAGTAATTGCCGAATTCAAAAATGCCGGTATACGCACCTCGATATTTGTGGACCCAGACCCCAAAATGGTAGCCGGTGCCAAGGAAACAGGTACGGATAGAATAGAACTTTATACGGAAAGTTACGCTACGGCCTATTTTACTGACAAGGAAAAAGCGATACTCCCATTTGTGGATACCGCAAAAAAGGCGAACGAACTAGACCTTGGCATAAATGCGGGCCATGACCTCAGCTTGGATAACATTCAATATTTTGCACAAAACATTCCCGGCCTATTGGAAGTTTCCATTGGCCATGCCCTGATTTGCGAATCCATTTATTTAGGATTGGAAAACGTGGTGAACATGTACTTAAACAAGTTGAAATGAATCCAATATTATATAGCAACATTATAGGAAAAGGTAAACCGCTCTGCATTTTACATGGGTTTCTGGGCATGTCCGATAATTGGAAAACACTTGGAAATCAATATGCCGACAATGGTTTTGAGGTGCACCTAATCGACCAAAGAAACCATGGCCGTAGTTTTTGGTCGGAGAAGTTCAACTATGACCTTTTGGCCGAAGATCTGTTACGCTACCTAAACGATAAGAACATAGAAAGGACCGCTTTGATAGGACATTCCATGGGCGGGAAAACGGCCATGCAGTTCGCCTGCAGCTATCCACAGAAAACTGAAAAGTTGCTGGTAGCGGATATTGCGCCAAGATTTTATCCGCCCCATCACCAAGATATTATAAACGCCCTTACCCAATTGGATTTTGACTTAATAAATACTAGGGGCGATGCGGACGAACAGCTTAAAAAACACCTTAAGAATTTTGGGGTACGCCAATTTTTACTCAAAAATCTTTACAGAACCAAAAACGGCACCTTTGAGCTCCGGATGAACCTGGAGGTGCTTAGCGAAAAGATGGAAGAGATAGGTGAAAATATTTCCAGTTCCGAGAGCTACAACGGCCCCACACTTTTCCTAAAGGGAAGCAAATCCGAATACGTAACCGATGCCGATACGGCTCAAATTAAAAGACACTTTCCCAAGGCCCAAATAGAGGTAATCGACGATGCGGGACATTGGCTGCATGCAGAAAACCCAGATCAATTTTTCGAAAAATCGTTCCGTTTTTTAAGACAGTTGGAATAATTCCCAGCTAGGGGGCACTCCCTCCTATCACTTTATTTTTTATCTTTAAAAGAACCTAAACCAAGACACTATGAAACTTATCTTACGTATTCTGCTGAGCGCCCTGGCCGTAATCCTTTTGGCCAATTTTCTACCCCATGTATCTATAGACTCCTATGTTACCGCAATTATTGTGGCCATAGTCCTAAGTCTTTTAAACTTTTTGGTGAAACCGATACTGGTCATACTCACCCTACCCGTTACCATTGTTACATTTGGACTGTTCCTATTGATTATAAATGCCCTCCTGATTCTTTTGGCCGATAATTTAATCGACGGTTTTAACGTTGACGGACTTTGGTGGGCACTACTATTCAGTCTCTTACTTTCCTTTTTGCAGTCCATTTTGTTTTCCTTGCTCAAAGAAGACAAATAGCAGTTATTATTTGAAATTCAGCCCTTTAAAAACTTGGTGAACAGAAGAAAATAGCCTAATTTTGCCTCCCGTTTTATTTAAGCAATTAAGAAGATACTGAAGGAATGAACATTACAAAAGAACAGATAGACAACTTAAACGCTGTCGTTAAGGTAGCTATCACCAAGGAAGACTATCAAGATAAGGTAGACACAATCCTAAAAAATTATAAGAAGCAGGCCAATATACCCGGTTTTAGAAAGGGTCAGGTACCTATGGGGCTTATCAAAAAACAATACGGAAAGGCCGTATTGGTAGATGAAGTGAACAAATTGCTACAGGACAATTTGAACAAATACCTAACGGAGGAAAAACTGGATGTTCTTGGAAATCCTTTGCCTAAACAAAAGGATGATTTTGATTGGGACCAAGAAGAACTGGATTTTGAATTTGAATTGGGACTGGCGCCAGAATTTGAAGTTCCCTTAAAAACCAAAAAGGCCATTACCCATTACAAAATCGTTGCCGATAAAAAAATGATTTCAGAACAGGTGGAGCGAATCCAGAAACAATACGGAAAACTTGTAAGCAAGGAAGAGGTTGGGAAAAAGGACGAGGTAGCCGGAAAGTTTGAGAATGAAGCCGAAGGAATCGACAATCAGGCACTTTTGGAAATGGACAGACTCAAGAGTAAAAAAGCCATCGATAGTTTGATTGGAAAAAAAGTTGGGGATACCGTCACTTTAAAGACCAAAGGACTTTTTACGGAGGATTATTTTCTTTCAAGTGTTTTAGGTATCAGCAAGGATAAGGCGGATAGTTTGGATACGGAGGTTTCCTTTACCATAACGGAAATCAATGAAAGGCAACCCGCCGAATTGAACCAGGAACTATTCGATAAACTTTTTGGAAAGGATTCGGTTAAATCTGAAAAGGAACTTCGTGAGCGTATCGCAGAGGATTCCGAAAAGCAATTTGAGCAACAAGCAGACCAAAAGTTACTGAACGATGTAACGGAGTACTACATAGAGAATACCAAATTTGAGCTTCCAACAGGATTTTTGACCAAATGGATTCAAATGAACGATGATAAGGAACTGACCCCGGAAGAAGCGAATGAAGAATATGAAAAGTCGGAAAAGGGGCTGCGATACCAATTGATAGAAGGAAAAATAATCAAGGACAACAACCTCCAAGTCCAATTTGAGGAGTTGAAGGAATTTGCAAAAGGTTTTATCAAGTCCCAAATGGCACAATTTGGCCAATTGAATCCAATGGAAGAGGAGTTGGACAATATCGCCACGAGGGTCTTGTCAAATCAGGATGAAGTTAGGCGCTTGTCAGAACAGCTAATGAGCCAAAAACTGTTGAACCTTTACAAGGAAAAAGGAAACCTTAAGACCAAGGAGGTTACCTATGAAAACTTTGTCAAGGAAGTTTACGGATAAATCCAAACAATAAATTAAGTATCTTTACGGTGCCGGAAAATTATTTTTCGGCACCTTTTTTTACTACTAAAAAATCGATTAAGAGTTTATGGATTACGGAAAAGAGTTTAAAAAATACGCCATAAAGGACCAGGGTATCAGCAGCATGTATTACGATACGATTATGAGCAGCATGTATCCTGTAAATATGACCCCAAATATAATCGAGGAAAGACAGCTCAACGCTATTGCCATGGATGTTTTCTCCCGATTGATGATGGACAGAATCATCTTTTTGGGTACTGGAATCAATGACCAGGTGGCCAATATAGTGCAGGCACAATTACTGTTCCTGGAAAGTGCAGATGCCTCAAAGGACATACAGATTTACATTAATTCACCGGGAGGTAGTGTCTATGCCGGTCTTGGCATCTACGACACCATGCAATTCATAAAGCCGGACGTTGCAACCATCTGTACAGGTATGGCGGCCTCTATGGGAGCCGTATTGCTATGTGCCGGTCAGAAGGGCAAACGCAGTGGACTGTCCCATTCAAGGGTCATGATACACCAACCCATGGGCGGAGCCCAAGGACAAGCGAGCGATATTGAGATTACCGCACGTGAAATCCTTAAATTGAAAGATGAACTTTACCAAATCATAGCAAAACACTCCGGACAACCCATAGAAAAAATTCAAGATGACAGTGATCGGGATTACTGGATGAAAGCCGATGTTGCCCTTGAATATGGTATGATCGACGAGATTTTAGTAAGGGACAAAGAATAATTTCGTCCAATTAGCTATTATTTTATTTTTTTAGCGCACCAAGGACCGATACTAATCGTTATGTTGTTGGTCAGATAAACTTTAATATGGCAAAGGAAAATTTAGAATGCTCGTTTTGCGGAAGGAAAAAGCCAGAGACCAATTTATTGATCGCCGGTCTGGACGCCCATATTTGTGATAGATGTATCGAGCAGGCCCATGGTATTGTTGCAGAAGAGACAAGACAGACCAAAACCAATGATCTTTCGTCTGAGCTCACATTAAAAAAGCCCCAGGAAATAAAGGACTTTTTGGACACATTTATTATTGGCCAGGAACGTACGAAAAAGGTAATGTCCGTAGCGGTATACAACCACTACAAACGACTGCTACAACCTTCGTCCAAAGAAGACGATATAGAGATACAGAAGAGCAATATTATCATGGTGGGCCAAACAGGAACCGGAAAAACCTTAATGGCAAAAACCATTGCGAAAATGCTCAATGTGCCCTTGGCCATCGTCGATGCAACCGTTCTAACGGAAGCAGGTTACGTTGGGGAGGATGTGGAAAGTATATTAACGAGGTTACTACAGGCGGCTGACTATAATTTGGAAAAGGCGGAACGTGGTATCGTTTTTATTGATGAGATTGACAAAATTGCCCGCAAAAGTGACAACCCGTCCATTACCAGGGACGTTTCCGGGGAAGGAGTACAACAGGGACTTTTGAAATTGTTGGAAGGAACCACGGTCAATGTACCTCCCAAGGGCGGTAGAAAACACCCCGACCAAAAATTCATAGAAGTCAACACGGAAAATATTTTATTCATTGCCGGAGGAGCCTTTGATGGTATTGAAAGAGCGATAACCAAGCGACTCAATTTACAGGCAGTGGGTTATAGCGCTTCCAAAGCAGAGGAGAATCTTGACGAAACCAATATTCTGCAGTATATAATCCCTAAAGATTTAAAGGAATTTGGATTGATCCCGGAAATTATTGGAAGACTTCCGGTTCTCACCCATATGAATCCCTTGGATAAAAAAACACTCAGGGCCATCTTGACGGAACCTAAAAATGCCATTATTAAGCAATATGAAAAGCTGTTCGCCATGGACAACATTTCATTTACAATAACGGAACAGGCTCTTGATTACATTGTGGAGAAAGCCATTGAATACAAACTTGGGGCAAGGGGACTCAGATCTCTATGTGAGGCGATCTTTACGGATGCCATGTTCGAAATGCCAAGTACCGAGGAAACCGAATTCAAGGTAACCAAACCGTACGCAGAACAAAAGCTGTCCTACGAAACAGTTAAAAAATTAAAGGCGGTTTCTTAAACCGCCTTTTTCTTTTCTATTTTTTCTGGAATATTTATTGTCGTGACTTCGTTCAATAAGGCCAGGCAAACCTTTCTTATTATTTTTTCATCGGTATATAAGGTGTGCCCATAATTTGGAACGACATCCATGTCCACATCCAACTTATTGGCCCAAATATCGTCGGGCCTATTGGCATCTTTTTCCCCATAAATAAGATTTAAGGGAACCAAGGGTTTTTCATCCTGTAGTCTAATTCTTGTCGCTGAAATGGAGTAAAGTGATTTTACCGGCAATCCCCTTTTTGCGGCATTCCAGACAATGGTACCGCCCGTGCTAAATGCTAAATAGTAGCAAGGTGTAATTTCCTTTTTCAAAAGATGGGCTACCGCGGTATCGATCCCTCCATTTACAAAAGCATCATGGATGTTTTGTTCGGTCTGTACTGGCAAATCAATGTTTGCGAGTTGTTGGCTATCATAAAAAGTGATATCAAAATATTGCTGAAGATATCCTAAATATGAAGTAATCCAAAGGCCATTTTTGGTGCCCCACATATCCGAGACAATAACAAGTTTTTCAGCCATAATTTTAGTTTAGTAAATTAATAATTTGGGAACTAGACCCTTAAATTGATTATTTAACGGCCTATTCTATAATTTATTTGGTAATTCGTCCCAAATCCTCGATGTAAGACCATTCCTATACAAGAAACCGTCCTAAATACCCTAACTTTCTTTGGTAAGTTCTTCATGCACCGGATGGCCTGAAGAGGAATTCATACACAATAATTTTTCAAGGTAATCCCTTCTATTTGAAAGTCTTGGGATTTTATGCTGCCCCCCCAATTTATCGTTGATCTTTAACCAATCGTAAAAAAGGTTTTCGCGGGCCACATGCACCTTGGGCATTTCTAGGGTAATATTATTGTAGCGTTTGGCCTCATAGTCGGAGTTCAGGGATTTTAAGGCATTGTCCAGCAATTCCGTAAAGTAGTTTAGATCTTTTGGAGACTTCCTAAACTCAATGATCCACTCATGGGACCCCTTCTTTTTTCCATGCATGAAAATGGGCCCTGCAGTATAATCCTTGATTTCCGTTCTTGTTTTTAGACAAACCATTTTCAGGGCTTCTTCGGCATTTTCAATGATAAGTTCCTCCCCAAAAACGTTTATATGGTGTTTGGTCCTCCCGGTAATACGTATCCTGTATGGATTTTTAGAAGTGAAACGGACGGTATCCCCAATCTTATAGCGCCAAAGGCCAGAGTTGGTAGTAATCACTATGGCATAGTTCTTTCCTGTTTCAACATCCCACAAGGGAATACACGCTTGCTCTTCCGTACCGTATACATCCATGGGAATGAACTCATAGAAAATCCCGTAATCCAGCATCAATAAGAGATCTTCTGCATTGTTGCGGTCCTGAATGGCAAAAAATCCTTCCGATGCATTGTAAATCTCATAATACCTAAAATTCTTCCTGGGCAAAAGGCTCTTGTACTGCTCCCTATAGGGACTAAAACTTACCCCTCCATGAAAATATACCTCCAGATTCTCCCAAACCTCAAAAAGGTGTTCCCTTCCCGTTTCCTGTAATACATTGTTCAATAAAACCAACATCCAAGAGGGCACCCCTGCCAAGCTGGTCACGTTTTCCTGTACACTCTCCTTTATAATGGCACCAAGCTTGGTTTCCCATTCGCTCATCAAGGAAACCTTGTTGCTAGGCGTACTGCTAAATTCTGCCCAAAGAGGCATGTTATCAATAAGGATGGCGGAGAGGTCGCCAAAAAAGGAACCATTGTCCTCGTAAAGTTCCTTACTCCCCCCAAGGCGTAAACTCTTCCCCGTAAACAATTGCGAGTTTTCATTGTTGTTCAGGTATAGACAGAGCAAATCCTTTCCTGACTTGTAATGACAATCCTCCAAGGCCTCTGAACTAACCGGGATGAACTTACTTTTAGCATTTGTGGTTCCACTGCTCTTTGCAAATAGCTTCACCGTTGTGGGCCAGAAGAGGTTCTGCTCCCCTTTACGTGTCCTTTCTATGATGGGCTCCACCTCTTCGTAGGAAACCACTGGAAGTCGTTCCCTATAAGTCCCATAGTTGTTTATGGTCTCAAATTCGTAATGCCGTCCAAGTTCCGTATCCTCAGCAAATTCCAACAGGTTCAACAGAACCTCTTCCTGTACTTCCTCAGGGTACTTTAAAAAAAGTTCTATCTGGTGATAGCGTTTTTTTAGCAACCAAGAGGCAATGGAGTTGAACAGTGGAATGGACATTTTTGGGTATCTTTAACGTCTAAAAATAGGGTATATCCCCATCATTTTCAAATTGAAATTTTAATTGAGTCAACAATGCAGTACGAAGGTGTCCTAAAAAAAATGCTGACTGAAATGGCAAGTCCCATACAGTATTATTTGGTCTTTGAATCCGACTTTCTGAATATGAACCAAATACTGGACCACCAGTTGCATATCGAGCTTATAAAGCACCAATGTCTGAACTGCGGTAATGACCGACCCATTTACCGTCAAGGCTTTTGCAGATCCTGCTTTTTCGATATTCCGGCCGCAGGCGATTGGATCATGCGACCTGAATTAAGTACCGCGCATTTGGACCAGGAAGACCGGGATTTGGCCTACGAGAAAAAAGTACAATTGCAGCCTCACATTGTTTATTTGGCGAATTCCAGCAATATAAAGGTAGGTGTTACCAGAAAAACACAAATCCCCACCCGATGGATCGACCAAGGAGCGCACGAAGCCATTGAAATTGTGGAAGTGCCCAACAGGTATTTAGCAGGTATTACGGAGGTTGCCCTAAAGGACCATGTATCGGACAAGACCAATTGGCGCAAAATGTTGACCAATGATATCGTGGACCAAGATTTGGTGGCATGGCGCAATAAACTGAAGTCGTATATCCCAGAAGAGGCCCTACCCTATTTCATAGAAAGCAATACGGAAACCAATTTGGAATTCCCTGTGCTTCAATTTCCCGAAAAAGTCAGGAGCCTGAGCCTGGACAAAACCCCAACCTATCACGGCACCCTAAAAGGAATCAAAGGTCAGTACCTTATCTTTGAGGACAATACGGTATTCAATATTCGCGGCAGTGAAGGCTATTACGTGGGACTTACCATTAAATAAAAATGATTTTTAGAATCCGACTATCCCTAAAAGCCAAAAAAAACTTACCGTTAGTTTCATTTTGAAGTGAAGGTCAATATTCCAAAGGATATTTTCTTGAATGCTCCGCAGTATGTTTGCGGCTAGGAATTCTATGGATTGACAGAATCCTTCTTCGTTTCCGTTTCCGCCTTTTTCTTACCGAAAAGTCCTTTTAAAACATCCTTGGCAGCCTCCTTAACAGCTTCTTCCTTTTTTGGGGGTGTTGCCAACGTATCTGTTTTGATATTTATGGAATCAGTAGATTTGGAACCTCCAAGCAGTCCTCCTAACACTTCCTTGGCACCGGTTTTCGAATCCTGACCATCCGTAGAGTCCTTTTTTGTGGAGTTTGACAGGATGTCCCCTATCAAGTCCTTGGCCTTGTCCTTACCCTTATTGATCAATTTTTGTTTTTCGATTTCGATCAATTGACTGGTCAAAGTCTTTATACCCGAAGTCAAATCTGTGGTAACTTCCGGACTATTACAAACGCCGCCAATATTGGCGGTTACTGGAATGGTAAGGCTATCCAAAGAACGGTCATCTATCCTCGAAATCAAGTTATTGATATCCTTGCCCAAATACTTAGATGGAACCTGTAAGGTAGCCTTGTAATTCATTTTTTGGTCAAAGGTGTGATTCCCATCCACATTTATTTCAATATCCTGGTACCGAATACTGAAAGGCTTTACTACGACCAGACCATTTTCAAAGGAAAGCTTGGTTTTTAATTCCCTAAGGCTCAGTTTTTCCAAATCGATGAAATCCAGTTTAGTATCCAAAGCGGATAACACGGGTGCTTCATCCGTACTGATTTCCCTCGTAAGTACATCGGCTAGAATATTTCCTGTCAATGAAAGAAGATCCGGTGTAAAATCATCTGTTAGATTCCCTGAAAGGGAAATATCTGAACTGAATTTCCCCTGTAAAATTTTTGCTACCGGGGCCAAGGCCTGAAACAGTTCCAAGGCTTCAAAGCTTTCCTTCAACTCCAATTGGTCCAAAGCCAGCTGCATGGCAAAAGTGGGGGTTTCCTGTTTTGTGGAAACCTCTCCGTTAAAGGCGACCTTACCATCGAACAAAGAAGAGGTCATATTGCTCAAGATCGCTTTTTCGTCCTTTATCCTCAGGTTTCCGGAAACGTCCCGGAGTGTAATATTATCATAGATAACGGTATTGGCCCTTGCATTAAAGTTGGCATCCAAGAAGGAAGGTATTTTGATTCTTTCTTCCGATGCTGTATTCTGGGAGGTAGTATTTTCCGAAGCCTCCCCTGATTCCTCCACCATAAAATCGTTCAACGCAAAAGTGTTGGAAACCAAATCAAAGGTGCCCTCCACGTTTTCATTATTGAACAAATACCCCAGAAAATTGTTTATGGTACCTGTAATCTGAAAATCCGTTTGTCCCGTGGAGCCCTTCAATTCCCGCAAGGTAACGGACTTAGGATTGAATGCGACCGATGTGGAGCTCAGCACTACCGGATTGGGAATTTCCTCGGATTTATATTCAAAATCGGTCAGGGTCATTTGCCCTTCCGTCTTTGTATTCTCGTACTGCTTCCTTTCAATGGTAGCCATATCAAAGGCCGTATTAACATCGGCATCCAATAAGCCCTTTAAGCTGAGTCCCGTTGGCACGGGATATGCCTTTTCAAGATTTGCCAAGTTCATTTTACCATCCAAATGGGCATCCACCTTGGTATTGCCCATCAATTCGGAAATTTTGGAGGTCATGTTGAACCGATCTTCATCGATCATAAAGGATGCCCTATTGATGTCTACATACGTATCTTCGGCTATGCCGCTCGTATTGTTAATGGCTATGTCAATAAAAATGTTCTTGACCGTTTTAGGCAGATCGGGATACTTGAACGAGGCATTGTTCGAGTTGATCTTGATATTGAATTTAGGTATGTGTTCCTCGTCTACGATCCCATTAAAGCGCCCTTCTACTATGAAATCTCCCGTCGTGGTTACATTTGAGATATTTTTGGAATAGGTTTCAGGAATAACCGCCAAAAAGTTTTTGAAGTCAGACGATGGTGTCTTAAAACTTATGTCCACTTCTTGGTTGTCCTCGTTCAATTTCACAAAGCCTTCGAAAACCAATGGCAATTGGTTCACTATGGCCTCATTCTTTAAAAAGGAATATTTGTTCTCGTTCAAATCGATTCCGATCAACGCATCCAATTGCACCTTGTTCCTGTCCAAATAATTGGTACTGTCCATTTCAAACGAAACGAGGGCATCCGTATGCGTATCCAATTCAGACGTTGCCAACGAAAGGTCTCCGGTTCCCTTATGGTTCATTTCATCGATTTGCAAATGAATGCCGGTGGCATTATCGTCGTAGATTATTTTTGAATTGACTATTTCGTAGGATTCCATATTGAAAGAGAAACCTTCGCTACCCGATGCAGTTTCGTCCCCGCTTGTTTTGGATTCCTTTGCTATATCATAATTGGCATTTTCGGCTTCGTCCAACTTAATATGCAGTAAGGCTTCGTCCACTATAAGTTTTGAGATGGAGATGGGTTCCCCACCTGATTTCAACAACTGCATCACTCCCATGGACAAGGAAACTTTCTTGGATGCGAACAAGGTATCGCCCTCAAAAGGTGCCTTGTTCACCAAACTTACGTCCTTAAGACTTACCTCCGCATTGGGAAAACTGCGAATCAAACTTAAATTGGCATCAGAAAAATCCAGGGTAGCGTTCACGGAATTGTTTACATTGTTCCTGATAATGTGACCAATTTTGGCTTCCAGAAAAAAAGGAACGGAAACCAAAAGTCCCACTATAATCAAAAGGATAATACCTGTTATTTTTAATATCTTCTTCATACTATTTTTTATACGTGCAGTCGAGTAACAAACTATTGAAAATCACTCGCTATTCTTGATGCTTTCCTATCGATTGTTAATGCTAACGATAAAACTCAGAAAACGGTGCTATTATTATGTATCAAGGTCGATTTCCTCGCCCAGGGCCAGGTTAAACCGTTTCCTCATTAGATATACGAAGAAATACAGGAAAGGGGTGTCGATCAAGGCTATTAAAATCTTAAAAAGAAAGCCGCTGACGACCAAGCCGAAAAATAGGTCCCATGGCAGAACCTTAAAGATGCAAAGCAGACCAACTACGGTAAACGTGTCCACAAATTGCGATAGAAAGGTGGAAAAATTGTTCCGAAGCCATAAATATCTTCCCTGGGTCAGCTTTTTCCAGAAATGGTAAATTGCAATGTCGATATATTGGGCAGCCAAATATGCCAGCATAGAGGCCAGCACCGCAATTGGCGAGAGCGCAAATACCCGACTAAAGATTGCATCATCCAACGGGGATGATTCTATAGCGGGCGCTACATCGGCCAATAGCACTAGGCCCATGGAGAAAAAAGAGGCAAAAATGCCCGCCGTAACGATTTGGTTGGCTTTTTTTCGCCCAAAAATCTCGGAAATCAAGTCGGTAATCAAAAAAGTAATCGGGTAAGGCAACACACCTACGGAAATCTCGAACAATGAAACCCCAAAAACGGTAAAGTCCCCAAAGGGCTTCCAATAGAAAAACTTTTGAAATATGAGGTTGGATACTACCAAAGAGGTGATGAAGAGCGCCCCGAGGTATAAATAAATACGTCTAGCCAACAACTTGTCCTTCAGCACCATCTTACTTTATTTTCAAGGTGAAGGGCATTCTGGCCTGGATTCCCTTTTGGTCCCTATAGGATTTGATATCCTTTAAAACCTGATACGCCTCTTCCCCAATCTCTTCCCTGATCATATTTTCCTTGGCTTTCGCCCCAGCACCCGATATATCCTCCATAAAACGCTCAAAGCCGGATTTGTACTTTGGATATTTACGTATCCCAAAACTTTCTATTTGGGCCATTTTGGCGGCCTCGTCAATGGCATCCTCCAAGGTACCTAACTCATCCACCAACCCCAATCTTTGCGCATCCACCCCGCTCCATACACGGCCTTGTGCGAGGCTATCTGCCTGTGCCATGGAAAAGTTCCTACCGTTGGAAACCCTTTTCAAAAAAGTTTCATAGGTATCCTCGATGCTCTCCTGAACCTGATTTCTAAATGCCTCGCCCATGGGTTCAAAAAGGGAATATTCCACTGAATTCCTATTGGTTCCTACCTGTTCCGCATTAATGCCGATATCCTTGGCCAAACCATGAATATTGGGTATTGTTCCAAAAACGCCTATGGAACCTGTAATGGTGGTTGGTTCCGCAAAGATCTTATCGGCCCCTGCCGCAATGTAGTAACCGCCAGAGGCCGCCACATTGCCCATTGAGACCACTACGGGCTTCACTTCCTTGGCCAATTCCACTTCCCGCCATATGATATCGGAGGTAAGGGCACTACCCCCGGGTGAATTTACCCTTAGTACTATGGCCTTTACCTTTTCATCCTCACGGGCCTTGATCAAAGTTTCGTTGATAATACCTTGACCGATAACATCCGGTCCGCCCTCGCCATAAAATATTTCCCCTTGGGCAAATATGACCGCTATTTTATCGTTCCCTGATTTTAATTCCTTTTTGCTAGCGAACCGAGTATAATCATCCAAGGAAATGTAATTGATATCCTCATTTTCTTCTACGGAAAGTGCACGGGTGATTACACTCTCGTATTCATCATAGAAGAGAACGTCATCGATCAAACCGTTTTGTTTGGCATACTTGGGCAACCTACCGCCCAAGGTATCGGCAATGGCATTAAGGTCGTTCACCGTAAGGTTCCTATTCCTTGAAATATCGTCTATCATGGAATCCCAAAGGGATTGGATCAGTTCCTTTATTTGGGTCCTATTAGCATCGCTCATTTCATTCTCCAAAAAAGGCTCCACGGCACTTTTATACTTGCCATGACGTATGACCTCCATCTTAACGCCGGTTTTTTCCTGTAACTCTTTAAAATAGAGCACTTCGGAAGAAAGCCCCCTAAAATCCAAAGCCCCAACCGGATTCAAGAAAATGGAGTCGGCCACACTGGCCAGATAGTAATCCTTTTGGGAATAAAAATCCCCATAGGCATATATGAATTTACCGGATTCCTTAAAGTCGCCCAATACTTTACGAAGCGTTTGGGTCTGGGCCAATCCGGCCAGCAAAAAATTATTGTTGATACTTATTCCAAGTATCCTATCATCGTCCTTTGCTACGGTAATGGCGTGTAGAATTTCATCCAAGCCTTGGGATTCCTCGAAAAGACCTGAAAACGGATTCATATCACTGCTACCGGTATAATCCGCAATGGGCCGCTGTAGTTGAATCTCCAATACAGAATTATTCTTGACGTTCACCGTATCCTCCCCGCTTCCCAAAAGAGCAATAAACACGAAGAACATCACAAAGATGATTCCTAATGCAATCATGGTGCCAAGAATGGCGGCCAAAAGGTTTCTCAAAAAGTTCATTTAAGGCAATTTTTATTAGCCTGCAAAGATAACCAATGTGAATTTGTTTTAGTTATTTTGCCATCATATTATGACAAAAGCCCGCACCGTTTATCTATCCATTGGCAGTAATCTAGGCCAAAAGCGAAACAACCTACAAAAGGCAGTTTTCCTAATTGGTGAACGTATTGGCGAGATTATCGCTATTTCCCATATTTACAACACCCCTGCCCTAGGTTTTGATTCTGATGATTTTTTCAATGCTTGCGTGGAACTAAAATCGGCACTACCGCCAGAGGAAGTATTGGATAAAATACTGGCCATAGAAAAACATTTGGGAAGGGAAAGGCGTGGTGAAACAGGTTACCAAAGCAGGAACATAGACTTGGATATCATTTATTACGACAAGGAGGTCATGGAAACGGAACGGTTGACACTTCCCCACCCCAGAATGACAGAACGTAAATTCGTCTTAAAACCCTTGGCCGATATTGCCCCGCAATTCTATCATCCCGTGGTGAACAAGGACACGCGGAATTTATTACAGGAAACCAGGGACAAGAGCGAGATCACTAAACTGCCCATAAAACCCTATAAGGATAGGGTAGCATTGTTTTCCGATGTACAATTTCTTGCCATAGAGGGAAATATAGGTGCCGGAAAAACCAGTTTGGCCACAAAAATATCCGAAGATTTCAATGCCAAATTGATTTTGGAGCGTTTTGCGGAAAACCCCTTCCTTCCAAATTTTTATAAAGATAAAGCGCGGTATGCCTTTCCCTTGGAAATGTCCTTCCTGGCCGATAGGTACCAACAATACATGGACGATACCAATCAATTCGATCTGTTCAAAAACTTTATGGTCAGTGATTATGATATCTTCAAGTCACTGATTTTTGCCAAGGTAACCCTTCAAAAGGATGAATTCGATCTATACCGTAAGATTTTTAATTTTATGTACAAAGAGGTGAAAAAGCCCAAAATCTACGTCTATCTGTACCAGACAACGGAGCGACTTTTGGAACAAATCAAAAATAGGGGAAGGGACTATGAACAGAGCATTGACTCCGTATATCTAGAGAAAATCAATCGAGGGTATCTTGATTTTTTAAAGACATATCCCCAACAAAATCAGTTGATTATAGATGTTTCCGATTTGGATTTCGTAAACAGTCCCAAGGACTATAAAACCATTTTAGGCCGTATCACCGATTTTGCCCTAGCACAGCGGGATTAACACAATTTTGGCAATTTACTTGCACAATAGAAAGGAATTTACTTTCTTGGTAGGCTCTTTTGAGAAACTAACTAACTCAAACTATACTTAAAGCCCGGTGTTGCCGGGCTTTTATTTTTGCAGCTTGGACCAGAAGTCCCAAACCACCACCCCAACACTTACAGCTATATTCAAGGAATGTTTCGTGCCAAATTGGGGTATTTCCAATACCGAATCGCATTCGTCCACTACTTGTTGCTGAACCCCTTTTACTTCGTTCCCAAAAACCAACGCGTACTTTCCTGTCTTTTTTGGAAAAAACCCATGAATCATTTGCGACCCCTCCGCCTGCTCTATCGCCAAATTCATATAACCGTTTTGGGCAAGCCTTGGCAGCAGATGCATTACATCTTCCACATATTCCCAATCCACACTTTCAGTAGCACCCAGGGCCGTTTTGTGTATATCCTTGTGGGGCGGTCTTGCGGTAATACCGCATAAGTAGATTTTTTCTATCAAAAAAGCATCGGAAGTTCTAAATACGGATCCAATGTTGTTCAGGCTACGTATGTTGTCCAGTATGATACATACCGGGATTTTTTCGGTTTTTTTAAACTGGTCCACGTCCAATCTCTCCAGTTCCTCGTTCTTTCGTTTTCTCATGGGGATACTTTTCAACTATCAACGGTAAATATCAACAAAAATTCAAATCGCATGGGGAATACCATATATTCGTGTTCAATCGACAAAAATAGGTAGAGAACAAGTGGCAGCGAAAGGAAATACGAAAAAGGTAACCCCATTGATGAAACAATACAATACCATCAAGACCAAATATCCTGATGCCCTATTGCTTTTTCGTGTAGGTGACTTTTATGAGACTTTTGGCGAAGATGCGGTGAAGGCCTCCAAAATCCTTGGCATTATTTTAACCCATAGAAACAATGGCGGGGATCGTACGGAACTTGCAGGCTTCCCACATCATTCGTTAAACACCTATCTGCCCAAATTGGTGAAGGCCGGTCAGCGCGTAGCCATTTGCGACCAGTTGGAAGACCCTAAACAGACCAAGACCATTGTAAAAAGAGGGGTTACGGAATTGGTTACCCCAGGGGTGGCCCTAAACGATGATATCCTTCAGGCCAAAAGCAACAATTTTCTATGTGCCGTGCATTTTGGCAGAAAAAAAATAGGAGTTGCGTTCGTGGATATATCCACGGGAGAATTTTTAACCTCAGAGGGGAACGAGGAGCAGGTGGACAAATTGCTACAAAACTTTGGCCCAAACGAAATATTGGTATCCAAAGTACACAAAAAGGAATTTTCCGAAGTATTTGGAAATCAATTCCATACATTCTACATGGAAGATTGGGTCTATCAAGAAGATTATGCCCTGGAAAACCTGACAAACCATTTTAAGACCAAATCCCTCAAGGGATTTGGGGTGGACCACCTTAACCATGGAATCATAGCCTCCGGTGTGGTACTACACTACCTATCCGAGACCCAGCATAGACAACTTCAGCATATCAACAGCTTACAACGCATTGCGGAGGACGATTATATTTGGATGGATCGTTTCACGATCAAAAACCTGGAACTGTACCATTCCAACAACGAGAACGCCGTTACATTATTGGACATTATTGACAAAACGATTTCCCCCATGGGAGGACGGATGATCAAACGATGGTTGGCGCTGCCCTTAAAAAATATCCAAAAAATAACAAGCCGCCATGAAGTGGTGCGGCACTTGTCCGACAATGAGCAAGAGTTGGACAAACTGCAGGCGAACATTAAACACATGGGCGATTTGGAGCGTCTAATCTCCAAAATTTCGACCGGAAAGGTCAACCCCAAAGAAGTTGTACAACTAAAAAACTCCTTGGAGGCCATTATCCCCATAAAGCAAATCGCATCCAACGCGCAGAACGATGCCCTGGCCCTTCTTGGCGATAAATTGCAATCCTGTGATTTGCTCCGTTCAAAAATCAAGGAAATGCTCAATGAGGAAGCGCCAGTAAATATCCTGAAGGGCAATGTAATCGCCCAAGGCTTTTCAAGTGAACTGGATGAATTACGCGGCCTTGCCACCAGTGGAAAGGACTATTTGGACCAGATGCTGGAACGTGAAACGGGCGCCACAGGCATTACCTCCCTCAAAATAGCGTCCAACAATGTATTCGGTTATTATATCGAAGTTAGAAATACCCATAAAAACAAGGTTCCCGATACTTGGATCAGAAAACAAACCTTGGTCAATGCCGAACGCTATATTACAGAGGAGCTTAAGGAATATGAGTCCAAAATCTTAGGCGCCGAAGAACGCATTACCTCCTTAGAACAACAGTTGTTTTCACAGCTTATCGTTTGGATGCAAGAATACATCCAACCCGTACAAAACAATGCTCACCTTATTGCCCAGCTCGACTGTCTCTGTGGGTTTGCCCAATTGGCCAAGGAAAACAACTATGTAATGCCCGAACTCAGCGACTCTACCGATATTTCCATAAAGAACGGAAGGCACCCTGTCATAGAAAAACAATTGCCCTTGGGAGAAGCTTATATTGCCAACGATGTAAAGTTGGATAGGAGCAACCAACAGATCATTATGATTACGGGGCCCAATATGAGTGGTAAATCGGCCATTCTAAGACAAACGGCCCTCATTGTGCTCTTGGCACAAATGGGAAGTTTTGTTCCAGCGGAGGCGGCACAAATTGGCTATGTGGACAAAATTTTCACCAGGGTTGGCGCCAGTGACAACATTTCCATGGGGGAATCCACCTTTATGGTAGAAATGAACGAAACCGCCTCCATCCTCAATAACCTATCTGAAAGAAGTTTGGTGCTTTTGGATGAAATAGGTCGGGGAACCAGTACCTATGATGGTATTTCTATCGCTTGGGCCATTTCAGAATACCTGCATGAACATCCGGCACGTGCCAAAACATTGTTCGCCACGCACTACCATGAACTCAATGAAATGGCGGCCACTTTTGAGCGTATTAAAAATTACAATGTTTCCGTAAAGGAACTCAAGGACAATGTGCTTTTTCTAAGAAAATTGACACCGGGTGGCAGCGAGCATAGTTTTGGTATCCATGTTGCCAAAATGGCGGGTATGCCCCAGCAGGTCATCTCAAAGGCCAATAAGATTCTCAAGAAGTTGGAGAAATCGCATTCCAGCGAGGAACTCACCGAAAAAATGTCTACGGTACAAAACGAAATGCAGTTGAGCTTCTTTAATTTGGACGATCCATTGTTGGAAGAAATCAAGGAAGAAATCCTGCATTTGGATATTGATACTTTGACCCCTGTGGAGGCCTTGATGAAATTAAACGAGATAAAACGCTTGTTGTCAAAAAAGAAGAAAGCCACCTCGTAACAAAAACTATTCTTTTGCTTTTTTTACTTTGACATTTATAGAATTGTATTAAATTTGCATCCGCATCTTTTAGGAGATGTACGTTCTTTAGATTTGCGAAAATAGCTCAGTTGGTAGAGCGCCACCTTGCCAAGGTGGAGGTCGCGGGTTCGAATCCCGTTTTTCGCTCAATTTTTACTCCGCAAGGCTACGGCTACGCTTAGCCATTACCCGCGGAGTTTTTTATTTAAAACAATAAGTCCAGCTCGAGTGATGGTCCCGATATCCCGATAGTTATCGGGAGGGAGCTAGACACACCAAACGGATAATAAAAGGACTTTGTTTTAAACTTACTGTACTACCTGTTGCCAAAAAGTGGCAACGAATATGCTCGAGTGGTGGAATTGGTAGACACGCCGGACTTAAAATCCTGTGGGCATTTGCCCGTGCGGGTTCAAGTCCCGCCTCGAGTACGAAGACCCTTGTCAATCCTTTGATTTTCAAGGGTTTTTAAATTTTTAGGGGGCAAAATAGGGGGAAATATTCTTGTTTGGCTCCTTTATTCTATCCCATTACTTAAACAAACAATCGCTTATTTGAACTTACTTCCATTTAATCATTTCATTAAGCTATGGCTCTTAACAAAAGAACGCTTGGCGCAATTATTAGGCTAATGTAAAAGATGTACTTACCGTGTTTACGATCATTCTCAGCATATGAGTACACTTTTTGGCCATTAGGCAATGTCTTTTTGGCCGTCCATAAAAAATAACCAATGACCAAACCCAAAAAGCCTCCTAAAAATGTAAAGACATAACCTGCTATTATCCAAGGCTTTTGATTTCCTTCAGGTTTAGCCAAATCTTCAATACGTTGTTTCTTCAATATATTCAATAAATCTTTGTCAATAGGTTTGCCTCGGTCGGTTAGTAGTTTTTGAGCCAGTATATAATCGAATGGATTCCATTCATCTGACTTCAACAATATCTCGTAAAGCTCTTCATCCGTAAAATCGAAAAGATAATAATCTGGGTCTATTTGATTGATAATGTTTTCAGCATCTTTTTCTAAAATTTCCTCGGCTTTTTTGAAATCCGACTGCTTAATACGAACTTCTATCTCATTCTGTATAGTACTACCTGAAAATGTCACATCAACTGGGGCTACATTATCCGCAAGTTCGGATTCAATATTGCTCGCCAACAACAGTTCTCTTAATTCCGTTGCTTGCTCGAGGTTTGAAAATTTTCTAAATATAGAATACGACTCTCCCATTTATATTATCCTTTATTTAAACTTTAGAGAACTGGACGAAGGCTTTTCATAGGAGGCTTTGTTGGCAACTATATTTTCTCCAATCGGTATTTCCTATACCCAAAACTATGGAACTTTTACCAATATTTCAGAAGGTTTTCTCAAGGTAAAATATCCTCCCGATTCGTTTAGGCATTGAACATTTTTATATGCTTTTTCACTTATTAATTTAGATTTGGATTCATCTATTTTTAATAAACTAATAATTGAATCTTGATGCACAATTCCGTCAAAATCCTCCAACAACGGACCAGTTATTTCTCCGCTTACCGATTTGCTTTTATTGTCTGTCAATGTCGAATAAAGTGTATTTGCAGTAATGTATGAACCAAGTGGCGTAGGGTGTAGATTATCTTCTTGATAAAGTTGCCATGTGCTCCTGATTTTCAATATGTCCTTCCATGTATAGCTTACAGGTGAAAGTTTAATTCCTAATTCTTTCGCAATTTTCATATATGAATAGTCCAAGATTTGCCCGTCTAGTTTTGGTGCGTTTTTACGTGGATATAATGATAGAATAATGGTTTTTGAACCTCTATTTTTAATCATTGAATCGAATTTTTTAACACTTTCATAAAATGATTCACTTTCTTTTACTCTTAGAATGCCATCTACTACATAATTCCCTCCCAATGTACTTTGTTCGTTAAGGATTACAAAATCCCAATCCAGAGAATCAAGAGTTTTTTCTACAATTCCATCTATCAAATGGTCTTGCAATGTATAGCCCCCAAATGCTATTAATTTTGTTCTTATATCTTTTCCATTTTCATAGGCAATGTACTCAAGCATTTTTGGCATATTATTGTAATAAATGCTACTGTTGCCAACAAGAAGAACATTTAGGGTTTTGGCTTTTGGTCGATTACAGGCATATAAAATTGGGATTACTAATGATAGTAAAACTATGGCAATATTCTTCTTAAATGAGTTCATTCAAAAATTTTGATTTTTAGAAAGTATAAAGTTGAATTCGGCTTATTTATTTGAATTAACCTAACATTGTTAACAATAGTTATTTTACGGTTTGTTCAAATTTTACGGACTCTTTTCCATTTGTAACTACAATATCATAAGTTCCGGTTTTTAATCCGAGAATACAGTTTTCAGTCTGACTTTCCACTTCATTAATGTCAATTGGAACAGCCAAGTTTAAATCCTCTCCTTTTTTAAATGCCAAAACCATAACTGGAAATTCAATTTGAATATAAGTTAATACAATAGGAATGTTTTTATTGCCATTTTCAAATAGCCAATTAGGTCGCTCATTAATATATTCTGTGTTTGGATGAAAAATTGCGATATCCGTCCAAGCATCTCTTCTGACATATTTTAAAGGATTATTATCCTTGTCTATTAAGATTGTTGGCTCTTTTACATCTAATGCCTTTAAAAAACGATGATTAAATTTCGGGTCACTTTTTTCACTATAAACTACTTGATTAATGGTTAAAGGATTTATACCCGTATATTCCGTTAATCTGCCTGCCATAGCTTTTTCCCAAGAGTTATGAGTTCCCTCTAAAGCATGGTCAAAACCACAATGAATCAAAAATTTTTCAGTCGGTTTAGAGTCAATAATTTTCTTGATATTTTTTGCTTGTTCTATTTCACGTAGTTTCCCTCCGCCATTTTCCATATTTTCATAAGCGAATAAATTATATCCAATTTCCAGAGCATTTCTAACCAAATTCCCAAATTGTGGGTCTTTAATATAATGGCCAGTTTTAAGAATTGGATATTTTCGATTATTAAGTATTGAATCTAAATGCTCTCCATTACTTAATGCTTCAAGACCTAAATTTTTATAGCCATTATCGAACAGATTTTGAAGAAGTGATTTTGTAAATACTCGATGAGAAGAATTGTGATGTGCTTCGTTTATTATTACTACTCGATTTTTCTTTGCTTGTTCGATAATATATTCAGTTGCTTTAACTTTTGAATATTTTTGGTTTATTGAATCTATTTGACTTCTAGTGTAATTTTTGTCCATTGTTCCCATTGCCAAATCCCATTGAATTAAAGCATTTTTATAATCACCCTTTGTAGCATAATCAGCAGCTGAAAATTGATATTTCCAAGGAACAGTATCTTTTGCAACTTTTTCTTCTATTTCAGAAGAAAATTTATATTCTGTTTTAAAATCAATTTTTTCAATGACTCTTTTCTCTTCTTTACAAGAAGTTAATAATAGAATGACTGTAAAACAATGGATAAAATTAATGATGTAAATAGTTTTATATTTCATAATATTCAATTAATTCGAATATAACTAAAATATTAGTTAAAACTAAAATATTAGTTCAAAGTGATTATGTTTATATAATTATTCCCAACGGCTGAGTTTATATGTTTGATCGTTCATTTTAAGACACTAGATTTTAATCAACCATGGAGCTTATAAAGGAGAGGGATTTCTAGGTTGAGCTTGTATGTTAATTATCGTTTATTTAAACTTTTAGCTGTTTATTTTGTTCAACAACATTTCAGCCTCAATATTTTCCTTATCCATTTGTAGCGCCAACTCCAGGAACTTGATTGCCTTTTCATTGTCCTTTTCGTAAAAATAACTTCTTCCAAGCAGGAAATTAAGATATGAAGATTCAATTTTATCGGACTTTAGCCTATGAGCCAATTCTATAACTTCCAATTCCCTCCCAAGATTGCTCAACATATTTAGGGCAGCTTCCCAATCTTTGGTGGTGAATCTACTTGGATTGATCAATCCCTTCATTTCAGGGGAATCTTTCAAAAAATAAAAAGCTGGAAGATACACCGACCAATTGGGATTTTCCGAAATTCCCTTCTTGACCCATTTAACGGCATTTTCTTTATTGTCCAGTAATATGTTGGCTGAAGCAATTCTTGAATACATCCCGGTCCATCCATCAAGCATTTTCTCCGATTCTGACAATTTTTTAAGTGCCCTTGATTGGTTTCCTTCTCTATGAGCATAGAGTGCTTGGTTTAGCCTAATCCTTCCATAATGGAAATCCATCAATTTTTTCAGGTCATCGACTGGACTGCTGGAATGATCCACCCGCAGGTCAATCTGATTGAACCAATCGTTGTTGGTGCCTTTTACGACCAAGGCTGCCGACTGTTTCCCAGAAATCTGCCCTCCCGACCGTTGACCGGCCACAAGGCTTTCCATGAGTCTTTGCGCAAGCGTCCCATTGGCCGTTTCAAAAGATCTGGACATACTGCTAAGCACGCTATCTTCCAATTGGTTTCCCATCACCACATAGTTCTTTCCTAAAATCTGGGAGGCATTCCCGTTCCAATATTTTAATGATTTTCCAGTAAAGGCATAAACCTTTCCATCTTTATCAATACCTGAAACCTGCCGATAGTTTGCTTGGTCATCTTTGTTCTTGGTATATTGGATGGCGTCCATGATAGACTTTCCTTCCCTTAGCTTTTCAAAACCAGCCTGTGCATAACTGGGTTCTGTTTCGGCGATTACAGAAAAAGCACCGAGTCCCGGTTCTATATAAATTGTTGAATTTCCAACATAAATATTGTTGGTCGCGACAGCGACTCCCCATTCCTGCGTATGCTCATCATATGCCAAAATCGAAAAGGTGGAATTGATATTCTTTCCCTTCAACAAGGATGGCAAATTCTGGGAAAATGAAATTAGGGAAACGAAAAAAAGGGTAAGGGCTGTAATGGGAAGTTTCATGGTGTTTTACTTTGATTGATTAATCATTAGATGGTAACTAGTCTGATATGTTACACAACATGTAGATAAATCTTATCACCTACCCGATGGAATCGTTTATTTAAACTTTGTTTTAGCAAACTTCTTTAAAAAGTAATTTCAATTTACAATCACTTTTACAAATCCGGAAAAAGTTCCCACCCACAGATTACCATCGGAGTCCAGTTCCATATCAGAAATATAGACACTTGGGAATTTCGAGTTCTCCAATGTATATAATGACCATTTATTGCCATCATATTTAGCCAACCCAACTTTCCATGCACCAATCCAAATTATGTTTCGTTCCTCGTCAATTGCAAAATCGGCAATTGAGTTAGTTGGAATTTCTGAATTTTCTATATTCATTATACTCCATTCTCCATCTGGTGTCAATTTTGCCAAGCCAGAATATTTATCCCCTTCACTATGAAGCGAAAACCATAGGTTTCCTTTTTTGTCTTCAAATCCATCTAAAATAGAACCATGTTTCAAAGGCGTATCGGAACCTTTAAATGATGTCGTCTTTCCATTTTCAATCATAACACTCCCATCATATATTCCTACCCAAATCCTATCTTTACTATCGACAAACACTCCGCTTGTCTTGTTACTTGGTAAAGTGTTGTTTCCCTCATTGTAAACCGCCCACTTATCATCAGAATATTTTGCTATCCCTTTCCCAGAAGCTATCCAAAGATTATTTCTGTTATCCGCATGAATTCTTCTTCCCCATCCTAAAGGGGAATTTATTGAATCAAAAACCTTCCATTTATCTCCATCAAATCTATATGTATTATAACCATCATTAAACCACTTATTATTCAGGCTATCTACTCCCGAATACATAATTGACGATGTAAGATGTTTGTCATATTTTTCAGTTCTAAGGGAAGAGTTTTTGTAAGTATATAACTTCATTTCCCCATCATCATATTTCAATATTCCGTTGTCTGTTCCGACCCAAACAACTCCGTCTTTATCAATAGATAAAGTACGGCAGTAGCTATGCCTGATTTTTGAATTTTTCCTGTTATAAACTACAATTTGGTCATTATTCAGGTCATTGGTATATGACTTTTTACTGTTTGTAATTTTAAATTCAGGTTTTTCAGATTTAATTTTTGACATAAAAGAGTTATCAAAAAAATTCTGATAATCCACATTTACTCTTCCTCCATTAAACTTGAAATTCAAAAATACTGTTGCATTTGTTGGCTTACCATTTTTAGCAAAAGATGGTGACCAATCTTTCATCTCATTGACTATTTTTCGTATTCCAAGATTCTGTGTGCTTTGGTTCACATCCCTTTGCATGCTTTTCACACATTGGTTTCCAAGACTGTCAACAATCACTTGCACATAAATATTGCCTTTCAAAGTTTTGGATATTCCAGTTAACTTGCTTTTGAAATAAGCATTTATATCTGAGTCTGACTTAGCTTTAGGGTTGCCACAGTCCAAGCAGAATTTACCCACTTCACAGTCATCGTACTTCTCAATGAAAATATTTTGGGGGTATAAATTTGCTATAATTAAAATAGCTGCAGTGACAAGTAATTTATGCATATCCTTATATTTGAACTTTACAATTTGGTTATAGTAATTTTAAAGAAATTCAATTCTTTTCATCTCCGCAAAACTATATTTCTTTACGTTCCCATTCTCCAGTTTGATTTCTGCATTTGCTGGCAGGTGTGGAAGATTGGCCGCTAAATCACATTTAATTATGATTCCTTCAACAACTTCATTGACTTCGTCTTTATTAGGTGGGCCTACAGAAAGTTTAATAGGTCTGTTCATTAGCAGATAGAGATTTTTTCTGGTGTACTTCATTGGGTTTTGTTCCATGTGCTAATCGTTTATTTAGACTTTTTGGAATTCATTTCCTTTTTTATTGTTTTAACCAATTGTCTGAGTAATTCATCGTTCAATAAGTCGTTTGATAAATTTACAAATCTCGTTTCGTCTTTAATATACGGATGTACATCTGGCATTCCTTCGGCATAGTTATCAATACATTTTACGAATTCTTCAAATGTATTATTATCTGTTGCTAAATCTTTCAATAAATCGAAGTCTTGTTTTACACCCGATTTAATCATTAGCTCATCATCAACAACTATATTTAATTTTTCTACGGAGTTAAAAATTTTAGAAATTAAAAACTTAATTGCATCCCACGTTATTCCAGATGCCACCGCACCAATTATAAAGGCAAATATTACGCCGTAAGGTATGTGCGAATGATGTCGATATAGCCCTTTTCCATTTGCCCTCTGAACTTCTTTTTCTAATGTCTTTCTTTGTTGATAGGCATAAAACATTATAGCCTCGCAGTTCCTAAATGTTTTGTTGTTAATGGTAAATTCTAAAGAGCGCTCGCAATTTGAACATGCTTTATTGTCTATCAAATTTACTTCTAGACAAAATGGACAAATTATTAGCTTCCAATCTCTATATGCGTAAGGTTGCATCATGCAATTAATCGTTTATTTATACTTTAAAAATGTTATTCTAAGATAATCATTGATTTCTGAGTATGGAAAAAGAATAATTCACTGCGACTATTCATAAAAGAATGTTCGGGCCATCGTTTTCAACTACCCGATAGATTTCGTTCTTTTGCTAAATGAACTTCAGTCCAGAAATATTTGGTCAATTCGAATTGGTCTTTGGATGCATTGGTGTCACGTTGGGGCTTTTTTTTGGCTTATACCTTTTGTTTCTAAGGAACCGGTATGCACAGGCCAACATATTTTTAGCAATTTATCTTTTGGTTTTCAGTATTAGAATCGGAAAGTCTCTTTTTTATAGCTACTATTCAATAAATACCTCTTTTCTTGTCATTTTTCTAGGACTATTACTGGTAATTGGTCCCTCCTTATGGTTTTATTCGAATTTTTTAAGGCGACCCGATTATTCCCCCAAACTGTCATTTTGTATTTTGCATTTCCTGCCCCTCGTTGGGGTTGTGTGCTTTAGTCCCTTGATCCCTGTCAATGACGACCCTGGAGCATGGGTTTTCCACTTCGGACTGTTTCTACATGGTTTTATTTATTGTATAGTTGTGCTGTACCAAATACTCAAGGGTAGGAACACATTGTATGTGCAAAGAGACTCAGCAATTTTCAAGTGGTTGGTTCTTTTAACCATTGCCACTATGGTAATGTTCACAAACTATCTTTTGATTTTTTTCTTAATAGTACCCTATTATCCTGGCGGGGCTTTAACATTCTCAATTCTAATGATCTTACTTGCCGTCTGGGCGTTTAGAAAACCTTTCTTATTTAAAAGGCACAAGAACAGATATCTCAACTCTTCTTTGGAGGATGTGAAAATTACCGAATATTTCAATGAACTTTCCAAACTGATGGAAAATGATAAATTGTATTTGGATCCAGAACTGACCTTAACCAAACTGAGCGCAGTTATGGACATTGGTTCAAAACAGCTTTCCCAAATAATCAATCAGGTAGAACACCAAAATTATTCCCAATATATAGCAGGCCATCGTGTCGAAGAAGCCAAAAGATTGCTGGCCGACAAAAAATATAGGGATTATAAAATCGCTGCCATCGCGTACGAAAGTGGATTCAACAATATTTCAACTTTCAATGCGGCCTTTAAAAGATTTACGAACACTACCGCAATCCAATACCGCCAATCGCTTACAACTTAACCGATTTTTCTTTTTGTACTTAGTGTGCCGGAATCATGATTTCATTAGGGTTTTAGCTTTTTTTCGACAAAATTTGTTCAAAATATCCGGGATTATGTGCAACGATTGTTAAATAAGCAAAAATGAAGAACACTTCAAGACGGTCTTTTGTCAAGAATTTAGGTTTAGGTATCAGCTCAACCGCAATTTTACCAACACTTACCTCCTTTGAAATCCTTTCAGAAAAAAATATAAAAGTGGAAGAGGAGAAAAAATTAAATGTGGCACTTTGTGGTTTAGGTCGTTATGCGAATATTCTAGCGACCGGTCTGATGGAATCGGAATATTGTAATCTATCGGGCATTGTCACAGGAACTCCGGAAAAGGCCCTTCATTGGAAATCCAAATTTAATATTCCAGAGAAGAACGTCTATAACTATGATAATTTTGATAAAATCAGAAACAACAATGATATTGATTTGGTATATGTTGTCTTACCGAATTCAATGCACAAGGAATATACCATTAGGGCGGCAAATGCCGGAAAGCACGTGATTGTGGAAAAGCCCATGGCTTTTACGGTACAAGACTGTAAGGAAATGATAGATACTTGCGAAAATGCCGGTGTTCAACTTGCAGTTGGCTACCGTTTGCACTACGAACCACATCATATTGAAATTAAGAGACTCGGACAGGAAAAGGTTTTTGGACAAATCCGTTTGATACAGTCATCCCTAGGTTACAATTTAGGCGGAATTAGCCCGGACGATTGGCACCTTAAAAAAAATATGGCAGGTGGAGGGCCTCTCATGAATCTCGGGGTTTACTGCATTCAGAGTGGTCGCTATGTCCTTGGCGAAGAACCTATATCGGTTACCGCACAATTCGGACCTGTTACTATGCCCGAGTTGTTCAAAGAGGTAGAGGAATCCATATCATGGCAACTAAATTTTCCTAGTGGGGCAGTCTGCACATCGACAACTACGTCCAATTGCAACATCGATAGACTATTTGCATCGGCAGAAAATGGTTTTTTTGAACTTAGTCCTGCAATTAGCTATGGGCCTTTTAAAGGCAGATCAAGCGAGAAAGAATTCAATTTCCCAGTTATAAATCAACAAGCCGCTCAGTTGGATGGGATTGGAAAGTTTATTCTTGCAAAAAAAAAGCTGCCAAAACATATTTCAGGAGAAGAGGGGCTCAACGATATTCGAGTAATTGAAGGAATTTATCAGGCAGCTCAGAATAGTCAAAAAGTTGTTCTGACCTGAAAGGTTTCAAGAAACAAATTCATTTAAATAAGCATTCGAACATTCAAAGAAAATGAATACTTTCGGCTCAGACCAGAGTAGACTAACGAGCATAAACATTCAGTTCCATTTTCTTTTTAGTAGATAGCAAACTAACCTTTTCCCGAACTGATATATAATTGTGGATTTGAACTATGTCAGAATTATAATACCCTTAAATAATCCTTTATTTGAATTTTAATTTCTTATTACCTATAATTTATTCTATTGTCTTTATGATAAAAACTGAACCTATAGAAAGGGCTAAAAACTCCATGATTCCAACCATATAATAACCTAGCCAACCAGTTTGAAATGCAACACCTTGTACTATGCCAACAAAAATCAATGGAACTATCCATTTTTTTTTCTTAAGTGTGATAACATCTATAATTACTCCAATATATATCGCTATTGATGCAAAATAATTATGGATAGAAATGTATTCAGTAAAATATGAGCTAAATGTCGCTAAACTAATAAAACCTATGCCTACAAACCATTTATTATAAAGAAGCCAACAACCAATTACCAGTAAAAAGAATGTATAGAAATAAACTCTACTGGTATCCATTCCCATTATTGAAGAGTAAGAAGATTGTCTATTCAACAGTAAATCTAAAAATCCTGTAACTACAAACCCAAACAATAATAAACCTGTTACCAGTTTATTTATTGAATATTTTTTAAAAATTACATTGCTTTTCATCGTTTATTTAAACATTTATATCTTACACTTATAGTTAATCAATTGATTTTATTATTGGTATTACTTCTCTATTTTGAGGGGGATTCTTAATTCTTACGTTGATTTTATTGTACACCCACGAACCATTAATCCATTCTGCTGAAATATCAAGCATAGCCTTTCCATTTTCTCCAAATATCTTAATAGTGGATTCGACGGATTTATTATCCTCTGAATAGTGTATAGCCCCATTCAAAATTGCCATCTTTCCCATAGGCTCAATTTCACCCAATGTCTCTCTTACCCTAATATTTCTTTTCACTTTCTCCATCGGAATTGTATAAAGACTAGAATCCGCATAAGCTTTTCCATAATCGCCCAATAGACCTCCTAAGCCAGATGATGAAAATAAAAATATAACTGCAAGAACAAATATGAAGATTGGAATAAACCATTTCCAATTCCTCTTAAACCAACTTTTCTCAATTATCAATTCATTACTCATTGACTCAATGTTAATAATCGTTTATTTGAACTTTTAATAACTGTTCTATGGCTTTTGAAGGGAGGTTTTATTATGCGATGGAATCTTTCGAGTAAATATTAATATTAGTCCTATAATTACAAGTGGGATACTAAGGATTTGACCCATATTTAAAGCCATCCCGTCTTCGAACCCTACCTGGTTCTCTTTAAAAAACTCGATTACAATCCTTGCTGAAAACACCAGTGTTAAAAGGACTCCTAATATCAAACCATTCATCTGCCCTTTAGTTTTATGGTAAATAAACATTAATATTCCAAAAATTAAAAGATATGAAAATGCCTCATACAACTGCGTTGGATGTCTGGGTATCAAATCATCTCTTTGGAAAACAACGCCCCAATTGCCATTGGTGGGTTTTCCGTAGACTTCTGAATTCATAAAATTTCCAAACCTAATGAAAGCACCTACAATTGGTCCAACAATAGCAATTCGGTCTAAAACCCATAAAAATTTGGTTTTATATTTTCTACAATAAATAACAATTGCTAAGATTACTCCTATTGTTCCCCCGTGACTTGCTAGCCCTTGAAAACCGGTAAATTGATAGGAATCGGCAACTTTTTTAATTGGCAGTAAAACTTCCAATGGATTGTCTAAATAATATGAGGGCTCGTAAAAGAAACAATGCCCAAGCCTCGCCCCTAAAACTATTCCTACAATAACATAAATAAATAGCTTGTCTAAATTTTCAAGTGGGATATTTTCCTTTCTGTATATTCGTTTTTCTACTTGCAATGCAACAAAAAGGCCTGTTATAAAAAGTAAGCTATAATATCGTATTGGAAAAGTACCAAATATGGAAAATATTTCAGGGTCAAAATTCCAATATATAATTCCATCATCCATATGCTAAAGAAAATTTCGCCCTTAATTTAAGCTTACAATTATTATATGCCCAAGTTAGGAAATAGATAGGAAGAATTCATTTACAGATTTTAAACAATCCTTTATTTGAACTTTTAAATTAAAATTGAATCACCGAAATAGCGTAATTAATCTAAGTCACTTAAGACTGTTATTATATAACCCAAATTAAGTTTAAAATTACTTAATTAAAATCTTTGAACTATCCCTAATACTAAACAACAATTACGCTTCTTTAAATCTCATATATCCGGATTAATTTCAACTCCTTCTTGAGGTAGTTCCATATCATCGGCATCCTTATAAAAATGTTGAAACTTATCAATGTATTCATTAAAAATTAATGTTTCTTTCTCAGCAACTTCCTTCGAATCGTTAGTAATCACTATATCGATATTACGTCTGTAGGCTTCCATATCTGCAATTATATCATTGATATGACTATACTGTTCATCCAAACTTGTTGATGCATAATATTCCAATCGTTCTTGATAAATTTTCTTCAAAGTTTCGAAAAGTTGACGGGCCCTATGCGCCTCACCTACTTTGTAATAACCATCTACAAAGGGTTCTACCAATGTGTAGTATCCAAAGTTATCAACGGGCATGTTCTTAACTGAAATCTCTATAATATCCTTTGCCCTTTCCGTTTTATTCTCTTGGATCAAGGCCTCCATCAAACGCGCCAAGTTGCTCCTAAAAGATACACTTTGAATACGTGTTTGTGTGTCCAAGTAAACATCTGGGTCTCCAGAATTTCCCCATTCCCATTTGGTGACGATGTCGTACATCAAGTCAGTGTCGATACGTCCAAGTTCAAAGGAATTTGGCCGTTCCGTTACTATAGGGACCAGTTTATAGGCCATGCCATCCAATTGCAGATAGTCTTTCATCCAAAGGTATTCAGCATCATCAAAACTGCCTCCTGAAAAATATAAGGGGCGTTTCCAGTCGTTATTGGCCAAGATATCAAGCATCATCATGCTCCTTTTAGTAATAGCGTTAGGTAAGTCTATATCAACATAATCAACGATTAAATCCTCATCTTTTTGCTTTACAAGGCCATTCTCCAACACGTTTCGTTTGTTTACCGGTACTCTTATTTTATTGGTAGGATAGTAAACAGTATTGAGCATTTCCTCAGAATATTGGCTTAGGTCTGAACCATTTTGTTGGAAAAGATATTTAAATTTTGTTCTTGAGTGATCGCTATCTATCCAATTGATAAAATCCTTTATAGGCCACCTGTTTTCTGTTATTCCTTGATGGTAAAGAACATCACGTGTTCCTGATTTATATTTGTCATGTGTCAGTTGTGAAGGTATAGGGTCGCTCTCATACGCTTTTCTCTTCATTTGGTCTACATACCAATCCGTTTCAAAATAAGAGGTAACCAATACCCTTACATCCGTTCTATAACCTTCAATTTCCTGTGCGTTCCATAACGGGAACGTATCATTATCTCCAATGGTAAAAAGGATGGCCCCTACATTTTCCTGAATTGAATCTAAATAAGCTTTCGCCGTTGAATTGGCCGTAAAACGATTGGAGCGGTCATGGTCATCCCAATTTTGAAAGCCCATTATAGAGGGTACGGCTAAAAATGTAATAAAGGTTATGGCTGGGGCAAGAACTTTAGGAGTTATCAAATCTTTGAAACTATCAAAAAGTCCATAGACCCCAAGCCCTATCCATATAGCAAAAATATAAAAGGAGCCTACTAGCGAATAGTCCCGTTCCCTAGGTTGAAATATAGCCGGATTGGTGTAAAATTGAATCGCCAAACCTGTGAACAAGAAAAAGACCAATAATACCCAAAATTGTTTTCTGTTTTTTGAAATTTGAAACACAATTCCAATGATTCCCAAAAGAAGGGGCGAGAAGAAATAGGTATTTCTACCTGGGTTATTTATAATGTCACTTGGCAGATTATATTGACTTCCCAGGCGCCAACTATCGATAAAGTTGATGCCACTTAGCCAGTTGCCATTATCATTATACCTCCCTTGTACATCATTTTGTTTCCCGACAAAATTCCACATGAAATAGCGTAAATACATATAGTTGAACTGAAACTCGAACATGTATTTTACATTGTCCCAGATGGTAGGAGCTTCTACTTCAATAACGTCATTGTGCCTTTTTAAGAAATTGATGTACTGATCGGCATCGATTTCTCCATTCTCATATCCTGCCTTCAATTTGCCCACTTTTTCTGAAAGCTCTTTACTGGGGCGGGTAATCCTAAAATTAAGCGCTCCAAAATAGCGCATGTAGTTTTCGGCATTCTGGGAACTCCACATTCGCGGTAATAATCCTTGGTGTTTAGAATTAGGTCCTTGTAATGAACTTTTATAACTATTCACTATTCTATATTTGCCCAAGGTAGAGTCCTTTTCATATTTAGGTTTGCCATCTCTATTTTCGCCAGGTGAAGCGAACATGTCCGAATAATAAGTTCCGTAAAAGGGACTTTCAACACCACCATATTGTTCCCTATTGTAATAGGATAATAGGGACATAGCATCCGATGGATTGTTCTCATTAATAATAACATTTGCATTTGCGCGAATGGGTAACATGAGCCAAGAGGAAAACCCTAGGAAAAGAAACATCAGACACAATATCATCGTGTTCAAAGTTCGATAGTTGTTTCTCCTAGTATATCTCAACCCTAAAAAAAAAGTAATAGAAAAACAGAGTCCGATAATGATATAACCAGAGTGAAATGGCATTCCGATACTATTGATAAAAAAAAGCTCTCCCCAGCCAAAAATTTTGAGTACATAGGTAAGTGAAAATTTATAGACCAGCATTAAAATTGCAACCACTCCAATATTGGCCAAAATGAATTTTTTGACCGTTATCCTTTTATCAGCTTTAAAATAGTAAAGTAATCCAATAGAGGGAATAGCTAAAAAGCCCATAAACTGTACCCCGAAGGTTAGTCCTACAATAAACGAAATCAGGATTATCCATTTATTGCTACGTGGATCCTCTAGGTTATCCGTCCATTTTAAACCTAGCCATAGTAACAAGGCCAGAATAAAACTCGCCAAGGCATAAACCTCTGTTTCCGTAGCGTTGAACCAAAAACTGTCGGTATAGGTGAATGCAAGTGAACCAACCAAACCACTACCAAATATGGCTATGGACTTACCATTGGTAATTGGGCCATCCTTTTCAACCAGTTTTCTAATAATATTAGTAATGGTCCAGAACATGAACAAAATAGTGAACGCACTGGAAATTCCGGATATTGAATTCACCGCTATCGCTACCTGATTTGGTTCAATGGCAAACATTGAAAAGAAGGCCCCGATCATCTGTAATAAAGGAGCCCCTGGAGGGTGACCAATCTGTAATTTGGCAGCGGTGGCAATGATTTCACCGGTATCCCAAAAACTATTGGTGGGTTCAACGGTTATGAAATATGTAATTAAGGCATTGGCGAAAACCATCCACCCTAGTAGGTTGTTCCACTTCTTGTAGTTCTTTGAAAGCATGAAATTAGAATTATAGCCATATACTGAACAAACCATAAGTCCTTCAGTGGAATTTCATGCAATGTAAAATTTAGCACAGCTAGAACAGAAATGAAAAGGGTAGGATTTAAGTACTAGTACCGGGTACTAATTTCGATATTTTTGAAGAAGTTCCCGACGGTCTGAAACACGTAACTTACTGTAAATATTCGAAATATGGGATTTTACCGTACTAAGACTAATGAAAAGTTCATTGGCGATTTCCTTGTTACTTTTGCCTTCAAGTATTAAGTACCGTATGTTCCTTTCCTGTTTACTTAAATCATCTTCATTAAAAGAAGATTGCGATTCTTTATTTCTCATTTTTAAGATGAAAGCAAACAAACCAATGACCGCTAGAATCAAAAACACGATGATTATAATACTACTTTGATATTTTCTTTCAGCCTCCTCAGTATGGATAAGCCGGGTAAACTGACCCACCTTCGCCGGATGAAACTGACCATGGCAAATGGACTGCCCAGATTTGATCTATCCTTGGGTTAAACTTAGTTTTTATTTTTCAATTTTCTTCTCATTGATTCTCCTTTTATATCTATTCTGTGAGCTGTATGCACCAAACGGTCGAGGATGGCATCGG
>NZ_MDGL01000157.1 GCF_002742265.1 Maribacter sp. 4G9
AAAACGTGCTTTTATCTATTCCTAATTCCCTCGAAACATCTCCAACAGATCTTCCTTGCTGATTTTCTTTTAGAGCCTTGATAATTTGACTCTCGCTAAACTTGCTGTTTTTCATCGTGACAGTTTGAATTTAAAGTTAGTAAATTCGAATTATGAACTGTCCTATTTTTAGGGAAGCCTACAATAGGTAATCAATGTTGTACCAGTAACTTCATGAATCTTATCCAATATTCCGTTCCAGACGGAAGCATCATTACCACCACCTGCTTCAAACAGGATTGGAATGCCGTCACCTTTAACAATAATGAAATGTAAATTGTATCCACCTATATCAACGAGGGTATCCTGTCCTCTTATCGGTAATGCCAACGATAAAACAAAAATCAATAAAATTTTAAATTGGAAATTGCCCATGGAAGTGTATTTAATCGATGAAAAAACATCCAAAATTTATAATAATGAAATTGGGGAACAACTAAATATAATTCATTTCCAGTAAAGAAATCAGGTAGTTATCAGAGAAACTGTATTTTACGTATGGGTCTGTAAGCTTCCCCTAGATAGAACTGTTTATTTTTCTAAAACTTCATCAAAGTTATTGTTTTTAATTCCTTGAGCGGTACCGCTCAAGGAATTAAGCTCCAAATATTGCTTTGGGGACAGATATCCCAAGGCCTTATGTGGCCTATGATTGTTGTAATCCTCCATCCAAATCCTTGTCTGTTCC
>NZ_MDGL01000158.1 GCF_002742265.1 Maribacter sp. 4G9
AGAAACCAGAGCGCAAACGCAAGAATCTCATTGGCTTAGGTATAAAACAGGATCAAGCGTATGCTTGGAGTAGAACAAGGATGGGAGGCTGGGCGGTAGCCCAAAGTCCTATACTGAGGACTACTATTACTGAAAAACGTCTAAGAAAAAGAGGTTACGAAAGTATGCTGGCGTACTACCTTAATGTAAAGTTCTGATATAACGAACCGCCGTGTACGAGACCCGTACGCACGGTGGTGTGAGAGGCGCAGTCCGTTCCTAACTAGGGGCGGACCCGTCTACTCGATTACCTGCTGGCTTTCTTTCCGTAAACTTGCTAGCGTTGGCGTGAAAGCTCTTTTAAATTTGTGAGGCACGAGCAAAGTTTAAATGTGCTTGAACTTGCGTTGGCTTATTCATTAAATATTCCTCTTGTCTGATTAGCAATTTTTATATTTCCAATATTAGGTCTTAAAGTATGATTTTCAGGTAGCTGTATCTTATCAAATGCTAACTTTTCAAACTTTCTAATACCCGAATCAAGACCAACTTTTTCCAAGTATTCCATTTTGCTTTCATTGATTAGGATTTCTAATTGTTCATCAAAATAAATTAATGAACGGTCATAGGCAGTATGATGTAAAGCACAAAGACTAATTCCGTTATCAATTTCATCCGTACCTAGGTCGTGAGAGTGAGGAACAATATGGGCAGCTTCAATTAGTTCAAGACCAATGCCACACATTGCACATTTATTATTGTATGCATCATAAACTTTTCTTCGGAAATTAGGGTCTCTTTTCTGCCTTGCGTGAGTAATTGTTAAAATACCTTCTGTTGTATCGAATTCTCCATCTGCATTATCATTATTTAAATTGTCGGATTGCTCAACTAACTTCATCAATTCTTCATCTTTCAAAAGGTGAATTGAGTTCAAACTTTCTAAATATAGACCAAGGTAATCGGGAATAAAGCTAATTACCGATTGACCATTATTGTCTCTGTAAGCGGCAATTTTTTGTGTTTTGGCTAATTTTTGAACAGAAAATCTAGAGTACAATGAAATTGTTTGCTTTTGATTGAATCTGTCACGCATCATAAAAGGATTCCAAGCTGTAAAAACTTTTTCATCAGCAAAGTAACCTAATACTATTACGTCATTTCCAGAATTTAATGCGTCATTAAAATTCTGTGTTTTTGCAACTTGAATTCTACATTCATCTTGATTACCTCTTCCGTCTCCAGATTCGTGTACATTCTTAATTAGTACATAATATGTCTTTTTGTTTATTGAAAATCTATATGGATTGTTCCCATCAATAAACGCAACGTTATCAGAGTAAAGTCTTAAACTATCAATAAGAAGATACCTTAAGTCTTTCCTGTCTAGTATTGTCGTGTCTCGTACGCTCATAGTTATTGAAATATTGTGATTTTAGTTGTTCTGCAAAAACATTAGCAAGTTTAGGCGGGACTGCATTTCCAACTTGCCTCCATTGTTCTCTAAAATTACCTAAGAAAATATGGTCGTTTTCAAAGGACTGAATTCGTTTTATTTCTTGAATTCTAAGGAATCTATTTTTCCAATGAAAAGGCCCCATATTGTTAGAATGACTTGCTTGTATCGTCCAAGAAGGTCGGTCAGGTGATAGTTTAAGTAAGAAAGACCAATATCGTGAACGCCATTTGAAAATGGGGTTTGGATGACCTCTCTCTTCTGTGAAATATAGATAGTTGTCGCCAGGTGGTATTAGCTTTAATAAATCCTTGTGTTTAGAGCCTGCTTGCATTTTTTTGTCTTCTTCTAAGTCAAAGTCAATATCTCCTAATATATCTCCACAAGTAACCCAAGGTTTTAATCCTTTAATCAGCTTTTTAGGGTCAGAATGAGTTGTTTCTGGATATTTAAAGTCTTCCATTTCTTTTTTTATGCCAATACAAATAAATCTTTGTCTTGTTTGAGCAACACCAAAGTCGGCAGCATTTACAACTTTATGGAATATTTTATATCCTAATCTTTCACTTTCTTTTTCTACTAATTCTAAGGCTGCTTTATGAGGCTTAAATACAAAGCCAGCAACATTTTCAAAGAAAAAGAACTTAGGCTCTAATTCTTCAACGGCACGGAAATAATTCGAAACTGTTGTAAATCCATCAATATCGTCTATACCTCTATCTTTTTCAGTTCGATAGAATCTTGATTTTGAAAAAGGTGGGCAAGGTGGACCACCAACTAAACCATCAATCTCATTATGTTTCGCTTTTATTTTTTTGAAGTCAATATTTACAATATCGTCACAAACAACCTCACAATCAGTAAAGTTTTGTTGTAAAGATTCACAAGCTCTATCCCAAATATCAGAAGCGAAAACAGTTTGAAATCCAGCTTCTTCAAAACCAAAATCGATACCACCAACGCCTGAAAAAATGCTTACTATTTTTGGCTTTGTCATATGTTAGAAATTAAGTGTTTAACGATTGCTTCTCCAAGTAAAGATGGAACTGCATTACCTATCTGTTTTTGAACTGAGCGTCTTGTTCCAACAAAATGATAATCTTCAGGAAACGTTTGTAGAGCTGCTATTTCTGGAACTCTTAATCTGCGATTATTCCAATGAAAAGGACCTACCCAAGGACCAGGTTGAGCCGCAATAGTCCAAGAAGGCAGATTAGGATGAAGTTTTAATAGAAAACTCCAAAATCTTTTATTTGCTTCAAATTTGGGATTTGGGTGTCCGTCTCTTTCTGTTAAAGCAAAATAATTTTTTCCTGGAGGTATTTGCTTTAGTTCTTCATCATAAGTTTTTCCAGTAGTTAATTCTGCTGGTTCAAAGTATTTATCATCATCAAATTTCCCAATCCAATCTATTACTCTCTCATAAGGTTTTAATTGACTGTTAAGAAGTATTTCTTTGTCGCTTCCGTGTGTTTTAATGGGTTCGCCCACAATTTCTTTACGAGAAGCAATAAAAAACACTCTTTTTCTTTTTTGAGGAACACCAAAATCAAGTGCATTTGCTCTATACACAATGTATTTATAGCCTAGTTTATCTATTGCTTCTTCTAAGTTTTGGACGGCTTGTTTGTTTTTTGGATGAAGTAAGCTTTCTACATTTTCCAAAATGAAACCGTCAGGATTTAATTCCTCAATCATTCTTAAGTAATTACCAATCATATTTCTTGGGTCTTCACTACCAAGCCTGTTTTTATGCGTTACCCAATAACCAGCTTTGGAAAAAGGCTGACAAGGAGGTCCTCCAACAAGGATTAATTTTTCAGGATTATGTGCTTTGATTATTTTAGAATAGTCAACTGCACTCATCTCTTTAATGTCCTTGTGAAAGTGTGAGGAATGCGAGAAATATCCGTTTCTCTTCATTGTAGCTACACTATCTCTGTCAAAATCTAAGCTTGAAATTACTTTGCTTCCTGCAAGTTGAGAACCAATGTCTAGACCACCTGCACCAGAAAAGAATCCAATAGTTTGTATTTTGCTGTCAATAATTTGTTCTATTTTATCATTTACAGTATATCCTCTTTTCTCATATTTAATCCCGAGAAATTGCTCTTTTTTAATTTTAAATTCATTTTCAAATAACCGCAATTGTGGCTCTTCTAATAATGATAAAAATTCTCTTTCTAACTTGTAAGTTGCTAGCATATATGTTAATTCTTTTTTTCTAACGACTCAACGAGTAAATCTTTAGCTTCAATGTTTAAAATCTCTCCTATTTTGTATAAATCTTCAATACTTGGTTGTCTTCTATTCTGAACATAGGAATTTACCATATTATAGCTTTTTCCTAATTTTTCAGCAAGCCAAGTCTGCTTTATACCTCTTTCTTCTAAAACTTCTTTTATCCGATTCATTTCAGATTGTTTTCTATTTCTCAAATATAGCGTGATATTTTAACATCTCATATAATGAGCTAAATATTTATCAACAATTTCGGGTGGCGGTGGGGAAGGGCAAGCTCTTTTTATTTTGCGAGGCACGAGCAAAATGAAATGTGCTTGACCGTGCGGTGGCTCTTTTTTTAGCTTGCAGGTAACGGTCTCGGCTATGAGTAGTTGCGTGGGTTAGCACTTAAATTTGCAAGTACACACCAAGTTGGAAATTCCGCAGGAATTTCCAAAGTAGGAGAGAACAAGCAATTACTTATAGCATCTATGTAAAAGCAGCCTGTCGAGTATCTTTAAGATTCACCAAAATCAAAAGATATGAAAACACAACAAACTGCTCCACCCAAGTTATTCATTGGTATCGACATACACAAGCGAAGTTGGAAGGTACACTGTTCGACCGATCTTTTCTCTGGCAGGACCTTTTCCATGTCCCCGGACC
>NZ_MDGL01000159.1 GCF_002742265.1 Maribacter sp. 4G9
GGCCATGGGTACCGTAACGTTAAAGCCACGACTAGGTGAAGGAAGGTATGCGACTATTGATTCTTCTATCATATCTTTGTCAAGAATAAAGTACATAAAGGGTTGTTTTGGTTTGACTTATGTTTCACAACACAAATCTCTGCAACCCTGTCTTTCGATCCAAAAAAAGTTTAAACCACTTCATTTTCTATAAAGACAACTTAACATAAAATTCTCCCACCCTAATGCCTAAAAAGTTATTCAATAATGTGTGTGAGGAACAAATTTTTTCCCTAATCTATAAAAGATTTTCAAAAGAATTGTACGATACATTATATTACAGATATGGAAATCAAATAAATACAAAGGACAAAGTTCAGGATGCTTTTGTAAAATTATGGGAAAACTGTAAAAACATCGAATTTGAAAATGCAAAAGGGTTTTTATTTGTAACTGCAAAGAATTTAAGCCTAAATGAAATAAAGCACAACAAAGTAGTTTTAAACTTTGCCAATACTGCACCTACACAACAGGCCGAGGAGCCAGAGTTCATAAAAGAGGCAGATCCAAAGTTATTAAGGTATAAGGAAGCATTGGAAAAACTAACGGAGTCACAAAGGGTAGCCTTTATGTTGAGTAAAATAGAAGGAAAGAAGCACAGCGATATAGCTGCAATTCTAGGGATTAGTCAAAAAACGGTTGAAAAAAGAATCTATGCGGCCCTCAAAAAAATCAAGGAGGCTATAAAAAAGTAGTGAAAAAGGGTAGGAGTATTTTATGCGTAATTGTTTTTAATATAGAATGGACAAACTTGAAAATAAAATATTGTTAAAAAAGTGGCTGAATAGCTCAATTACCAGCGAAGAATTGAAGGTCTTAAAAACTTCGGATGATTTTGCTGATTATGAATATATTATAGATAACGCCCATAAATTTAAAGCGCCCGCTTTTGACCTAGATGATTCCTACATCACTATCAAAAATAAAATAAAGAGCGAAAAAAGAAAACGCCAATTTGCAAACCGTTCCATGTTAGCCGTCGCTGCCAGCGTGGTGGTCATTTTTGGCCTTTATTTCAGTTTTTTTAGAACGCATGTGACCACAATAACAGCAGACCATAATGGTTTTTCGGTTACCCTACCTGATGAGAGTAGTGTTATATTGACCCAGGGCAGCAGTATTGTTTATAATAAACGGTCCTGGAAACAACAACGGGACGTTACACTGAACGGAGAGGGATTTTTCAAGGTTGAGAAAGGTTCGTCCTTCGCTGTGCATGCAAAAGATGCGATCATAACGGTGCTAGGTACCCAATTCAATGTAAAGGAAGACAACGGATTAGTTGTAACATGTTATGAAGGCAAGGTCAGTATTATGGCAAATAACAAGAATACTATCTTAGAGGCTGGCAAGGAGTTAAATACAGGTATGGGAGATGCGCCCCTGGATGTTTTCATTTCGGAGCCCACATGGATATCTAACAGCTTATTATTTAAAAGCATTCCTTTGAACAAAGTAATCGAGAACATCGAAAAACAGTATGGTATAACCTTACAAATATCAAGTGCCATAGACCTAAGCCAAAATTTTACGGGAAAAATCAGCAGTGATAATTTAGAAGAAGCATTAAGAGCATTGACCGTTCCACTAAATTTACAATTCGAAATTACAGGAGACATCGTGTTAATAAAAGAATAGTATTTTGAATACTGTGTCAAGGTTATTTGTTTTATGCGTGATCTTATTGTCATCACTAGGTAATGCACAGCAAAATATTTCAAAACAATCCCTTAAAAGTGTTCTTGCAGCTTTAGAAAACGATTTCCAATGTAATTTCAATTATCACGACCAACAATTAGAATCCCATTTCGTCGATTTTAACAAACCAAAAAGTCTTTCAGAGGCACTTTCTATATTAACCGATAAAACCCTTTTCAACTTTACCCTTCTTGACAAAGAAATTATTGCCGTGTCCTTAAAGCATGATTTAAAGCGAGTGTGTGGACGCATTAGGAATGCCAACAAAAATGAGGAACAAAATAAATATACCGTTATAACCGACTATCAACGATTAACAATCGAGGGCGATAAAAATTTCACTTTTCTTTCAAAGGATGATTCTGAATTGATATTTATATACCCTCCAGATAATCGGGCAAAATCCGTTTCGATGGATTTTTTTGAAAATGAAGATTGCAGAACTATTGTTTTCGATGAGATGGTTGAGATGCTTCAACCCGTTACGCTCATCAGCAATTATCTTGCAAGGGGCATTAGTCAAAATTTAAATGGAAGCACTACCATAGACTTTAATGAGTTTGATATTCTTCCTGGACTTATTGAGCCCGATGTCCTCAAATCAATCCAAGAGCTGCCCGGCATATTGAGTGTTAACGAAACCGTCTCCAATATCAACATTCGAGGAGGTACTAGCGATCAGACCCTTATACTTTGGGACGGAATTAAAATGTACCAAACAGGTCATTTCTTTGGACTTATCTCTGCATTCAACCCCTATCTCACCAGCAGGGCTACCATAACCAAAAATGGCAGTAGTGCTTTTTATGGTGATGGCGTTTCGGGGATCGTGGAATTGGAAACGGAAAAAAAATTGAACACTACATACAAGGTTAATTGGGGCTTTAATCTTTTGAGCACAGATGCTTTTTTAGACCTACCGTTATCGCCAAAAATGTCCTTGCAACTTTCCGGCAGAAAATCCATAAATAATTTAATCGAGTCGCCCACGTATGCCTCCTATTTTGAGAAGTCTTTTCAGAACACTGAAGTAGTGGGCTTTGGAAAAGAAGAAAAACCATCACAAGTTGGTTTTTCTTTCTTTGACACCAATGCGAGATTGCTTTATAAACCTACCGAAAATGATTTATTCAATTTCAATTTTATCATCTTGGGCAACCAATTGGGTTTGACCGAGGTGGGCGATATCAATAATGAGCAGGTGTTTAGAAACAGTAATCTATCGCAAAATAACATTAGTACAGGATTGTATTACAGAAAAAATTGGAACCAAAAATTCTTTACGGATATTCAAGCATATGGTAGCTTGTACAAACTGAAATCCATAAACGCGAACATACCTGACAATCAAGCCCTGTCCCAAGAAAATCACGTTACTGAAAATGGTTTAAAGGTTGGGGGCAATATTAATTTCAATTCAGATTTAAAGCTAGCGCTAGGATATCAATACAATGAAACAGGTATCGAAAACTTTCAAGAAATAAACAATCCCTTATTTAGGCAACTGGATAAACAGGTCTTAAGAACAAATAGCCTTTATGCACAGATAAACTACACGATACCAAAACTTAAGACGGTCATTAACGGAGGAGTTAGGGCAAATCACATCAATAAATTCAACACGGTTTTGGTTGAGCCACGAATTAGTATGAACAAACGATTTTTGAAATACTTTTCCGTTCAGGTATTAGGTGAAATTAAAAGTCAGACCACCTCACAAATCATCGATTTTCAAAATGATTTCTTGGGGGTAGAGAACAGGCGATGGGTACTTTCATCTCCAAATCAAATACCCATCATTCAAGGTAAACAGCTAAGTACGGGCTTTACCTTTAAAAGAAAGGGCTGGCTTGCCAGTGTGGATGGCTATACTAAAAAAATCACAGGGATTACAAGTCAGAGCCAAGGTTTTCAAAATCAATTTGAAGATGCAAGAGAAACAGGGAGTTATACGATACAGGGCGTGGACCTCTTGGTCAACCGCCAGTATAAAAGAATAAACACCTGGTTCAGCTATTCATATACATCCAACAACTATCGTTTTAATAACTTCATGCCCAGTGTATTTCCAAATAATTTACACATTAAAAATGCCATCACTACTGGTATCAATTATACGATTGGCAATTTAAAAGTTTCCTCTGGATTAAATTGGCATACCGGAAAGCCCACTACAATTCTCCTAAACACGGAAAATGAAAACGGAGCACTGAACTACGACCTTCCAAACAATGAAAATATCAAGGACTTTTTTCGGTTGGATTTTTCAGCCATTTACAATTTCAGCATTAATGAAAATATGAAAGGCCTTGCAGGATTTTCCATTTGGAATTCATTGAATAAGCAGAACACCCTAAACCATTATTACAGAATCAGAAATGGAGAGGTCGAGGAAATAAACGAGGGAGCCCTTCCACTTACACCCAATTTTACTTTCAGGGTTTTTTTAAATTGAAGTCGTTTAAACTTTTTGGATTGAAGCGAAAATTGAAAGCATTGTGCCCAGATGAAGGCTTTTTTGAGCTGCATAGCAGGGCTACGGAGCAAGAAAAAGACGAAATATGTGTGCAATGCTGCAATTTTTTAGCCAATTTGACAAAGTTTAAACGACTTCATTATGTGAACACAATAGTATCCTTTATGTCTTGAAAAATTATTTACTTTAAAACGATTTTTTTTCGACAAGAACCTTAAAGTCAGTTTAAACTAACCATAGGTGGATGTGCCGGTCCAAGTATACAACGTGGGCCGGACTTAAGTGAGCATGGCACTAATATCGTAAATCCTTTTATGGCCATATATAACATGACTTTTTAAGTGGCACAAAAAATTCCGTTTTTTGTGGCTCAATTTAGCCAGCTTCTACTCACTAGGTGGCGAAGAAGGAAAAATATAGCAAATCATTACGGGAATATGAGCCGAGAAAAGATAGACAATGCTGGACTTTTAGTAGAAGAGAAGAAACAACGGACTCGAACATTATCTATGCGCAATCTAAATTTGATTAATGGTATTAAAAGGTACATGTAAACATCCGTTTAAAGCAAATATCCCTTTACACGAAGTGTAACTCTATTTCCAATACTTTCGTAATCACGAATAAATAGTTCAACAAGAAAAATAGCTCAGCTTGCTCGAGCGTTTTTTTGTTTGGACAATTTTCCATCAGGAGTGTAGTAAGATTATACACTCCTATGGCAATTATTTAAAATGGGGGTATAAATCCGGTTTTAATTATTCTTACCGTAAATATCCTTAAATAAGGCCACTACCCTACCTTCTTCATACGTCTTTAAATCATAGCGAATCTTTAGCTTTGTTCCAATGGGCGAGTAATAATAGATTATCCACGCATCCGCTTCCCTTGTGCCAATACATCCATTTGAATAGGCCTTTCCTAACGTTTCAGGATTGGTAGTAGGATGTATCATTTGTCCATTTCTTATCCCGTTGATTTCTGTTTCGATCCAAGGGATTTGCGGCATGATGGTCGTTTTTCCATCATCACGTTTGGTAACATAAAACTGTCTTCCGTTTGCTGGATTATAGAATTCAGGGTGCCTGACATGATCAATTATCGTCCCAATACCTGTTTTGGTACGCAAATCAGTTATACGATCCCCAAATTTCAAGTAACGTTCCCTGTTTTGACCTACTCGAACGGGAAAAGTATACAACAAAACCGAATCCTGAAATATCCTTAATTTGAATTCAGGAATATTAACATCGATTTCGGTTTTTGCAAATTCGCCAAGTATTTGATTGGCCTTTATGGAATCCGGAATATGAAGTTTACTTCCTTTAGGGAGTACGGTCAATTGTCGCTGATCATATACAAAGGAATCACGGGAAATCATCCTATAATAATCCGTATTGGCCAAGGTGTCAATTATCCATGGATTATTCCTTACAATAATATGTTCGGACAATGGATAAGGCAATAAAGAATCATATCGAATTACCAAGGAATCAATGTAATCAAAGTACTCCCTTATGGCGACATTTCTCTTTATTTGCACCATTGTTGGCAGTTCTACATCATCTCCACCGGTATTTGAAATAATTCTTTCCATCTGCCTTTCCTCTAACGCGTAGGAGTTTTTTGCATTACATGACGTCAAAATCAATAATAGGGTCCATATAACTACGTAAACGAATCTAACCATATCTGTCTTTTTCAGTAGAACTATCACTATTCCCTTAAATAATTTTATGGTCAAAAGTAGTTCCTGTGGCTGCATAAAGAAATGATCATTATCATGTCCGTTTAGGTCGAGTCTCACCAAACCACCACCTGGTTTCCATAGGCTTTTTAACAAGTCCGAATCTCTTAACAGCATATTCCTTAAGGTGTTGCGTCATTTCCTCCACAGAATCAGTAAGAAACAATAGATTCATATCCTCCTGCGAAATACTTTCATTTTTCGCCATGGTCTGAATATGGCGATAGAGTTCTTTATGATATGCCTTTCCAAAAATTACCACTGGGAAATGGTATATCATTTTAGTTTGAATCAGCGTCAATGCCTCAAAGAGTTCATCTAAAGTGCCAATACCCCCTGGCATAACAACAAAGGCATAGGAATATTTCAATAACAAAAACTTACGTACGAAGAAATAAGGAATATTAATCCATTTATGTAGATAAGGATTGGGTTTTTGCTCAAATGGTAATATAATGTTACAACCAATGGAAAAACCATTATTGAGATAGGCCCCTTTGTTAGCGGCCTCCATGATTCCCGGCCCGCCACCTGTCATCACTGCAAAACCCATTTCTGATAGCGCCTTGCCAACCTCCTCCGCTTTTTTGTAATAGATATTATCCTCCTCGAACCTTGCAGATCCAAATACTGTAACACAAGGTCCGATAAAGTGCAATTTTCGAAAGGCCCTGATGAAGTGATATTGAACCTTTAGTGTAAACCAAAATTCTTTGAATCTACTCCTTGGACCATCTAAAAAAGTACGCTCTTCACTTAAGTAGAAAGAATTCGAATCAATTTTTGACTTCTGTTTCATGGTAAATTTTTGTTGAATAAAAGTAACACCAATCTAAAAAGTAAAAGATGACAATTCTCATTACCAGTATAATATTGGTCATTTTAAAAAAAACCTTTTCAATCTATATCTGTGAATGGTTTACGTTGCAAAACCGGTATTTACCGCTTCAAAAATGGTCAGTAGGATAAAGCATTTCTTCAACCAAATAGGAGAACTATCCTATTTTGCAGGCCGCTTTTTCAAGGAGACAATTACACTTCCTTTTTGAATTCAAGGAACTGTTACGCCAATGTTACCATATGGGAAATAGGTCCTTGGTATTGGTTGTAATGACCAACTTCATTATTGGTTTAACGTGAGTTCGACTTAAGAAGATAATCTTTGATCTATAATCTCCAGGTTTAACGAAGGTTTTTTGGGAAAGAAGCTGTAGGCGATAAGTCCGGAGAGTAGGTTTGACAGGAAATTGTCAAAGCTTTCGTGCCTGGTGTGTTCGATTTGGCACATATTCTTCAGTTCGTCATTTACTGTTTCTATTATGGTCCTCTTTTTCAGCATCACTTTATCGTAGGTATGCATCAAGCTGTTCTTCATGTTCTTTCTGATCTTGATGACCAGATGCACTCCATCGACGAATAGTTTTTCAAAGAGATCGTTGCCTATGTACCCTTTGTAGCCATAGAGTTTCCCCATTATCTTCTTATGGAAATTATCACTTTTTAAAAGTTCCCTGTCATCGACATTGCCTTGGGTAAGCATAAAATCCAGGATCTCTCCTTTATCATTGATGATCCAATGAAGTTTGAACCCAAAGAACCATCCTATGGAACATTGGCCTTTGGCGGGTATTGCCTTAAAAGTCCTATGCTGCTTTTCCCATTTAATATGACAAGATCTCAAGGGTGTTGAATCTATAAAGGAAATACCTGTGCATTTACCCAAACAACACATTTGAGGAACAAGGCCATTGGAACCACCGCCTTTCGTTGAAGTTCAACAAAACGGTTGTAAGGTACCGTTTCAGGAAATTCACTTTTCAAATGTGGTTTTATATAGAAAAGATAAAAGTGTTTTAGGTTTCTGAAATTTCCGGAATGGAAGAGTACTATAAGAGTAATTACTTCACTATTGGAAAGCTTGGATTTTCTATTTCTCCTTTTAATTTCGCAATCAGCTTGAAGAAGATGTCCTTTTTGAACTTGTTCAAATTCTTGGTGAAACTCATCGATAAAACAAAAAATTTCTGTAATTCTATCGGTAGAGATCATAAGCATAAAATTAGTTAAATATTTGATTGTTAGATACTTAAATATACATATTTTCTGCTTTTTCTTTATTGTTTATTTCTGCTTTTTTACTCCATTTTATATCGAACTCACGTTCACTAAACATGTATCCGCTTTTTCTTTCTAAATGACCAATGTCATATGTCCTTCACTTTGTAAAAACTAGTTTTGGAAGAAGATAAAAAACAAGGCTATGAGAAGAAATTTAGAACGTGCTGAAAACCTTCGAATTCTGTCCAGCAACTATATTGGAAACTTGGCCTATATATCGGGAGCAAGTCCATATATAGTGCCTATGACCTATTATTATGATAGAGAAAGTAACACCATTACAAGTTACTCTTCTGAAGGACACAAGATAGCCGCAATGCGCAAAAACACTTCTATTTCTTTAATGGTGACCCAGATTAAATCAGTAGCGAATTGGCAGACTGTTCAAGTACATGGCACTTTTGAAGAATTAAAAGGTATAGATGCAAAAAATATGCTTCATGAGTTCTCGAAAGGTATAAAGGATATTTTGAGTCGCACCGAAGGGACGGACCCTGAATACATTAGTGAGTTTTCGGCCAAGATTGAATCAGAAGGTTCGCCCATCGTTTTCCGAATTAAAATTAATGCGATTACAGGTAAGAAAAGGGAATCTTAGAAAGGTCCTCGATAAGTTTAAGATGTCTTATAAAGACATCCAGTAGGTTGCTTTTATTCAATTCATATATCCTCGTTGCAATGCTTATAAAAAAATTCAGTCATATTGGTATCACGGATATTTCATACGTAGGAGGTAAAAACGCTTCTCTAGGAGAAATGTATAATAAATTGTTACCAAAAGGAGTACGCATTCCAAATGGTTTTGCCAGTACGTCCACCGCTTTTTGGAATTTCTTAAAGGAAAATGATATACAGCAAGCTCTGGAAAATATCCTATCTGGATTGGACAGAAACCAATACACGAATTTAAATCTGATAGGTAGACGGGCAAGGAACCTGATTCTTAAAAGCGAATTTTCCAAAGAATTTTCTAACGCCCTTACACGTGCCTATAAGGACCTTTGTAACGATGGTGAATTGGCTGTAGCCGTGCGCAGTAGTGCAACGGCAGAGGACCTCCCAGATGCCAGTTTTGCAGGTCAACACGATACTTTTTTAAACGTTAAAGGAGAGCCAGAGCTTTTGGAAGCTGTTAAAAAATGCTTCTCCTCTCTCTATACCGATCGCGCCATCAAATATCGAGAGGATAAGGGATTCAAACACAAAGATGTTGCCCTATCAGTGGGTGTACAGCTAATGGTACGTTCAGATAAAAGCTGTTCTGGGGTGGGTTTTACCATAGAACCTGAATCCGGCTTTGAAAACGTTGTTTTACTCTCAGGAGTTTGGGGCTTGGGTGAAAACATTGTACAAGGCACGGTAAACCCAGACGAGTTTTATGTCTTTAAACCTAACCTTAGGAAGGACATGTATCCCATTATTCAGAAAAAACTGGGCGATAAAAAACTGACCATGGTCTATGCCTCGGAAAAAGAAAAGGAAACCACCTTGAACATCGATACTCCATTAGAACTACAAGAACAGTATGTATTGACCGACAATGAAATTATAACCTTGGCCAAGTGGGCCCTACTAATAGAGGAACATTACCACAAACCCATGGATATTGAATGGGCCAAGGATGGAATTACAAAAGAATTGTTCATCACCCAGGCCCGTCCAGAAACGGTCCACCATACCAAGAACAAAAACATACACGTAGAGTATCAACTGTTGCAGGAGGGCAAAGTGCTGGTAAAAGGAGATGCTGTTGGTTCTAAAATCAAAATAGGTTATCCTGTACTTTTGAACTCTCCCTTAGAAGCGGGGCCTTTGACCAAAGAGTCCATTATTGTGACGGACACCATTACGCCAGATTGGGATCCCTTGCTCAAAAAGGTCGGTGGAATTATTACCAATAAAGGGGGTAGAACCAGTCATGCGGCCATAGTTGCCCGTGAATTGGGTGTCCCTGCTATTGTAGGTTGTGGCAACGCTACAGAAGAAATAGTCAACGGTGAAATGATTACCATGTCCTGTGCCCAAGGAAAGATCGGGTATATTTATGAAGGGGAACTCCCTTTTAAGGAACGTGAAATCGATTTTTCAGGCATCCATCTTCCAAAAACAGAAGCCAAAATGATTTTGGCCGATCCGGAAAACGCTTTTCAACTTTCATTTTATCCCAATAATGGAATCGGTTTATTGCGGATGGAATTTATCATTACGCATTCCGTCCAGATACACCCTATGGCCTTGGTGAAATATGATGAATTAAAAGACCCCAAAGTAAAAAATAAGATAGAGCAATTGACAAGCCAATACGCCAACAAGACCGACTATTTTATTGATAAACTGGCGGAAGGAATAGCAGTTATAGCCGCGGCTTTTTATCCAAAAGAAGTCATTGTAAGGTTAAGTGATTTTAAGACGAACGAATATGCCAACCTTATAGGGGGAACGGATTTTGAACCCCAGGAGGAAAACCCTATGCTGGGTTTTAGGGGAGCATCACGATATTACAGTGATTTATATAAAGATGGTTTTACCCTGGAATGTGCCGCGATAAAAAAAGTACGGGAAAAAATGGGGCTCATCAATCTTAAGGTTATGGTTCCTTTTTGCAGAACTGTCGAAGAAGGTAAAAAAGTACTTAAAGTGATGGAAGATAATGGACTTAAACGTACCGAAAATGGTTTGAAAGTATATACCATGGTAGAGATTCCAAGCAATGTTATATTAGCCGAAGAATTTGCGAAAATCTTCGATGGGTTCTCTATTGGGTCTAATGACCTGACCCAATTAACATTGGGCATTGATAGGGATTCCGAAATTATGGGAAAACTGTTCAATGAAAATGATGAAGCCGTCAAACGTATGATTTCAATGGCAATTAAATCCGCAAAAAAATCAAATATAAAAATTGGATTATGCGGTCAAGCTCCCAGTGACTTTCCTGAGTTTGCAAAATTTCTTATTCAAGAAGGGATTGATAGTATTTCCTTTAATCCTGATGCTTTACTACAAGGTATAGAAAATATCAACAAGGCCGAACAACAGAAAGTCACTTTTGGAACGGCAGAAAGTAGCAATTAGCACTAAATCCTTATCATGAAAGATGATATTGCCCTATCTTAATTAAGGACCTATAAAAAAGAAATTCAATCTAGAAGGTATCTTAAAAAATTTCTTCTTTTGTTTTTGAAGACTAAGTGGATTAACATTAAAGAATCCCATAAATTTGTTAGCCACAAAACCCTTTACCTGTGAGCAAAGCCATATACATTGCCACCACTGAACCAAATAGTGGAAAATCGATAGTTTCTTTAGGATTAATGCAACTCCTACTGGGAAAAGCGGCAAAAGTTGGCTTTTTCAGGCCAATAATAGACGACTTTGAAAAAGGGACTATGGACAGCCATATCCATACTATCATTACCCATTTTGAATTGGATTTGGAATTTAAAGATGCCTACGCTTATACTAGAAGTGAAGTTGTAAAACAAAAAAACTTAGACAGGGACGACGAAATTCTTGGTCAAATAATACATAAATACAAGGCTATAGAGGACCGTTTCGACTTTATCCTTGTTGAGGGAACAGATTTTTCTGGCGAAGGTGCGATAATCGAGTGGGATATCAATGTGCTTGTGGCCAAAAACCTTGGCATTCCTACAGTAATTATTGCAAGCGGAACCGGTAAAACTTTGGAAGAACTCATCGGCAACCTTTTTATGGCCTATGATTCCTTTAAAGAAAAGGGTGTAGAAGTATTATTGACCGTTGCCAATAAAGTTGAGCCAAAAAATATTGATATTGTAACTACGGGGTTACAAAAGAAACTTCCAAATAATGTTTTGGTAGGTGTCATTCCAACAAATCCGCTATTGGGGAACCCCACTGTCAAAGAAATCTCAAAAGAACTGGAGGCCAAAATACTATTTGGTGAAGAATTTTTGAACAACCAAGCCGGTGGCTTTAGTGTTGGTGCAATGCAATTGAGGAATTATCTCACCCATCTTAAGAAGGACAGCTTGGTGATTACACCAGGCGATAGGGCAGATATAATATTAGGGGCTTTACAGGCAAATATTTCTGCCAATTATCCCAATATTTCCGGGATTGTATTAACGGGTGGATTGTTGCCGGAGAAATCAATTGTTAAATTGATTAAAGGACTGTCCGATATTGTACCCATCCTATCCGTACAGGGAGGTACTTTTTCCGTAACAAACCAAATTGGTACCATTCGACCCAAAATCTACGCTGAGAACACCGTAAAAATCAATACATCCATACAGGAATTTGAGAAACATGTTCCCACCACCCAACTGGCGGAACGGTTAATAACGTTTAAGCCCCGTGGTATAACCCCCAGAATGTTCCAGTACAATCTCTTAAAAAGGGCGAAATCGGAAAAAAAACACATTGTGCTACCAGAAGGTACGGATGAGCGCATTCTGCTCGCCACTAAAAAGCTCATAGATGCAGATGCCGTAACCCTTACACTATTGGGAAACCCAGAAGAAATCAAGAGTAAAATCATTGAATTGGATATAGTTTTGGATGCATCGGCCATAAACATCGTAAATCCAGCGGAGTCACCACATTTCTTGGAGTACGCAACTACCCTTTTTGAACTAAGAAAGCATAAGAACGTTAATCTGGCCATGGCAAAAGACTTGATGGAAGATGTTTCCTATTTTGGCACAATGATGGTGTACATGGGACACGCGGATGGCATGGTATCCGGAGCCGTGCATACCACACAACATACCATAAGGCCCGCCCTGCAATTTATTAAGACAAGGCCAGGGGTCTCTATTGTTTCCTCTGTATTCTTTATGTGCTTGCCCAATAGGGTAACTATCTTTGGAGATTGTGCCATCAATCCCAATCCTACCGCGGAACAACTTTCAGAAATTGCCATCTCATCTGCGGCTACCAGTATTGCTTTTGGTATTGAACCCAAAATAGCCATGCTTTCATATTCATCAGGAGCCTCGGGTGTTGGTGAAGATGTAGATCGCGTAAGGAAAGCAACCGAAATCATCAGGGAAAAAAGACCGGAACTAAAAGTGGAAGGTCCAATTCAATACGATGCAGCCGTTGACAGTAAGGTAGGTCTCGCCAAACTACCCGATTCCCAGGTAGCAGGCCAGGCAAGCGTCTTCATTTTTCCTGATCTCAATACAGGAAACAACACTTATAAGGCCGTACAACGGGAAACTGGAGCACTGGCCATTGGTCCAATGCTACAAGGTCTTAATAAACCGGTTAACGATCTTAGCCGTGGATGTACTGTAGAGGACATTTACAATACGGTCATTATTACGGCAATACAGGCCCAAGGTCTTTAATATAAAAATGAATAATGAAAATACTTGTTCTCAATTCCGGAAGCTCCTCGATTAAGTTCAAACTTTTAGAAATGCCTTTGGAAAAGATAATTTGCTCCGGAATGGTGGAACGTATTGGTTATGAAGATGCTATACTGCGCTTTAAAAAGGATGATATCAATGTTCAAGAAACCGTTCCAATAAAGACGCATCGAGAAGGGTTAAGTATCCTTGCCAACTATTTGACACATACGCAAAAAGGGGCAATTGAAAATCCGCAAGATATCCATGCGGTAGGTCACCGTGTCGTACATGGTGGCGATTCCTTTGCGGAAACGACACTAATCACCGAGGCTGTAAAAGATGAAATAAATTACTATTCCGCATTGGCCCCATTGCACAATCCACCTAACCTGGAAGGTATTGAAATTGCAGAAAAATTATTTCCAACGGCAAAACAGGTGGCCGTATTTGATACGGCCTTCTATCAAACCATGCCGATTAAGGCTAGAAAGTATGCTATTCCTAATGAATTTTATACCGAGGACAACATTAAGGTTTATGGATTCCACGGTACCAGTCATAAATACGTTTCCGAAAAAGCCATAAAATATCTTGGCCGGGAAACCTCAAAAATAATATCCATTCATTTAGGAAATGGATGTAGTATGACGGCTATAGTTAACGGTAAAAGTGTGGACCACAGTTTGGGCTTTGCCCCTTCCAATGGCCTGATCATGGGGTCAAGAAGTGGAGATATAGACCATTCAGTTATATTTCACTTGGTGGATGGTTTAGGTTACTCCCTAAACGAGGTAAAACAATTATTGAATAAAAAAAGTGGAATGCTTGGCCTAACAGGATCTAGTGATTTACGGGATATACAAGCAAAAGCAGAAAAAGGGGACAAAAACTGTCAATTGGCACTTGACATGAACGCCTACCGAATTAAAAAATATATTGGAGGATATACAGCGGCAATGAACGGACTCGATGCTATCATATTTACAGCCGGTATTGGGGAGAACTCCAGTTTAATTCGAAAACTTGCCTGTTTGGACATGGATTATCTGGGTATTAAATTGGATTCGGTCAAAAATGAAAAACTGTCAAATGTATTACGAGAAATAAATACCGATTCCTCCCAGGTCAAGATTTTGGTTATTCCTACCAATGAAGAATTAGAGATTGCAAAACAAGTATTTAATTTAATTTCTTAGTCAATTATTATTTCTTTTAACGGTCCTATTACTCCTGCCTCGATTTGTATTGTTTTTTTCATGATAGCTACTAATATTCTCTTCGCTATAATTTTGAATTCTTTCATAACGCGAGCGCGCTAAATTTGCATCATTGTATCTTGATGGCAACTCTTTCCTGCGTACCCAAACTTCACCCTCTGTAGATACTCCAAAAAATAGGACATTGAAGTAACATATGGGGAGGACTACAAAAAAACAGATACGGAAATTGCGAGTGCAGCGGTGAACGCCTTAGAATGGAATACAGCTATACCCAAAGAAAAAATAATGGTATTTGTGGAAGATGGTTATATTCATTTGTCCGGGCAAGTTTCTTGGGAATATCAAAGGAAATTGGCCCAACATATCTTACAAGATCTTTTGGGTGTAAAGGGAATCATTAATAGAATAGAAATAGTACCTTATATTGAGTCAAATAACAAAAACCTACGAGCGCTTGGCCGGTCTTGACGCTAAAGGAATACGCATACAGATAGATGATGATACGGGGTGGCTCAAGGGAAGGGTATATTCTTTTAAGAAACGGGAACTTGCAGAGAAGACCGCTTATAAAGCACTTGGTGTACGGCATGTTCAGAATGATATTGTAGTTCTGTATTATCCTGAATTTTTTTCTGAAAAATATGGACAAAATGACCTAGGTCATTTTGTGTAAATATTTAGCACAGTATTTTAGCTATATATTTAAAAGAAAAAGTTCATTGAAAAATACAATATACTTAGTAATCGATTTCGAAAACTAAGTTGTTAGATAAGAAGAGGTTAAGGAAGCCCATTTTAAACCGTTTGTATCACCAAGGGATATAGCAATATATTCCATATGGATCAATGTAAGTGGAAATTGGGTTGAAGAACATCTTCTAGGAAACCAAGGCACCTTGGTGCCTCGGTTTCTTTTTACATACGATATTGGTCTATAGTTCCATAAGGAAAAATGGACCATAGTGTAACGGAAGATATCGTTGATGCTAAAATCGTCTTTTAGGTCATTTTAGAAATAAAGCGTTTTACAAGCTAGATAGAAAGCATAAACAAATTTGAACGTTTCACGGAAAACAGGAGATTTTAGTCTCCTGTTTTTTTATGCCGTATTAACAATTTATACCTCAAAAATCTTGGACAGAAGTTGTACAGAAAGCAATCTCAGTTTTTTGTCGATATATTCTTTTGTTAAGAATCCATATTCGTCAAAAGCTGTAGCCTTCATATGGTATAATTCCCAGACGCATGAAAATTAAAAGAGTCTCATTAGCAGGTATTTACAATTATAAATCTTTTGTATACACCCGGTAAATCATCAAATTCAAGAATCATGACCGAGGTCATTTCGTGTACATTGTTTCCAACCTATTTTTAGATTGAATTTTTAATGAACACAATAATTTTAAAACCAAAATTATGACAAACGATAGTGGAAATGTTTTACTGGCATTATTAACAGGAGCCGCCATAGGCGCGGGAATAGGAATTCTTTATGCTCCCGATAAGGGCGTTGAGACACGCCATAAAATTAAAAGGAAAGTTGACGATACCGCTCATGATCTTGCAGATCGTTTATCTCACGCCAAAGATGAACTTACAAAATCGGCGAACGAAAAAAAGGACGCTTTTGATAGAAAATTGGATGAAGCCATTTCAACAATGAGCTACAAGGCGGATGATATTATTGAAAATCTAGAGCGTAAACTCGAAGAACTTAAAAGGAAGAACGCCCAACTACAAAAATAGTAGCTATGGCCTTTGATGAATTCAAAGAAAACCTCTTGGGTGCAGAAGCCGAAATGAGGTCTTATATGGAAACTAGCGACGAGTATGTGAGACTCAGGATATTCAAGATTCTCATGCACTTTGTTACCTCTATCTTTCAATCGCTGCTCATTGGTATGGTTTCCGTTTTTGCTTTACTCTTTTTATCGTTCGCCGCCTGTTTGGCAATATCAGAATCAATGGACAATTACTATGGCGGTTTTATTATAATTGGTACTTTTTATGTACTCGTAATAATTATGTTTTATATTTTCAGGAAGAAATTAAACGCTCCTATCCTAAGGAAATTTTCTAATTATTATTTCGAACAACGATGAAAAGGGAGTACAGTTCATTTGAGGAAATGGATACCCGCTTAAAAATATTAAAGCTGGAGCGGGAAATAAGTCAAGAAAGCCTAAAAATTCATTATTATCGAGCCAAAACAGATTTAGCTCCTTTGAATTTAATTAAAAGCCTAGGTTCGAACATTGGAACCAGCGGTGGATGGAAAAATTTAATCGTGGCATATTTTGCAAAAAAAGTAATGGATTTTATTCGCAATAGGCGTCAATCTTAAATTCAATTTTTATTTTTCATCCGGAATCCGCAACAGTTTCAAGTTCGTTTTTGTTCAAAATAACAATTCTTCTGCTACGATCTGTGGTAATTAAGCCTTCATCCTTAAAGTCAGAAAGGGTACGAATGGCCGTTTCCGTTGCTGTACCTATCATGCCGGCAAAATCCTCACGGGGAATAGACTTTCCATCTTCTGGTTTATCCTTGATCAATCCCTTGTCATATAGCTCCAAAAGGGCCTTTGCGGCACGTTGTCTCACTGAAGCAAAAGCCATGTCTACCAACTGAGTTTGAACATCAATTAGATTATTAGAAATGATATTGATGAATTTTTGGGAGACCATAGGGTTTCCATATAGCAGTTTTAGGAAGTCCTTTTTGGGTATCGCACCAATTTCAGCATCTTCCAAAACAACTGCATTCTCTACATAAGTCCCGGCCACATTAAGCAATGATAATTGTCCTAAAAAATCACCTGGGCCATAGATTCCGGTGACAAGTTCCTTACCAGATTCCGTGCCTTTGTATGTTTTTATTGTTCCAGCTACTATGAAATAAAGCGACTGGGCATTGTCGCCTTCCCAAAAAACCATTTCCTTTTTCTCAAAAGGCCTTGCGGTGCGGTTTTTAGAAAGTCCTTCCAAATCAACATATTCTGAAGCCTCCGCTAGAAATGAATGGATACCCTCTAGTTTTTTTGCAATTTCCTTTTCTAAATTGTCATGCTTTTTCAAGCGACAAGAAATCGCATCCAATAACTCTTCCTCTTCGAAAGGTTTGGTTAAATAGTCGTCGGCACCAAGGTTCATCCCCATTCGCCTATCGGACCTATCTGTTTTTGCCGTTAGAAAAATAAACGGAGTACTTGATGTTCCACTATTATCGGCTAAAGACCTTAGTACCTCATATCCATCCATTTGTGGCATCATGATATCACAGATAACTAAGTCGGGTAAAAATTCCTTGGCCTTTTCCAATCCAATTTTCCCGTTTTCTGCGGTTATTACGTTATAATTGGCCAAAGTCATTATTTCTGCCGTATTTTCCCTTACAGTTTCATTATCCTCTATCAATAGAATTGTTTTCATTTTCTTCTAGCATTTAAGGAATCTATTTAATTAAAGTACATCTATGTCGTTTTTAATGGTTTAACAGATACTTCTTTTGGTTAACACCTTATTCATTTGACTCTTTACATCCCAATCCCAGCTATTACCATTACACTGATTAGGAATAAAACTTGGCGAAGAACTTGTTGTAAATTTTTAAATAAATGTATTGCGGATATATAGGGAAAGAAATGATTTTGGTCATACCAGTACTAATAAGACTAAATATGATGATTGTCATTTTAACCAAGGAACTAAGAAAGTATTTTTGCGCGAGCTTCAATTAAAGTCTATATGAATGTTGGATTGGTACTATCAGGAGGAGGCGTTAGGGGCGTAGCTCATATTGGTGCCATAAAGGCACTTGAGGAAATTGGTGTCCACCCATCCCATATTGCCGGGACCAGTTCAGGAGCCATAGTTGGTGCACTATATGCCGGGGGTCGCAATTGGGAAGAAATATTGGAATTTTTTAAAACAACACAAGTTTTCAGTATTGATAAATATGCACGAAACAAACCTGGGTTTGTGGATACTGAAAAATTTTATGAGCACTTAAAGGCTTATCTTCCCAAGGATAGTTTTTCATCCTTAAGGATATCCTTGCATGTCACCGCGACCAATCTTTTGGACGGTACTTTAAAAATCTTCAACAAAGGTGAGCTCATTAAACCTGTATTGGCCTCTGCAGCCGTTCCTGGATTATTCGCACCTGTTTCCTTTAAAGACGGCTATTATGTTGACGGAGGCACTTTGAACAATTTTCCAGTTGAACTTATTAAAGAATTTTGCGATCAGATTGTAGGAATCTATGTAAATCCATTTGAAAAAATAAAAAAAACGGAGTTGAAGCATGCCCATAATGTATTAGAGCGAGCTTACCATATAATGGTTGCCAACGAAACTGCCCTAAAATTTGCTCATTGTGATGTTTTGATACGTCCAGAGCACATGGCAGAGTTTAGTATGTTTTCCCTAAAAAATATAGATACCCTTTTTGAACTGGGGTACAAATCCGCCAAAGAGGCCTTAGGAAACAGTAGTCTTGTTAAAGGTCCTAAAAACTAGACGATTGAAAATTAGACTAGCAATTATATCTAAATTTTATCAAGTATATATAGACCCTTATTAAATTTCCCTTGCACTTAAGGGGGATATCACCTAAAAAGAAATAAGGGAAACCCATCCCAAATGAATCCATTCTAAATAGATACTAATGGATTCATTTGAGAGGGGATTATTTTTGATAAAAGTTTATAAGTAAATTAATTTATGAAATCTGTACCTTTTTGGGAGGTATTTTTTTTGCTTCTTCCTTTTTTGCAAGAGTAAAGCTTAAAATACCATCGTTGTACTTGGCTTTTATAGCTTCCTGTTTTACAGTTTCAGGCAATTGCAAGGAGCGTTGAAAAGCGTTATAACTAAATTCTTTTCGGGTATAGTTTTCCTCCTTCTCCTCATCAGAAGTAGACTTTTCAGCGGAAATATTTAAACAGCCGTCTTCAATGGTAACTTCAAAATCCTCTTTGGCAAAACCAGGTGCCGCCAATTCAATTTCGAACTTGTCATCGTTTTCCTTTATATTCAAGGCAGGTTCTGATCTCTTACCGTTCCAGAATTGATCGGGCATCATATCCCTGGCCCAACTGCGGTTATCAAAGAAATCGTCCATATCAAAAAAATCTTGGGTAATCAAATTACCAAAAGGTCTTCTTTTAAATTTTACGAGTGACATAACATTTTTATTTTAAGGTTAAACATTAGTTTTATAAATCGAAAATAGTTGCTATAAGCACTTATCAAAATGATGTAGGTCAGTCCCATCTATTTTCTTGCCTTTACTTTTGAGAAAACAAAAAACGGTATGTCCTCAAGCAAATTTGACATTCAAGGATTGACAGATCTGGAAGTGGAGACTTCCAGAAAACAATACGGATCAAATACCTTGACCTATAAGAGTGAAAATGGATTTTTTGATGCACTAAAAAGTTTAGCCAAGGAGCCCATGGTCATCTTGCTTTTGGTTGCCTCATCTATCTATTTTATGAGCGGAAATGTTGGAGACGGTGTTTTTTTGGCGGTAGCGATTGTTTTAGTAGCCTCTATTTCACTTTATCAGGATTCTAGGAGCAGAAAGGCAATTGAAAAACTAAAAGCACTTACACAACCTAATTGCAATGTCATACGTAATGGAGAGGTCATTGGAATACCTAGCGAACAGGTTGTTATTGGAGATAGTCTTATGGTCGAGGAGGGTACCTTAATCCCGGCTGATGGAACCATTATCCATTCCAATGATTTTTCCGTCAACGAGTCCATCTTAACAGGAGAATACCTTGCTGTTTTTAAAGACTCAGAAAAGGACAATAAATCCATTTTTAGTGGTACGACAGTAGTAAGTGGCTTGGCCATTGCCACCGTAGTGGCAATAGGCAATAATACGGAACTAGGGAAAATAGGTAAAAGTCTGGAGTCTATCCAAGAAGAAAAAACACCCCTAGAAAGACAAATCTCAAATTTTGTCAAAAAAATGTCCGTTTGGGGCCTGGCAGTCTTTCTGTTGGTATGGGCAATTAATTATTATAAATCCTTGGATTTGTTGGATAGCTTGCTCAAGGCCCTCACAATTGCGATGAGCATTCTGCCAGAGGAAATACCGGTAGCTTTTACAACATTTATGGCATTGGGAACTTGGCGCCTAATGAAAATGGGGGTTTTGGTAAAACAAATAAAAACTGTTGAAACCTTGGGCGGCGCTACGGTAATCTGTGCAGACAAAACCGGCACCCTTACCCAAAACAAAATGAGTTTGGCAAAGCTCTTTGTATTACAATCTGGAGAAACATCAGATCCAAGGACTGAAATGGGCCAAGCTGAGAAAGAATTGATCACACTGGCCATGTGGGCAAGTGAACCAATTCCCTTTGATCCTATGGAAGTCGCACTCCATAATGCCTATGATCAGTTTATAGATAGCGACGAAAGATTAAATTACCAAATGGTGCATGAATACCCAATTGGAGGTAAACCGCCAATGATGACGCATCTTTTCCAAAATGCAAATGGCCATCGTATCATTGCGGCCAAAGGAGCTCCTGAAGCATTTTTTGAAATTTCAAATTTAACCACACAGGAAAAGTCCCAATTAGAAGCGACCATAAAAAGTTTGGGAAAACAGGGCTATAGGTTATTAGGGGTAGGACAGGCCCATTTTATGGGTATGGAATTTCCTAAAAAACAACAAGAATTCAAATTCGATTTTAAAGGAATCGTAGCCTTTTATGATCCACCCAAAGAAAATATATCCAAGGTATTGGCCTCTTTTGATAAAGCTGGAATCGATGTGAAATTGGTTACCGGAGACAATTTGGAAACAGCAATTGCGATAGCTAAGGAAATTGATTTTATTGGATACGAACGATGCATGTCCGGCGATGAATTGATGCAATTAAACGATGTTGAATTAAGGGAAAAAGTTAAAACAACCCAGGTTTATACACGTATGTTTCCTGACGCCAAGCTCCGCATTATCAATGCCATTAAGGCAAATAATGAGGTGGTAGCCATGATTGGTGACGGGGTAAATGACGGCCCTGCTTTAAAAGCGTCACATTTTGGAATCGCTATGGGTAAAAAAGGAACTGAAATTGCCAAACGACACTATCCCACCAAGTGTGTAAGTTAAAAATAACGAGGGTTGGACTTTTATCTAAAGTCTGACCCTTTTTTCATAGATTGTAAGGAACTGGTTTAAAATTATGCCCCAGTTCCTGATGGGCATGGACCACTTCTTGGTGGCCTCCCTTGTTGCCAAATATACGGATTTCATCACCGC